>JBFWON010000060.1:0-25763 GCA_050250515.1 Bdellovibrionales bacterium | reverse complement strand
TAAAGATTTCCATTGATCGTCCTTTTCTCACGGCAAAATCCATATCACAGGCTGCCGCAGTAAGGCCAATCGAACCGGTCAGATATTTGCTAGACAGTGTCCAACGTCAGGGGCTCACTCTATAACAAATGATTCTCGACCATTAGTCGGCCGAAAAGGCGACGACCATCCGGACAAGCAGGGCCCGGGCCCAGTAGTTTCCGAATCTCGGATATAACATATGCATCGCGATGGAGACTGTAGTCGCCGTGCTTGACGTGGCGACGGTGGAAAAGGTGCGGACTCCCTAAATGCCGGCGTGGTGGCGTTCTGTCTCATCCAAAACGGATTGGATGCCGCCCTTGAGTTGGGGGCGATAGGCCAGCTGCTGAATGTCGTAAGTGAACTTGCTGCCGTTGAGAGCGGCGGTTTGCCACTCAGGCCCCATACGGATCGCATCGACAGGACAAGCCTCTTCACAAAATCCACAGTACACACAGCGAAGCACATCGATCTCATAGGCGATCGGGTACTTCTCAACAGTGGGATCATCACTTTCCGCGGCGGTGATTTTAATACATTGAGCAGGACAGTTGGTCGCACAGAGCATGCAAGCCGTGCAACGAATGCTGCCGTCCTTTTTCACCGTCAAAACGTGGTTGCCCTTAAAGCGAGGACCGTATTCGTATTTTTCCTCTGGGTAGTTGAGCGTGACCATCTTCTTCTGATTCATCAAGTTGAAGATCATCTTCTTAAAGGTAAAAACCATTCCCGCCAAAATACCGGGCAAATACCACTGAGCCGCGCTACTTGGACGCTTAACCAAACTCATAGGTCACCTCGCGCTAAAGTCGCATAATTGTTTTTGGTGCCGCCCAATCCCTTAGGTCGCATAGCCCAGTTGAGATCCCGACCGTGAAACACATCGGCCACTTCGGATAGAGTCAGGGCTTGCGGAACAATGGTCGTGCCGAGAGGAAACTTCTGCTCCAACCCTTTGAAGTTGGTAAAGGTCCCCGCCTTCTCCACATGCGTTTTCACTGGAATCTGCCAAGTGTCGCAGCCGGCCTGATCCAAATCGGCCGAGGGACAGGAGGTCAGCCAAATCAAATTGTCGGCTTGTGAGAACATTTGGATTTTCTCTTTCATATCGGGGAAGACCGACTGATCTTCTGGACCCGCCACCACGACCGCCTTGATCTTTTTGCCACCGAGAGCGGCCTGAAGATCTTCCCACTTGCCGTGCGTCCCCGCCTGCTTGAGCGCCGCCTGCAAACCCTTGGTGTTGGGGTTTCGATCGCCGCGCAAAAGTAGGCCATCAAATTCTTCCATCTTCTCTGGATTATTGGCCCAGTGATAAATGGTCTTCAGCTTCAACTGGGTGACAAAATACACTAACAAATCTTTGTACTCTTCATTCGTATATTGGCCGGTCAACACAAGGGCGACCGAGTCCGCACCGTGTGTTTGCACCAAATCACTTATGCGCATCCCGGCCGTGCGAGCGCCATCAAGAGGCGACATCTCTTGCCAAGTGTCCCGTCGACCGACTTTCGCCGCGAGCAAGCGGTTTTTGATATTTACATATTTGTATGTGTCCCGGCCGATATCGCACATCCAGTAGCCATTGACTTCTGGATTGTGTCGGGGCTTCACGCGCCACAGGCCTTCTTCATTGTAATGAACTTTCACATTACAACCCGTCGAGCAACCCGGGCAAATCGAGTCGGCCTCTTTAAGATACCAAACCCGCTGACGAAAACGAAAGTCCTTGGAGGTCAAGGCGCCCACCGGGCAGATGTCGACCGTATTCAAAGAGTATTTGTTGTTAAGCGGCTTACCTTCCACCGTGCCGATCTCACTTCGATCGCCTCGATTGAAAATTCCAAGCTCATTGGTCTTGGAGACCTCATCGGTAAAGCGCACACAGCGCGAACATAAAATACATCGCTCAGAATCCAGAACCACCGTGGGCCCAAGATCAATCACCTTATGCTTTTTCACCTTGGGCTCAGCCATTTGCGGATCGTACTGGCCAAATTGCATGTACTGATCTTGCAATCCACACTCACCGGCTTGATCACAGATCGGGCAATCCAGCGGATGATTGATCAGGTGAAAATCAAGTCCCCATTTCACAGTCTCTTTCACCATGTCGGAAGTGTTGTTAACGACCATGCCGTCCTTCACTTCTGTGTTACAGGCGATCTGCAACCGTGGCATACCTTCGATTTGCACCATACAAAGCCGGCAAACTCCGGCGATACTTAAGCCCGGGTGCCAACAGTAATGGCAGATATCGTGGCCAGCCGCCTTAAAAGCTTGGATGATCGTTGAGCCTTGTGGCACTTCGACTTCTTGTCCGTTAATTTTGACCTTAGGCATGAGCCTCGCCTCCTACTTTGCCAGAACTCTTCCTGATGTGGGCCTCGAATTCGTCACGAAATTTTGTCACAAATGAAATCGCCGGCATCGCCGCTGCGTCGGATAGAGCGCAGATCGTCTTTCCCATCATTTGCTCTGAGATCTTTTTGATCAAATCGATATCTTTAACTTCACCTTGGCCATGGATAATTCGGTGAACAATTTTGCCCAGCCAGCCCGTGCCTTCACGACAAGGGGTGCACTGACCGCAAGATTCGTGGTGATAAAAATGCATAATCACATCAAGCAAATCCACCATGCTGTTACTGTCATCGATCACGATAATGGCGCCTGAACCCAACATGGTGCCAAGCTGTGCGCATCCTTCATAATCCATGGTGCATTTCATGGCTTCATCTGCCGTTAGCACGGGCGCCGAAGATCCACCCGGGATCACGGCCTTAAGCTTTCGACCCGGCTTCAAACCACCACAGATATCAAAAATAATATCCTTTAAGGGAATTCCGAGCGGAACTTCATAATTGCCCGGCTTGACCACATTGCCAGACACCGAGAACAATTTGGTACCCGCCGATTTTTCAGTTCCGTATTTTTTGTAAGCCGCGGCCCCATCACGAATGATGTACTTCACGGCGGCTAGGGTTTCCACATTGTTCACGATCGTGGGTTTTCGCAAATACCCCTGAACCGCGGGGAATGGCGGCTTCAACTTCGGCTGCCCTTTTAAACCCTCCAAAGAAGAGATCATTCCGGTCTCTTCTCCACAGATGTAGGCCCCTGCACCCCGATAAACATCCATATCGTGGTCAAAACCACTGCCTAAGATGTTTTTACCGAGATATCCCGCTTTGTAGGCCTCAGCGATCGCCTTTTCCACACAAGCGATCGGGTAATCATACTCACCACGAATGTAGATGTAGGATTTTTTCGAACCAATCGCAAAAGCCGAAATGATCATACCTTCGATCAGTTGGTGGGGAGCACGCTCCATCATCAAACGATCTTTATAGGTCCCCGGCTCGCCTTCATCCGCGTTACAGAGAAGATAGCGGGGCTCGCCATTGGCCGGCAAAAAACTCCACTTGGTGCCCGTCGGAAATCCCGCACCCCCGCGACCGCGAAGACCAGAGGCCTTCACTTCCTCAGTGATGGCTTTGGGATCCATCTTAAGCGCCTTCGGCAAAACCGAATATCCGCCGTACTTTTTGTAGCCTTCAATGCCCTGAAACTCGTCTTTGTCGTAGTGCTCAGTCAGTAGTTTGGTTTCACGGCTCATACGGTCCCCATTTTCATAATTTTCTCGTAAGCCGAATCCGGCGTCAGGTTTTCGAAGTAACGGTCATTGACTTGCATCATGGGGGCCGTCCCACAAGAACCCAAGCACTCCACCCGAGACACCGTGATTCTTTTGTCAGCGCTGACTTCGTCATATTTCACGTTGAAGCGCTTGCACAGATTGTCCGCCAACTCACGGCCACCATTCATCGCACACGAAATATTGGTGCAGACTTGGACGTGAAGTTTTCCCACCGGCTTTTTGTTGAACATGGTGTAGAAGTACAAGACCTCGTTGATGTGGGCCTCAGGCAAACCCATAAGGCCAGCCAAATAAGGTACAGCCTCGGGTGGAACCCAGCCATTTTCTTTTTGCACCCTGTAGAGAGAGGGAATAATCGCCGAATACGCTGTTTCGTAGCGCTTCAGCTCTTTTTTAACGAATTCTTGTCCCTCAGGCGAAAGTGTAAACATCTTCAACCTCTCCTATCGCTCAAGCTCACCGGCAATCACATTCATGCTGCCGAGAATGGAAATCACATCAGCCACCATGCCGCCGGTGATCTGTTTGGCAAACGATTGGTAAATGGCAAAACAAGGCGCACGAACTTTTAGTCGATAAGGCCGGGCGCTGTTGTCACTGATCAAGTAGTAGCCGAGCTCACCGTTGGCGGCCTCCGAGGCGTCGTAGATCTCGCCCTTCGGGGGACGTAATCCTTTGATCACCAACATAAAGTGATTCATCAGACCTTCGATATTGCCGTAGACTTCTTTTTTCTCAGGCAAAACAATATTTTTGTCCCGAATGGTGTAGTCGCCCTCAGGAATATTTTTGGCCACTTGCTCGATGATCTTCAAAGACTCGCGCATTTCCGCCACGCGGACCAAATAACGATCGTAAACATCACCACTGGTGCCAACCGGAACGTCAAAATCCAACTGATCATAGCCATAGTAAGGCTGAGCTTTGCGCAAATCCAAGCCCACCCCGGCCGCGCGTAGAAGTGGTCCCGTGTAGCCCCACTCAATAGCGTCGCGCCCACTGATCTTGCCCACGTCTCGCGTGCGTTGAATCCAAATTTTGTTCTCGGTTAGCAGCAAATCGAGCTCATCCACCCCGACCCGCATTTCTTTTACGAATTGCAGAACGTTTTTGTACCAATCTGCGGGAGGATTATTGGCCATTCCACCCACGCGAGTGAGCGAGACCGTCAAACGAGCGCCGCACAGCTGCTCAAACAAAGAATAAACCTTTTCACGATAGGTGAAGAGATGGAAGAACCCCGTCAATGCGCCCAAATCCACCGCATTCGCGCCGATACACACAATGTGATCAATGATGCGTGAGAGTTCACACAGAATCACCCGAATGGCTTGCGCCTTGGGTGGAACTTCGACGTCCAAAAGCTTTTCCACCGCTTTGCAATAGCCCACGTTGTTCATTGGGGCCGAGCAATAATTCAGACGGTCCGTGTACGGAATCACCTGATTGTAGGGATGAGTCTCGGCCATCTTTTCAAAGCACCGATGCAGGTAGCCCATCTCGACGGTCGCGCGATGTACCTTTTCGCCATCGAGCTGCACCATCACTCGCAAAGTTCCGTGAGTCGCCGGGTGCGAGGGGCCAATGTTCAGCGGCACCAAATCTTTATCAGCCTCGGGCACGTAACTGGGATCCACATCAAAATGAATCGGCGTGGATTCCGTGCAATGCTGCTGGTGATCCGCTGGATAGTCTTTGCGCAGAGGAAAGCCTTGAAACTGATGATGGACAAGCAGGCGACGCAAGTTGGGATGACCGGCAAAGCGAATGCCGTACATGTCCCATGTTTCGCGCTCAAACCAATCAGCGCCACGCCAGAGGTGAATTACGGTGGGGACTTCTTCGTCCTCGGCCGCTTGCGTTTTCACTCGTAAACGCTCCGCCGTGCTCGAGCTAAATAGTTCGTACACCACCTCGAAGCGCTTCGTGCGTTCCGGATAGTCGACACCCGAAATGTTCATTAAAAAATCAAACCGGCCGGAATCTTTCAAATGCTTCAAGACAAGAAAAACATAGTCTTTTGGAATGTGCACAACGTTGCCGTGCGCCTCCGCATAATCGAAGTTAACGGAGGGAAATTTACTCTGCAGGTCCGTTCGGACCGACTCAATTGTGAATTTGTTCATCGATATACGCCTGGTTTCCAATATTCTTTCCACGGACGAGGAGAATGATCCTCAATCATCTTTTGAATTCGCATCACACCGTCAAGAACGGCTTCCGGAGTGGGAGGACAGCCGGGCACATAAACATCTACAGGCACCACTTTGTCCACACCTTGCAAGACGTGATACGAGCGATAAAATCCACCCGAACTGGCGCAAGCGCCCATGGCGATCACGTACTTCGGTTCCAACATCTGTTGGTAGATTCTTAAAATCACCGGCGCCATTTTTTCGGTAATCGTGCCGGCCACAATCATCATGTCCGCTTGGCGAGGAGAAAATCGTACGACTTCGGCGCCAAAGCGGGCGAGGTCATAGCGCGGTCCCATCACCGACATCATTTCAATTCCGCAACAGGCGGTTCCGTAAGGCAGAGGCCAAAGAGAATTTTTTCTGCCCCATGCGACGATTTTATCCAACTTGGTGGTGAAGGCGAACGTGCGGGTGCTTTCAACCAGTTCGCGGTCCACTTGTCTGAGTGCCTCAGCCAAAGGGAGCTCCTTATATTCAAAAGGTTTTCAATGGCTCACAACCTAGCAAATTAAGGATAGTACAGGCAATGCTGCCAAGCGCCAAAAGGTCTAGTTTTTTTGGGGGGCCCAGTTGCAAATTGAAACTAGGCCTACGGCTAATAAAATCGGAAGCCGAATGTTCCCACGGAATTTTGGGAAAGGTTCTACAGCACCACCAAGGAGGGGCTACATGAAATTCGTTTTCATTCTTCTTGCTGCCACTTTTTCAGGCAGCGCAATGGCTAAATCGGCCGCACCAGGCGATTACCTGGTTAAACTTTCGACCAGCTCATCTAGTCACGTTCTCGCTCTGCAATCACGTTTGCCCATGGGCACCCAGGTGGAAAACCTAGGTGTGGAAGGATGGACACGCGTGCGTCTTCCCGCCACCTCAGTGGTGGCCTTTAGCGCCGCGAGTCTGTCGCGTCTTCCCGGAGTGATCAAAGCGCAGCCGAACTATGCCATCAAATTGATGGAAAATCCGGCCCTGTCGACCCCCGCGATGCGTGAACGCCTGGCTCGACGCCTGATGGCCGGTGGCTTTCCCGGTGGCGACGCGCCAGCGGCAGACAATCCAGAAATCCCCATGAATGGCAGCGGTGGCAGCGGCCCAGACCCTCTCTTTTCGAAGCAGTGGGGTATGAACCAAATGGGTGTGAGCTCCGCTTGGTCGGCGACCAAGGGAAATCCCGACATGGTGGTCGCGGTGATCGACACGGGCGTGGACTACACCCATGAAGATCTCGTCGACAACATGTGGAGAAACCCCGGCGAAACCGGCGTTGATGCTCAAGGTCGCAATAAGGCCACCAATGGCATCGATGACGATGGCAATGGCTACGTGGACGACGTCGTTGGATGGGATTTTGCCGCCAACGACAACAAGCCTTACGACCTCACTGCCAGCATGTTTGAAATGCTTCTCAGCGGTGGAAACCCGGGTCACGGCACTCATTGCGCAGGAAATGTGGCCGCACGCAGTGACAACGGCAAGGGCGTCGCAGGTGTTGCACCGAACGTAAGAGTCATGGCGCTTCGCTTTATCAGTGAAAAAGGCCAAGGAACGACGGCTGACGCAGTCAAGGCGATCAAATACGCCGTCGACAATGGCGCCAAGGTGACTTCGAACTCTTGGGGTTCTGAAGGCGATGATCCCGCCGATGCCGACAC
Organism: Bdellovibrionales bacterium; assembly: GCA_050250515.1. GTDB lineage: Bacteria > Bdellovibrionota > Bdellovibrionia > Bdellovibrionales > UBA1609 > JALHOQ01. The sequence goes on along the minus strand of JBFWON010000060.1, from coordinate 18,234 downwards.
CAACGCACTTAAAGATGCGATTCAAATGGCGCAAGACCGTGGCGTGTTGTTTATCGCCGCCGCTGGTAACGGCCATCAAGGCGTGGGTTACGACAATGACACCGATGCCAAGCCCGCTGTTCCCGCCAGCTACACGCATGAGAACATCATCAGCGTGGCGGCCATTGACGTGAATGGCGCCCTCGGTAGCTTCTCGAACTGGGGAGCCCGCTCGGTTGACCTTGGCGCCCCTGGCGTGAAAGTTTTCTCGACAGTCACTCAATCAGAAAAATATTCCGACACAGTGATCGACATTCCCGGATTGATCACGGCCACTTGGGATGGGACCTCTATGGCCACTCCCCACGTCGCCGGCGCCGCCGCCCTTTACTGGAGCTTGCATCCCGAAAAGAGCTGGCGCGATGTCAAGAATGCTCTTCTCGGCAGCGTCAAGCGCAGCAGCGTTTTACAGGGTAAGACCACTTCGGGTGGCCAGCTCGACGTGCAAAACCTGATGAATTTCTAATTCGTACTTTTTCTTGCGGTGAAAACCGAACTCACCAGCCTCTGAATGAGGCTGGTTTTTTTTTGCTTAAAGGACTTCCTCACGGTAGGTAGTCGACCATGTCGAAACTAAGATCTCTCGATTTGGTAAAGTTTTCGTCGTTGGTTCTAGTCCTGCAGTGGTCCGCAATGGTTCACGCGACCGATCAGACTCCGACGGAGCAAGAGTCCTCCGAATCGCGCACGATTAACGACGAGACACGACGTGAAGAGCGCATTTTGCAACGACACTCCCCTCTCTACTTCGCCTATGGAGAACCGAACTCAAAACTTCAGCTCAGCTTTAAATCGGCGGTGATTCGCGGTTTCCCGCTTTATATGGCCTACACGCAGGTGATGTTTTGGGAGCTCAACGCCGAGTCCAAGCCCTTTCGGGATTTCACTTATGCTCCTGAGCTATTTTACCGTATGAACTTGCAGGAAGTTGGTTGGCTGAAATCGGTCGACTTTGGGCTTTTTGGCCATAACTCCAACGGCAAGTCGGGCGACGCCAGCCGATCTTTGGATATGAACTATTTACGATTTAACTTCGAAAGAGAGGGGCGAAGATGGACGACCCGCTTCTCCACGCAATTCGCCTATCTTCACGGATTCGATCCGGGGAACAATCGCATTCAAGATTATGTCGGTCCGCTCACCTTCTCTCTTACTTTCATTCAACTCTTCGACTCATGGCTTGATAAGACCATGTTGACGTTCTCGGCCGCCCCCGGAGGTAAGTTTGCCCAGGATTGGGACCGGGGCGGATACCAGGTTTCTTGGGCCTTTCGTCTGGGTGGGCTGGACCTGATCCCGGCGTTTTACGTGCAGTATTATTACGGCTATGCGGAAACGCTGCTTAACTTCGATCAGCACAATCGAGAGCTACGCGTTGGTTTGACGCTTTAGTTGAGGCTGGTTTTTTTTTATGCGAAGCTGGCTCCCTCATGATGCTGAAGCGGCCGTTTCGGTACTACATAAAAAAATATCCCCGTCTTGTCCTGCTTGGAACGCTGTGGCTATTTCTGACCAACTTAATGGACTCTCTGGTTCCGATGCTGACCGGGATGACCATCGACAAAATCCGTGGGGACCGCCCGCTCAGCGAGATCGGCGAGATGATCGGGTGGATTTTTGCCGTCATCGCGGGTCTGTCCATTTTTCGCTATCTGTGGCGCATTTATTGGGCCACTTTTCATCACACGGTGGCAGAAGATCTTCGCAATCGCCTGTTCGATCGCATGTCGTACCTGGGCCCCTCGTTTTTTCGTCCTCGAAAGATTGGCCAGCTGATCACGTTGATTTCCAATGACGTAAATAGTTTTAGAATGGGAATTGGCCCGGGCCTCTTGGTTTTGCTCGACGGAATCTTTTTGATCTTACTGATTTTGCCGCAGATGATTTGGATCTCACCCACATGGACCTGGCAGACCCTGGTGCTCATGCCGTTTGTGCCAAAGCTCGTGCAATGGGTGCTGGGCCAACTGCATGGAGCCTATCATGCCAGGCAGGCCCGCTTTGCCGATATGTCGGGCTCTGCGCAAGAAATTGTCTCTGGCATTCGGGTGATCAAGAGTTTCGCGCAGGAGCATCATCAGACCCAGCAGTTTAATATTCATTCGGGCGCTTTTCGCTCCAGTTGCAATCGCGTGGCCTTTTGGGATGCCTTTTTCGGCCCGGCGCTTGAACTCCCGGTGGCCCTTGGCAGCGTGATTTTGTTGCTCTTGGGAACACCCATGGTGATCGCAGGGCAGGTGACCATTGGTCAGTTTTTTGCCTTTTACCAATATATTCAACGGATGATCTGGCCGATGTCGGCCATCGGCATCGGGCTTGGACATATGCAAGAAGGCCGCGCGAGCTTTCGCCGAATCCAAGAGGTATTGGAGTTTGAAGAAGACGTACCCGACTCGGGCGAAGTTGAAATTGCAGAGTTAAAAAGCCTTGAAGTGCGTGATCTGACCTTTCATTATCCTGGCACCGTTCAGCCCGCATTGGATCGACTCTCCTTTCGAATCAACGAAGGGGAATGCCTTGGTATCGTGGGAGCCACAGGATCAGGTAAGTCCACTCTGATCGAAGTGTTGACCAGGCAATACGCCGTTCCCACAGGGACGATTTTGATCAATGGAATTTCGGTGGAAAAAATCAAGCTTTCCTCTTTACGTCGATTGATCGGCGTGGTCCCGCAAGAAGCCTTTTTGTTTTCTCGCAAAGTGGGGGAAAATGTGGCGCTCGGACTCGACACTTGGAAACTGGACGACGTCCGCGACGCCACTCAATGCGTGCGACTCGACCGAGAGATTGAAACTTGGCCGGGCGCCTATGATGCCCTTGTGGGCGAACGAGGGGTGAATTTGTCGGGCGGACAAAAGCAAAGACTGACGCTCGCGCGTGCTATTATCTGTGGCTACCCTCTGGTCATCTTAGACGACGCCTTAAGTGCGGCGGATGCGCATACCGAGGAGCAAATCCTCGAGCGATTGCAAGGTGAGCTGAAAAAAACGACTTCCATCGTTGTTTCCCACCGATTGTCCGCCGTGCGCGGTGCCGATAAGATTTTAGTTCTTCGCTCAGGATCAATGGAAGCCTTTGGAGGGCATCCCGAAGTCCTCGTCCAATCGACGACCTATCGAACGTTGGCCGAATTGCAAGACAAGGCGGCCCACTGATGGCGCACCATTTTTTCACTGAGGACAATGTCGCTGTCGAGTTGACGTTCAATAAGCTCTTTAAAAAACTTTGGCCCTTTATGTGGAGGCACAAGAAAAAGGTCTATTCGACCCTGGCTCTCGTGGCCTTATTCGTCGCCGTTGGACGACTGCTCCCCTTTTTATTCGGTTATGCCATTGACGAGGGTATTAAGAACAATCGCACTGACATTATTGTATGGGTGGCCGCGGCCTACTTTGTACTTGAAACCATTCGGGCGGCTCTGGCGTTTTGGCAGTCTCGCTATATACAGCGCTTCGGCAATCAAGTCCTTTACGAAATTCGCGAAAAACAGATTCAACATGTTCAATCGCTGCCCGTCCAATACTTTGAGAAAAATCCTTCAGGTCGTACCGTCACGCGTGTGACCAACGACATCTACGCCCTTGGTGAATTGTTCAGCCAAGGTTTCGCAGCCATTTTCGTCAATTTGATCGAGATGATTTCGATCTTTGTTTCCTTGGCTTTGATCAGTGTGGTGATGACCGGCGTGACCGTACTATCACTCCCGCCTTTGCTTTATATATGCTTCAAGCTTAGCCAAAAGATTCGATTTCAATTTGGCGCCACCAAACGCAAACTTTCAATGATCAATGCTTTTTCCGCCGAATCTTTGAGCGGCATCAAAGTCTTGCAGTTGTTCAATCGGACTCCAGAGGCCCGTGGCTTTTTCAATAAGCTTTCTCGAGAATACAAAGTTCTTCAACTTTCGACAGTGAAGTTATTTGCGACTCTTTGGCCCGTGCTGGAAGGATTTAACATCTTCACTCTCGCCGTGGCCCTGTTTATGGGCGCCGTTTTGCACGAGCGGGCTGGACTCTCACTCGGACATTTGACCGCGTATCTGCTGCTGCTGCAGGGATTTTTTAAACCACTCAAGACGATCTTAGAGCGCTACAATCAGTTGCAAAATTCGTTAGCGAGCGCCGACCGAGTCTTCCATTTGTTAGATGAAGTCCCTGAAAATACAGAGGGCCAAGCCTTCCCCGAGAATCGTCTAAAAGGACGAATCGAATTTCGAGATGTCAGTTTTCGCTATGCCGAAAATTCCCCGTATGTTCTTAAGCACATTAATCTCGAGATCGAGCCGGGAATGTCGGTGGCCTTGGTTGGACGTACCGGCAGTGGCAAGACGACCACGATCTCACTTTTGCAAAAGCTTTATGATGTGGTGGAAGGTGATATTCTGATCGACGGGCTCTCGATCAAATCGTTGGCGCCAAGAAGTCTTCGTCCGCGGGTGGGAGTGGTCCAGCAAGATGGCTTTATCTTTTCGGGATCAATCTATCACAATATCAGTTTATTTGATCCAGCGGTAACGCGCGAGAGAGCGGTTTGGGCTGCTGAACAGGCCCAGTGCCAGGAAATCTTAAGATCCCATGGCGGATTGGACGGATTGCTGCTGGAGCGTGGTGCGAACCTCAGTGCAGGCGAAAGGCAGCTGATCGCCTTTGCGCGCGTGCTGGCCTTCAATCCCGACATTTTAATTCTGGATGAGGCCACCGCTAATATTGACTCCGTCAGTGAGCGCGCCATCCAGAAAGCCACAGAGGTTGTAACCCGCGACCGCACCAGTTTGATCATTGCCCATCGCCTATCGACGATTTTGCACTCAGATCTGATTGTGGTTTTGGACCACGGTGAAATTGTTGAGATGGGTACGGACGCCGAACTGATGAAGTTGCGCGGTTACTACTACCGCATGCGTGAACCGAAGGAAGGCAGCCCCGAGTTTGCCATTGAAAAAGCCCCAGTGACCTGACTCGCCCCTACGTTTTCGGGGTGACGAAGGGCAACGACGAGACTCGGTCACTTGGGGGGTACGTGACTCAAATATAGCGCAGCGGAAGAACTCTCGTGACTCCACAAATTTGCAAAGATGGACCCAACCGGCTACTTGATTGTAGATGAACTTGGATTGACAGGGGCCGGGGGTGCGGTCAAAAGACATTTTTCTCGCCCTCCCCTGAGATGCAAGGCCAGTCGGCGATTGTCCGCTTGGATCATGGACATAAAATCGGCTAGGCCCTGTCGATCCACCTCGGCCAAGACTTTGGCCACCTGCCGGTGTTCCGCCGCGGACACTCCGGGGACTTTTTTGAGAGCTCCTAATAAAGCCGCCCGATGGGCCTCCAGCATTTTCTCAGTCTTTTGGCGATGGGCCTCTGGATTTCGCCCATCTTCTTTGTTCAAGCCCCTCTGGCTTAGCTGGCGCCAGTAATCTGCAATATAAGCTTCTGAAATCTCTTTTCGTTTAGAGTCTTCCAGATCATAGATTTTCTCCAACGTCTGCATGGCTTTGTCGAAGCCTGGAATTTTACGAGCCAGGCCCGGTGGCATAGTAGGGTTCCAAGATGTCATCTTGGCAAAGAGCTCCTGAGTGACTGTCTGAATCGGTAACAGGCGTCCACGCTGACGATAAGCAATGCTGTCCTTCCAATCTCCTGAATGACAATCGTGACAGGACTGCCCTCTCGTACCATTTCCGCGGTGAGGTCCCCAACCATTGTTCGACCACAAATGATCGGTCGAAAAATCGCCCATATTGCCGATCGCCTGGTTGATGCAGTTCAACCCCTTTCGATCCTGTTGGCTTACGGAACCCCAAAGCGGGCTCATTTTGCGGGGAGCTCCTGCGGGATGACAATGCCAACACCCTTGCGAGGGGCCATGATTATTGGGACTCACCGCAATTCCGCCATACGATGATGAAAAGACGCCGCGCCAAGGCTCACCATTGGACTTTGGTTTCACAACGGTGAGCATCTCGATGGTGTCTTCGCGATTTCCCATGGCGCTACCGCCGTTTAGAATAAACCGATTCCGAACTGGATCATAAAAGAAGATGATCTTTTCATCGCTGATCACTCCCTGATGGTGACGTTTCATCTCGACCGCGCACCAGTTTTTCACCGGCGCACATCGAGGGTCTTTGCTAGCTGAATCCGAGTCTCGAATACAATTAAGGAATGTATGGGGCCAACCTTTAAACGGGTGTACGATTTGGAGCTCCGAGCCGTCGGACCGTTTCATCGGCTTGCATTCAAAGACATCACATAGATCATTTAGGCGCTCCCACTCGTCTTCTCCAAAGAATTTCACTTGTCTTTCGCCCGCGTAAAAGAACTCATCGCGGACCGAGTAGAACTTTTTAATATTGGACAAACATGCGACTTGGTCGGACGTCCAACTCTTTTCACATTTCTCTGCGGGATCACTGAAAAGGTGGAACAAAAACTTCTTTTCGATCAGTTCTTCTAAGTCGCGTTGCCAGCCGGCAATATCTGCGCAAGATCGACCCCGAACGCGTTCATAAAAGGCGCGCTGTTCGGCCTCTGAGGGCTTAGCCCAAATGGGTGATAAGAATAAGACTGCTGATAGAAGAAGCACATCTATATATTCGGCAAACTTCCTTTGATATCTGACTGGTCAAAGGTGCGGGCCTAGCGTTTAGACCCGCTTGAAACTTGCACTACTGACAGGCGCAAATACGCGAATCACCTGCATAAGAAGACGCAGGATGCCCGCTGACACATCGATAGATCACTTGCTCGCGGCTGATGGCACAGTTGACCGGTACACTACAGCTGGCCGATAAGTTCCCGACGCTCACCCCGCCAAATCGACGGCCCAGCGACACGCAATCACCTGAAGAAACCGTCTCAGTCAGAGAGGAATAAGATCGGCCCAATCGGATGCAAGCATTTTCACAGCTCTCACCAGGCAGACCGACATACCACTCGGGCACACCGACACTGCCACCACCACCCCGGTTGGCCAATTCGCGCAGAAGATCAAATATGCAGGATCCGCCACCCATAGACTCGCACTGATTGATGCGATCGTGAATATCGGCTTGTGCCTGAACACCGACTAATAACAGAAATGAAAAGATGAACTTTTGCATTTACCCCCCTTTATTATTTGAGTCGATGATCGCACCACAGCTTTGACCTATGGACCAAAAGAAAAATGCTGCCGCAAAGCAGCGACCTGGCTCAAATCAGCTATAGGCGCCCTTGTTATGGATTTGGCGGATCGCTATGTATACATCGAAGAGTTTTCAATCTTGGCTATTGGCCGCCAAGACTATTTAAGTTTGTCGAACTTGACTCGAGTCTGCTCGGCCACAGTGGCTTCTTTTTGCCACTTCTTAGCCTCGCCTCGATAGTCAGAACGCTTCTCTAACCAACGCGTGCGCTCGGCCAGGGCCGCTTTTTCCTTCTTATCGAGCTCTTGCTGCAAACTCGAAAAGACTTGCTTCTGAGATTCCCAGCTCATTTTCTCATTCTCAATCTCGGCAATCTTCTGGTCATAAGCTTGGATATTCTGTTCTCGCTTGGCCTTGTTCGCTTCTAGAATTTCCATAGTCTTGCGAAGATTGGCCATCTGTGCTTCTTCTTTTTTGATCTGCTCGACTTCCTCTTGTTTGTATTGCTGAATGCTGGCCTTCATCTTGTCGAGAGTGCCCCGGTTTTTATCAAGGTTCTTGCTGTTGGACAGGAGATGAGTCTTTTGCGATCGAATTTCCTTGAGCGCTTTTTCAACTTCCCCCACATTCTTATTCGAAATATCCGCGTTGGCTTGATATTGGGTGTAGTTGGCCTTGGCATTTTGCTCGTTCACCTTTATCTGATCGAGCGTCGCCTTCACATCGGTTTTAGCCGCCGCCTTGGCACCTAGAACTAAGACCGCTACAAAAATCAGTTTCTTAATTATTGATTTCATAGGTAAACCCCTTTTAATTAATTATCCAGTTTAGCTGTTTCGCCAGCTCGTCGCGGGCAGTTGTTCTGCAATGAAGAACGGTAACTGCCGATTTCGTCTTCCCAAAACTCACCGTCAAATGACCAGTTCAAACTCTTTTGTGGCCGAACGCTGGCGGGAATCCGGTGTTGAGCACCGACTTCTCCACCTGCCACTTGGTAACGAATGTTTTCACCACTACCCGCAAAGACCTCGTAGCGAAGCAGTTCGTTGTTGTCCAAAACACGAAGCATTTCTTCACGAATCTTTTTAGCTCGGCTCAATAGAATTTCACCGGCTCTTTGCGAGAGATTGGCGGTCTCCTGATTGAGTCTCGACTGAGAATCCTTTTGGAACTCCAGATAAGCTTGTCGCCCCTGCTCCAACACGGCCAACTGATAGCGAAGAGCAATGACGACGTCTTTTTCCAACTTTTGACTGGCTTTCCACTGGGGCACATCCTTCGCCAGCGCCTGATTGGTTGAGGCTGACGCGATCTTGTGACCCAATTCATCAAAGCGGCGCTTGGCAGCCTCGGTTCTTGCTCGGATACTAGCCTTTTCCGCTTTGATCTTATCGTTCACACCTTCGTAGCGACGGGATTCATCCAATTTGTCGTTCAGGGCGGCCTGCACATTCAAAAAGTCCTTCCGCCGAGCCATTTCACGCCAAACCTGAAAAGGAACACCGTCCACATCATCCGTGGATTTTCCACGAAGGTAGTTGCGCACGGAACCATAGACGGTCAGCGCGTTGGGTTTGGTGTTGAGATAACCATCCGTCTTAACGAACCATCCACGATAGTCTTTCTCGAGCCAGCTGAGCGTCTTGTACGCGTCGCCATATTGGCAAATATTAAGGTAGCCAATGGTTCGAACCACAAAGCTTTCTGGCTGGTAGACCGTTTTGAAGTACGGCGAATGCAGAGAATACATATTTCCAATTGCTCCCGCATAATCCTTAAGTGCAATTTGGGCCCAACCTTGCTCAATCAAAGCCTGCACCCAAAACGCATGGTCTTTGGGAACCTTCAAATAAAAGCTGTGAGCCTTATCATACTGTTTTTGCGAAAAATGCATACGCGCCAGATTGACGGCCACCAGGGCCTTCATATTCGAGTCGCCTTTGCTCTCAACCCGCTTCCAGAGATCTGTGAGCTTTTTGAGCGCCCGTTTTTTATCTCCGGTCGCAAAGCTGTTCATCGCAGAAAGAAAATGGGCATCGTTGTAGAGATTCGATTTTTCCGAAACTTGATCTGCGTAAACCGAGGACGTCTTGTAGTCACCCAGACGAAAGGCGCCCTTAGCCATTCGATAGGTCACCACGTCTCTCGTCTTCTCTGTGATCAACGACTTGAACTGAGGAATACTCTTGGCCAATTTATAGAAATCTTGCTCGTAGATAGACGGTAGATCCTTGGCCAACAGTTCGAGTGCTGGGGCTGCATAATCTGAATCCAGAGAACGCACCACTTTTGATAGGCGATCAAACGCCGCCTGGTTCATTTTTAGCTCATCCGCACAGGCCCCGAGGTGGTAATTCGCTTCCACCTTTGTAGCCGACTTCTGGCTAAGTTGATGAAACATACCCATCACGTAATGGCAGGAGTTTCCACGATTGAAGAGAATCAAAGCCGCCACCATTTTCAATTGATCATCACTCAGTTTTTCATAGGGTTTAGGAGTTGAATCCTCACCGACAGAAAGCTGCCAATCGATACCAGCCACGGATTCTGGAGTGATCAGACGACCATCCAGTTTGAGTTTTGAATCTGGTCCGCGAGGCTCGCCGGCCGGTTTGACCTTAAGCGATAAAGCCTGGCGCATTTCAGGCGTAGAAAACGGCGTGGGCGAAGGCAGGCGCTCAAATTGAGAGCCCGTTTGCTCATTCCAAATCAAATCGCCGAAACTAAAGTCTTTCGCCGCGATCTCGCTCTCCGTTCCGATATCCAGGGCCGGAACCTTTTTCGTCACCTGAATTTCTTTAAAATTTGAGACCGGAACTCCAGCCTTCGACGTGGGCAACTTACTAGAACCCAGAAAGCCCTGCTTCACGACGGAAAGAACGGATGTTTGTTTAATGCCTTCCTTCACTCGCTTAATATCGTCTACGGAGCTATTCTCCGTCTGCTTATCGAAAATCGGCTGAGTTCGAAGTTTGGCTTGCTCCAGCGTTTCTTGCGGAACAGGTCGAGCCGTCGGTGCCTTGTTGCCAACCGGCGGCACCATTTGCGCCTGACCCGTCGGGGCAAGGCCGGATGAAGCCGGAGCTCCATTGGCTGGATTGGGTTGGTTGGGGGTCGGTTTGGCCACGGGCTGACCACCCTCACCTGGAGTCCAATACTCCCACCACTCCTGCACCTTCTCCTTTACGGAGTCGGTAATTTGACCCCACATTTTGAACATTTTCGTCGTCATCCCCCGCTCTTCAGCTGCGGCGGTCGCCGAATGTACGGTGACCGCAATCAGGAGACTTGATAAGAGCAAACGTGACTTCATAAATTCCCTTTCCGCCTTAAAAGTAAAAGGCGGCTCCTATTAAAAACATAGTGTCATGAATCGTTTTGTCCTGAAGCTTTTCGCCTTCCGGATTCGAGCCCGACTGGCGAGCGCGAAGAATTTCCTGGCTCGACCACTGATTGCGCAAATCCGCGCGGACAGCAAACCACCGACTGAAAAAGAAATACTGAGTGATGTCGAGGCCGAATGAAAAAGTCGACTTGCTGCGATTGCCGCTCGTTAAGACCTGGTCATAGTTGAGCATTCCGATCGTCGGGGTGAAGGCCATATCGAAGTAGATGATCTTCTTACCCCAAACGCTCATTTTTGCGTAGAATGGAACTAAGTTGTAACCCACCCCATAGTAAGAGGTCATTCGACCATGATTGGGAATAGCTCCACTACCAAGGTTAGCGATATCATTGGAAGCGTCGTTGTTCTTCAAATCGGCATTGAAGTAAAACGCCTGCACACCCATCCGCTCGCTCCAAAAGTAGTTGGCCGAGACACCGAATAAGTTTCCTTCACTATAGGAGTCGTTGATGGTGCGGCCCCATTGGGGCGCAATCAAAAAGCGCTTTTCCTTGCTATAAGTTCGATTTTGAACAACGGAGAAGTCAGTGTCCTTCGGTGCCCAATATTTGTTTTCGAGGTCCGAGATATCAACTTTCTCATTGGGTGCCGCAGGTGCGCTGCCGGCCGCCGGTGGTGGCGCCGTTCGCTTTTTACCCTGAGCCCATACCGGACTCGCCATCATTAAAGACACGAGGGCCAAAACGGCCACGCCGTACGCGGATGTATTCTGAGCTTTCATCGATCCCCCCCAGGATCTCGGACCTACCGATTGCTTTTAAACAAAAACGGATAGGTCACTAGGACTTTGGTTCCACCTCTTGGTGAGGGGAACCTCCATCCCGCTATACGCCTCAGAATACATCCTTCAACCATGGCGTTGTTTAGTGACGTTGTACCTATATTCTGGGCCACAACCGAACCGGCGGACCCAATCGTAAACTTAACCATTATCTTACCGTACAAATCCGGGTTGGCGCTGAGCTGTCGCTCATAGCAATAGCGAATTTGTCCCAACTGAGATTTTATATAACGAGCGATGACTTCTTTATCCAGACCACCATCCACCTCAGTCTCATCATCTAAGACACCGACTTCGGCATTGCCCGTGTTCCCCAAGCTCAGAGCGCCAGAACCTTTGTAGCCGCTGGATCCACCGCCCTTACCTGCCGTGCCCAAGCCACCGACTTTCATGGTTTCGTTCCCATGCCCACCTTTTCCACCGCCCAGTTTGTCGAGTGACGAACCTCCACCGATAGACAGCGCCCGACCGGCCCGCTTACTGTCCGCATTGACACCGGCGGCCTGTAAGAGCCTTGCGTCCTTACTCGCACGCGCCGCCACCCGGCCAATCAAAGCGCCCAGTCCCGACTTCTTCAGATTGGTTACAACTTTAGCGCCCGGCTTCGCATTGCTACCACCGGCCACCTTAGCTCCGGAGTCGCCACCATTCGTTGATTTCTTGATTCCTGATTTGGACTGGCCCTGCATGGTCTGACGAAGCTTCTCAGCTTCAGCTTTTTTAGCTCGCATTTTTTTGCCATCGTAAATCATACGGGTAAACTGGTTTTGCAATTGGGGCGTAATGGTTTTCAATTCATCGTCTGGCTTTTGTGGAGCCAGAGTGGCCAAAAGAATCATCGCGCAGAAAACAAGCAGCATAGCGGCCAAGGGCGCCGGCCGCCGCCAGTCGGATCCGACAGCTTGGCCCAACGTGGTCTTGGGAATTTCATCGGTGCGGGCGAGTCGTTGACGAATGGTCCAATCGCCCGACTCAGTCACTGTCCACTCTGAACCTTTGGGCGGCACAAGTGTGCCAACTTCAGGTAATGAAGAAGTATAAGACTCCGTCGCAGGGAGTAGGTGAGATTCCTGCACCAATCCGGCTCGCAAAATGACAACTTGGTGAAAGACCGTGCCACCAATCGATTCCTCGGGATCACGCGCGAAAAGATCTCGCTCCAATACATGAGGCGTCACTTTGAGCTGATGACTGCCAATATGGATCACCGTCGGACCGGAAATCTTATGTTCCAAAACCGGCTTGGAATTGACCCATGTGCCCGAACGACTACCCAAGTCACTGAGAAGCCACTCGCCGTCCACATGTTCAATGGCCGCGTGGAGGCCAGAGATTTCATCGCCCAATACGCGAATCGAGGCTGTTCGCGACGAACCAAGGGTGGTCGTATCCATCGTGCCGGGAATAGTGTGCACCCCGACCAAACGATTCTTTAGCTTGTGTTCGACCTGTAGGGCCGACTTTCTCATACCATCACTCCAAGTATTCGACCGATTCCATAATATTAAGCTCAAACTTGTTATTCAGCTTATACAGCGGCATAAACTGCACGCCTCTCTTCTGTAACAGGTAAGCGCCGTCAGGCGTTCGCACCTGTCCATCAATGTCAGCGCCATCAAAGTTCACTTCTTGAGTTTTTCGGTACTCAACCTTTTTTCCCTTTTTCTTGTCGGCCCCATAGGACTGAGGTCCAAACATCAAGAAACTAAGAAGTAAGCAGAAACTAACGCGTCTCATTTTGCCGCCTTTCTTTTCGCCGCCGGATCCCGAGCCGAAACCTTGCGGTTCTGGTTGACCTTGGCAGCCTGAACTTGCGCCTGCTCTTCAGCGCGCAATTTCTCACGAACTTTCAATAAGGTTTGTTTGGCCGCTGCATCTTTCGGGCGAAGACGAACCGCTTTCGCCAAATGCCCCTCGGCCTCTTGCCATTTTTGCTCTTGCAGATAAGTGGCGGCCATTGCCAGCGCCGCAGGACCATGGTGAGGATCATTAGAAAGTGCCTTCTGTAAATAGGCCCTGGCCTCCGCCAAATCCCCGCGTTGCAAAGCAATTTGGCCGACAATCCAATGGGCGTCGGTCAGATCCGAGTTGCCATCCGAGGCTTGCTTGAATTCCTTGAGTGCGGCCGCCTGTTCACCAGACTCCCAAAGCACTCGACCCAGCTGATAACGAAACAAGCCTTCGCTCGGTGCCTTTTTCATAGCTAAGTCCAACATCCACAAGGCCCTTGGAAAGTCCTTGCGCTTTTCTGCCGCTAAACTGAAAAAGTAAGCACCCCACGGCGTCGTGTGGGCGCGGGTGGAAAGATACTCGGCAATGGTCTCCACCTTTCGCCAGTCCCCAGTCTTGACGCAAGCATTAGCCTGATCGACAACCTTGCGCCAATCCTGACCATTCCAAGCGCCCTCTTTCGGGCAAGCCGATTTAGGAGCGTGCAGATCCTGAGCTGAGACGGCGCCAACCTTTTCAGTATAAGTGGGCTTCGGAGCGACTTCTGCATCGACCTTAGCGGACTTTTTGGTGGGCGTACCCGCACAACCTAAAAATGTCGCGGACACGATCAAGACGAATATTTTTTTCATCGTCGTCCTCCCGCCAAAAGTGGAAGCATCAATTCAGGTTTGTCGAGAGATGCCGTAATCGTTGTCGGAATTTGCTGGTTCAGAGCCTCCAGCTTTTCAGTCAAGCGCGCCACTCGATTGTCGACGGTGGAGTTCTTGCGAGCGAACTGCACGGCTTGTGACAGAGTGTCGACACTTTTTTCCTCAAGAGGAATGACGAGATTGTTGATCTCGGCCCTAAACGCTTTATCATCCTCGGCACTCAAGCCTTTAGGGGTGGGCATTTCTTTAAGGGCCTTCACATAGTGATCATAGCAATTATACAGTCTTTCAAAGGCCTCCATAGAGACATCGGGATCACCATACTTAATGGCGCCCTGCAGAGCCTCTTGGGCCTTTTGCAATTTCTCGGTTTTAAGCCCAAGAACCGTGGCCACTCTTTCGGCCCGAGTCTTCACGCTGGCCTGCAAGAACTCTTTTTCCAAAATCTTCGCTTGGACCAATCGAATACGTGCCTTTTGATTCGGGCTCATACCGCTGGCGCCCAATTGCTTCTTAGCATCGCTGAAGGCTTCTTCCATGCGACCTCTTTCAAAGAGCTTTTCCACCGCTCTAACTTTTGCCTCACTGGCGTAGGGCTGAACGTTTTGATCGATCAACCATTTCTCTGCCTGTGCCTGCGTTCGGGGAGTTCCATAAGCCTGTTCAAGCACCTGCAATTTACCTAAAATTCGACTTCTCGAGGCAGAATCCCCCTGCCCTTTTAAGTCTATAAAGATTCGGCGCGCTTGAGCTGCATGAGAGTCAATCGCATAGAAATCAGCTGCCAGTTCATGCCACTTGCGAGCATTCTTCGAATCTTTTACAGCCAACTGTTCGAGCACAGCAGCGGCCTCTTTCAGTTGACCCATGGCTTCGAATGACTGGGCCGCCCTTAGCATGGAGTCTACTGCCTTGGGCGACTTCGGGTATTTAAGGGCAAATTCGACCGCAGTCTTAGATGCCTCCATCAAATTGTCCGTCTTAAATTGCAACTGCATGGCGTTCCACACAGCCTTCTCGGTCAATTCAGAACGAGGATTTTCCTTGGCGAATTTCTGGTATTCCTTCAGAGCTTCCGCCAGCTGATTCTTTTCTTC
Source organism: Bdellovibrionales bacterium (assembly GCA_050250515.1). Taxonomy (GTDB): domain Bacteria; phylum Bdellovibrionota; class Bdellovibrionia; order Bdellovibrionales; family UBA1609; genus JALHOQ01. The sequence goes on along the minus strand of JBFWON010000060.1, from coordinate 3,182 downwards.
CAGATTTTGAACCTGTAGAAAGTAGGCTTGCTCATAAAGTCCCTGTAATTTTTGATCGCGGGCAAGTGATAACTTGCCCTTCATCAACCCTTTGGTGTACTGGCGAATTCCCGCATAGTCTTTCTTGAGATTGAGAATATCTAAGTAAAGATCCTGTGATTTCTGTCCTTTTTCAGTGGCACCAAACTCTTTACCCAGCTTCAAGAAGATCGGCGCCGCTTCGTCATAGCGCTCTTTCTCATAAGCTAACAACGCTGACTTATATTCGACATCCAGCCTGTACTTGCCCTTGGGGTGATTTTGAATATAGTGCTGAGCCAAACCCTTAAACAAAGACTCGTCCTCATTGGACCATTTTTCGCCAACGGCTTTCTCTAAGCTAAGTACGGCCGCATAGGCGGCGTCGTGGGCGATCTTTGGTGCTTTGCCAGACTTACTAACCAGGGCGTACTGAGCCGAAGCCGGGCGGAATTTTTGTCGAGCGAAAAGAAGTTCCGCGAAGGCATAGCGGGCTTCGGCCGTTTCTGCGTCGTCTTTTGCACGACGCAAGAAGATTTCAAAGCCTTTTTCGGCAGCCTGAGCATAAGTCAAATCTTTGGGAATCTTCTTCCAGGCGCCCAACCATCGGCGGGCCATTCTAAGTGATGTTTCGTTCAAGGCCGTTACACACTCGGCCTCAACAGAGTTACGTTTGACCGTCTCGCGCGACTGGTTCGACAACCACTTGCTGTCGCTTTGGCAAAGACCGGCAAAGCTCTCAAGTCGAGTGATCGCCTTCTCCTTTTGTCTTAGATGATCATAGGCCTCAATCAAATCGTTGTGCACTTGCGGTAGCAATTCAGAGTTCGGTAGATCATCAATAAATTGATCTAACACGGTTCTCTGGTCATCAAAACGCGAATGGCGCTGATAGAGCGAGGCCATCCTAAGAAGAATAGGACCCACCTCAGCCTCGCCGGCCTGAGCGGTAAAATAGGAATTGGCCGATTTTGACGGATAAACGTCCTCGAAGAAAATCGTCATGTCGTTCAGAGCCTCTTTGCGCAGATCCAAGCGAGCGTCGATTTTCTTCTCTGCCACCATTTTGCCATAGGCCACAACTTCCTCTAGCTTCTTCAAGCCTTTTCGGGCATCGCGAAGGTTATAGAGGGACCATGCCGCCTTGTAGAGGCCATAGGGAAAAACGCGAGATCTCGGGTATTTTTGGATCGCGTTGAAGTTGGTCAAAGCTTTCGAAAATTGACCACGATCAAATTCGATCTCGCCAATTGCCAAATAGGAATCAGGCACCAGTGGTGAACTGGGATATTTTGCGATCAAGTTGATGTACATATTTTCGGCCGGCTTGTCGCGCCCCAAAGTTTGAAATGCGAACGCGTGATTGAAGATCACCACATCCAACTGGTCAAATTTAGGAGAACGTTTCTCGATAGCATCATATTGCTCAATGGCGCTCTGGATGCTGGCGCGAGAGGAAGCCGACTTGACCACTCGCGGGGCCAGACGAACCACCGTATCGGACTCGCGATGCACTTCAAAGAAGCGATCCGAGCGAGCTTTGCGCATATAAAGTTCAGCCAAGCGAAACCGCATTTCCGGTTCCATTTCGCTGCCTTTATATTTATTTACCAGCTTACGGGCTTGCGCCACAGCTTTGGCCTCGGCCGAAGCCACAAGGAGTTCGGCCTTTAAAGATTTGACTTCATTGCCCTTCTCATCGCCTTCGACCAACTTCAGATCTTTCAGCGACGCACCTTTGCTACCAGCCCTGTCTTTCGACCAGGCCGGAGCGCCTAAGGCAAGAGTCACAATCAGGCTAAGGGTTAGGGCCAATGTCTTCTTCATTTATTATGAAATCCTCTTGTTGAATTCTTCTTGGGTTTCTTGGCTCAAGCTAATGAAGCGAAGGCCGTACTGGATTGGTGTGGTGTCGTTCACATACTTCTTGCTTACGACTTCACAGACTGCATTGAAAGTTGGCCAACCATCGGCCGCCGAAAAATGGACAAACACTTGCTGGCCAGGAATCACCAAAGAATTTTTCATGGTGATACCCACGCCACCTTTAGAAATTTCGTAACCCAGGCCTTTCCAAAGCGTTAGATTGTCGTGAATGATCACGCGGCCGCTGTACTGTCGACGCTTGAATCGACGAGGAACAAAGAGCTCGCTCTTTTTGCCACCATTTTCAAACAGCGTTTTCACACTGGTTGTGCTGAACTCAGGTAACTCAGTCAGGCGTGTCCAATCGGCGAGACCGGCGTGCCAGATAAAATCAAACGGATAGACCACTTTTTGCTGTAGCATGCGAATGATTTCCGCATACTCGAACGGTCCGAAACGGTGATCGCCCTTAAGAACAAACCATTCGTGAATGTCGTGTGGCGAACCCGTCGTTTTCTTGCTCTTGGTCGGAATCGTCGGCGGCAGTTCGGCCGTCTCAGTTTTAGCCTCAGCTTTGGGCTCAGTCGTAGTTGTAGTTGTGGCCGCGGGACGTGCCGGCTTATTGCTCTTTAGAGCCGCCGTAGTTTCAGCGTGTTCCATTAAGAGAATCCAGTCCTGCTGGCCTTCGTCGAAAACGTAATCGAAGAGCTCAAGTTCCTTCGCCCGAATCTTGGCGACGATCTCAGATAAGGCAAATGGACCCTGCTCTTGACCTTGCTGCGATACTTTGTATTTTTTCATTGCCACTTCCTTCTTATGGATCAATCAAGCATCGGCCGTTCTATAGTATGCCTATAGGGGGAGGGCCTAGAAACACTAAGGATTCCGGATGGATGTGTTGTCTTGAGGCACTTCCAAAGAGTTTGAAAAAATCTGTCAAACTTGCCGTCAGTCGGGGTATAAAAGAGTTCGACAAAATTCTGAAAATTGGGAGAATTTGGATGCGGGTGGACGATCCCCTGATCTCGGTGGCGCGAGCTGTACAACAGGCAAAGGGAAAGAAGACCGCGGCGGTCTTTGACCTCGATTCCACCCTATTTTGCGTGAGTCCAAGGACCGAGGCCATCTTGCGAAAATTGGGGGCGGATCCGAGCTTTCAATCTCAGTTTGAGAAAGAGGCCGAACTCCTGCGCGGCATCGAGGTCCCACCGACCGAATGGGGAATTCGGTCTTTATTACTACGCCACCGGCCCGACGGCCCGATTGAGCTATTTCATCGAGTGCGGGACTTTTGGAGG
>JBFWON010000059.1:0-26381 GCA_050250515.1 Bdellovibrionales bacterium | reverse complement strand
CTCGTGAGCATGATCGGTGCAAAAAGTTTGGCGAGCGCAAAAAATAAAAAGATGAGAATGATGCGAAAACTTTGAGCCAAACGGGGCCAAGGAATAAAACTGAAACTCATGGGATTGCCATACTGATGAAGACCGATTACGAGTCCAAAGAAAAAACTTCGTAAGATCATGGGAAGGAATACGAGGAAGAATTCCCCTAAGCCCATGGCTTGCAGGAACGGGATTTCAATCAGAAGGTGGGTCAAAGTTGAGCCGAAGCCCACCCCCAAAAAAATAGCCGTGAATGTTCGAAGTTTTCTGTCTTTTATGAAACCGGTTTTTAGGAATATTGGCATTACAAATAGATCAAAGAGCAGCTCTTTATAATAGTAGTAGCGACGGGCGAAAAAATCGGCCAAGGACCTAGATTCGAACGGACGATAAATGCCTCTCGGCGCACAAAATCCGAAGAGTCGAAAAAGAATGACCGGTGTGTCGTGCACGATCGTGAGTATTATCATATCAAGACCAAAGGTGAGCAGTACGGCCCACCATGCCTGCAGACGGGAGACAGCCTCACCTTTTAAGAAAGCATAATATAAAGCTGTGACTTCGTCGGTGATTAAGAACTCAGGGAATGGCAGAAAATCCCATCCGCTGCGTTTTAGGAGGGGTGAAGCGAGTCGAACCACGATCGCCCAAAACCCAATCCACAAGGTCAGTTTGACGGCTTTCAAGCGGCAGATCGCTAACGTCCGTGAGTCTTTGGCGCGAAACCTTTCGAGATAAGCATGGGATTTGCCTGAGAAGGGAGAGGTGATGACAGGTAGACTCCAGTAAAAAGGGCGCTCCCTCAGCTGTTTTCGATGGCTAAAAATATAAGCCAAGGCCCAAAAGAGACGGCGATTGAAGTAGACGATCGCCAACCAGATCATAGCGCGAACATTTGTTTCCAGCCAGGGGCTAGAAGCCGCTAAATATAAGATCGCGTTCGTGCAACAGAGGCCAATGATGGCGGATCCACCAAAGATCACTCGCCGATTTCGACGAAACAAGTAAAAAAGACCAAGCCCCAAGGCAAGCACCCAAAGTTTACCCGCGAGAAATTCGAAATCCAGACCAAGCGCATTGAATCGCACTAAAAATGTGCGGCTGCTTAAACCACTGCCAAGGAACGTCAACCACTCGCTTGGCACCGACATTGACTTGTCCACTAAAAACGTCATGACGGAGGAAATGGCTAAGAAAAAATGCGAAGATTCAGGACGTGCGAACAAAGCCAACAAAGGTATTAGAAAAACCAGGTCGAGATCGGATTTCATAAGTGCCAAGATAGCAGTGGAAATCAGAATCAGTAAAATCTGAGATAAGGGATCCTCTGCTCTTTGAACCAACCGGGGCCATTGATCGACCTGAGGTATGAGCAAAAAGTTTGACTGCTTAGCCATCGTCAAGGTTCATATTCGAATTTTGTAGGACTCTTAGTTTTCTTTCAGAGGCACGGCGTTCAATAAAATGCAGACGGTCCCTGGCGAAATCTCGATCCTTAAAAATTCGACAGCAGTCAGCCTGGATAGATTGTCTGATTTTTTGCAACCATTTTTTAGCGACTAAGTAAGGGTTGTGTTTAATTTTTGTCCAGACCTCTTTGGTGTATTTTAATCTGGCGAGGTCCGCATTAATGGATTTGATCTTAAGGTTTAGTTTTTCTTCAGCTGCTCGAACGTCTTGTCGTAGAAGTTCAATGTCGCGATCACGATCAATGTCCGCCGAAAGCTTGCTCTTGAAAACAACATGATCGTGCAGGGCTTTCTTCTCAGTTTCTGAAAGGGCGCTACTAGTCGCACTTACAAAAGCCAATAGGCTGAGAAGGACAAAACAACCGGCTCTTATCTGCGTGCGCATTTCGCTACAACACTTTCGTAAAGTCTTTCGCCTTCGATTCGACGTATTCGAGCTTGTGCATTTTGAAGTACCGTTTGCCGAACTCCTCGTGCTTGATAGGTCTCAGCGTACTGTTTTTGCCAAATCACCGCCTGATGTTCGGCCTCTGCTTGTAAACGGGACAGTTGCTTTTTCAAAACTGTGACTTCTTTCAACAGGGCATCCACCTTTGCTAGCTCTTCAGCTGAGCCGCAGCTGATCGAATCGACATACTTTTTGACTTCCTCAGAAAGAGTGACTTCAGGGCATCGAGGTGCCGCTATCGTGCGGAGCTTTTGGCAGCCTGGGAGTCCGACTAGAGAAACAATCCCAAGAGTTAATAGTTTTCGAACGTGGGTCTTGTAAATCATTTTAAATCCTTTCGGAACTATGTACCGGCTGCTCCACCAGATCCCCCTTGCCCGAACGTGGGTGGTGGTGGAGGCGGAGGAGGTGAAGGCAAAGGAACAGGCACAGGCACGGGCACAGGAACAGGTACGGGCACAGGAACAGGTACGGGCACAGGAACAGGCGGCGCAGGCGGTCCAGGCGGACCAGGAAGAGGCGGCGAAGGAAGCGGGGCCGGCACCGGAACAGGAACCGGCACCGGAACAGGAACTGGAACAGGAACTGGTGGCGGCGGAGGCGGAGGTGGCGGCGGTGGCGGCGGAGGTGGGGGGCCCGTGCAAGCCCACTGACAGCGGCATTGGGGTACACCATTCCCGTCGAACCCGGCGAGGTAATAAATCGGGTTGCAGGTTGCGTCTGGGACGGCCCCGCAAGGTGGATTTGCGGCCTGGCAATCGACGTCGGCCATTGCCGCTTCAGCGCCCGGGCATGCATTGACGACTCCATCTGCGGCGCGTGAGGCGATTCTTACGGGAATCAGTTTTGGTCTAATTTCTCCGCCGGTGACGGCTGAGCGGAAATTGAATTCGACAACTAAATTAGTGGTAAATCCGTTGTAGTTGACGCCCCCAATTGTGAGCGGATTGGCGGGCAGCGTACTGGGCGCCAAATACATCCGCCGGATTTCAAAGGTGGGACTTAAGAGATTGGCCTGACTGACGGTATCACTCGTCGCAATCCTGGTGTTCGTTCCGGTGGCGGGGTCAAAAGCCTGCACGGTGACAACTTCGACTTCAGCTCCACCCGTGTAGCGAACCGGCCCGCCTCCGGCGGCTTGCAGAGCGTTTGGGCAGAATTCGCTTTGATCCATCACGGATTGAATCAGGCGAGCCAAGCTCTCAGCATCGGCTGAGCTCGAGCTTCGAATATTGACGCCCCCAACAGTCTGCAGCACGACCGCCAGTAACGACACAATAATGCCCGTCACGGCTACGCTAGTAAGAACCTCAACAAGTGAAAACCCCTTTGATCTTGTGATCATTTTATTGAAGCTCTGTAGGCATGGAGTTCTCTTATACATTCTAATCCCAAAACCATATTATCGTTGAATGATTCTCTCAAGGACAAAGGTTGAGCAAAATTCATTCTGAAAACCAGGTCTAACCTGGTCGTTTCACTTTCCAACTTTACAATCTTGTCACAATAGTAGGAAAGGATCTGTTTCGCCAACCTGAGATTGATCTTTCCGCCCGGAGTGACCTCCCGCAAAGCGACGAGCCAGCGAAAAGAGGGGTAGGAAGACTGAAAATGCGATCGCTTTTCTTCAATTCTAAAATCGTAGGCGGAAGTCTCCTTTTCATTGTGCGCTCTCAGCCAGAAAAAGCCGCCGAAGCGCGAGGGATAGGGAGCAAAGAGGGGCCAGGTTTGGCGAAATCCCGAAAGGTGGAGGGCGCGATACTCACGCCCCAAGTCACGACCCGACATCATAAGGGTTAAATTTTGTGCAAAGAAGAGGAGCACTAAAATGAGAGCGGACAAATCTCCGACGCGGGGTGACGTAACTGAAACGGACGAGGTGAATTGGTTGGTCCTGTCCCAAATTTCCGAAGGGAGAAGACTCAAAAGCAAAGCCAGGCAGCCAAACGGGAACAGCCCCAACTCCATCGATAAACTTAAACCAAGATGTAAGCATGTTAGGAGGCTGATAATGGCAATCCGTCCGCGCCATCCTCCAACAAACAATAAGACGGGGGTGAGTCGTTCAAGGATAAATACGCCTCGCGTCCCCCATTCCAACAAGTTTGGGTAACCAATTAACTTATGACCCCAAGAAGACGCCCATGAGGTGTGACTCATGCTGAATAGTCCTGCTTCTGGTGTCCAGAACCAATAATCCGCCGATTTGAAAAAACCGCTGAAGCCATAGAGAATCGCTACTTGAGCCACGACACCAATCGTAGCGGCGGTCAGAATTCGATGAGGCCCGACTCGGGTAGGTAAGAGCGCGGACCACAGGCACAAGGCCCGCAGCAGTACATCGAAGCCATATTGCAAATAAGGCGCGCGGTGCATGCAGAACACCAAGACTATAAACGCCAATAGTGAGACCGTTCTCGGGCCATATCCCATCAGCAATAAAGCCCCGAGCCCGCCAAGTAGAGTGAATATAAAAATCGACCAGTTGACGTTCCCACTCCAAAATAGGGGAGAAAACGCCAGCCACTTTTGCGCCAACGTAAAAAACCAACGGGGCAAAACCCCCTTGTCGCTAAAAAAGTAATCTGCGTTTTGAATCAACTCCAGCGAGTGCAAAATTAGGATTAATCCCAAGGCCCGACGGAAGAGCCGGATCGAGCGGCCGTCCAAACTTAAGGCATTTCGCAGGGATTGCTTTATGGATATCAAGGTTTGATTTGGCATGGGTGCAAGACTTGGCGTCGCATTTTTAGTTCTGAGTTGTTTTGATAATGAGTGATCTTTACGGTCAGATGTTGAGCCCGTTGGGTCATTCGGTCGCGGGCCATCAGGAAACGACAAAAATCCTCCCAAACCTTCGGTCTTCGTTGGAAGGTTAGACTCACTTTATGCTTAATTAAACGATGTTGAATCTGTTTTTGCCATGGGTCTAACTCTTGAGTCGATAAATAGGGAAGCGGCAAGGTCACTCCGTCGATCGAGTACACAGCGCGAATGTCTACATTAGATAGGGGCGGATTCGGCGCAAAGAGATTCCACTTTTGCCAAACCCCGACGCTGTTGAGGTAAGGCGCGAATGTGGCGCTCACCTTGCGTTGATATTGAGAAAGGGGCACATTGGCGGCGAGTATACATAAAAAATGAAGAACGATTAAGACAGTTAAAGTGGAGCGACGATACTTAAAATGGAATCGCATAGGGATATTTGTCTTTTATCAAGCTGAGTATCCAAGGAGAAATGCCGTCCGACCAAGTTTGGGATTTACAATTAAAGGTAAACGCCTCTTCGAGGATAGGAACCCGAGTGATTTGATTGTTTGAAAGAAAAAGAGACTGCGTTCTTTCAAAATGGACCACGAAACGGAGTGGGTCAGATGGTGCAGAGCGACAGAGCCAGGCTCCCAGAGACGAAAAACTCTTTCGCCAGGACATTTTGGCGACAGTGGTGAACAGCTCGTCATGAAAAAAGCGGTAGTGTTTATTTTCGCAGTAATCGTGAGGGTCATAAAGACGGGTCAATTTGCCATCCATGGTAAGCCCAGCTGAAAAAATGCAAGAACGACCCCTTTGCCGCGTCGAGGAGAAAACGTTCGTTTTGCGAGTAGCGTCTAATTGCCACGCTGCCATCGGCGCCTTCAATGCCTGACCTAAGGGTTTCAGAGAGGAGGGCAAGAGGTCAACAGGCCACGCATTGATGAACACAGCCGCGAGACCCAGCGCAAGGGTAAGGCTCACGGCGGCCTGTCGGTGCGAAAGCGGACTGTTGGGCAGATTGGGGATCCGCCAAATCTCGGGAAGATAAAACAACAGACCTGCCGCCATAATAAATTGCCAGTATTGAACAACGGTCGTGACCTCTAGGGTCAGGTGAAAGAGCAGGAGACCCGGAATCAACAAGTAACGAAGTTTTTTGGAAAAGTTCAAAAAGAGCAGCAGTCCGCCGCCAATCTCGAGGAAGATCCCTATATAAGAGGCGGGCCGCAACAGGGGCGCGTAGTTCAGCCAGGGAAAAAACGCAAGCCGACTAAAGACTCCGTCTTCGAGAGCCAATCCAAGAGCATTTCCCGAATACCAATCGGAGGACCCAATGCGACCGACGACCGCCACCAAATAGACAAGAGACACTTGCCATTGGAAGAGTCGATAAACCCATGCCCCCACGTCATTTCGAGCTGGTTTGTGAAACCAAAGTACATCGAGCGAGGTTTTGGCCCCGGCATCAGCCAGGAAGAGAAAAACCAAAAAATGGCGGGTCACGTGAAACCATCCCCAAAAGGCAAAGAAGTTGAGCTCGATGAGGGCGGACTGGACGATCAGCAAAAAAACAAGGCTGATACGAGTCCACAGCCCCACGACGACCATTAGGCTGAAAAGCAGTTGAGCGGCGACAAGAAGATTCGCCTCGAATCCCGAGACCCCGCCCCAAAAAGGCAAGCTCCCTTGAGCCAGACCGTTGAGACTATAGAGGGCTGCAGAATACGGCCAGGTTTGAAGCGCGAAAAAAAATAGGCAAAGGCCAGTAACGATGCGGGCGATTACAACAGGGGTAAAAGAAAAACGAGCAAAGAAATAATGTTGAATCTTAGTAGTGACACGACCAAGTACAGCGGCAGATCGGCTCTCCATCTTGAAAGCCTGCCATGTAAAAACGCTGTTCGCAAACCGGGAAAGACGGAAATGGGGGTGCTCCACAAGCGGCCACCGAGGCGCATTGCAGGTTTGGACTTCGCTGGTAATGGGGAGGACAAGCGGAGAGTTCTTGGGTCGCGACGTTGCGGGCGAGAACGAGAGGTAATACTTGATTGGGGAGAGCTTTATCGGGTCCGACCATCGACACAACGAGTTCGACTGGAATGGATTGGTAGTTGGCGCCCAAGGTGGTGTCTGTGTAGATTTCCCCTGGCACACCACCGGGTGCGGGCCTAAGAAGGAGCTTGGTCACTCGGACACCCACAGTGATCAAATTAGCTGAACTTCCAGAATCAGTTGAAATCAAAGGATTTATAGCTCCAATCTCCACTTCTGAGGTGCCATTCCAATTTACGTGTCCACCGCCATTAGCGGTCACGCCCTGAATTGTGTTGGTGCAAGCGGCCCTATCGCTGAGTTGTTGTTTAATTCGGATGAGTGATCGAAGAGCGTCGGAGACCCGCGAGGAGTGTGAAGATGAGGCCACAGTCATCGTTCCATAGGACACGACCAACGATGGCAATGCTGAAACCATTGCCAGCACGATGAGAACCAAAATGAGGCTCGAGCCATTTTGTGACAGTCTAACCACGTTGTGTTATCGGCAAAAAACGTCGCGAAATTGACTCAATTTTCAATTTGGTACGGCTTGAATCGAGACAACCAGAGTAAATCTTCGCTCTTAAGAAAAAGCATCAGCCCCGCCACCATCGCCAGTGAGAAGAAAGTCACGTTGGCCAGCAGAAAGGCGATGCCAAAATGGAGTGAAAGCATGAATAGGGTCAGCGGTAGGCGAAACCGCTCCCACCAAACAAGCAAAGGGAAAACGCCTTCGATCACTATCGTAAAATAAGTCAAAATTGAGTAAATGGGCTGAAAGGTGGTCAAAGCGGGCAGATCGACCCGACTCCAGGTCGTATTGGCAAACACATAATACATGATGCTACCGTCTAACCAGGCCGGATCGGCAGCCAGTTTTTTTGGAAGGCTGAAGAAATAGATGGAGGCCACACAAACCTGAGCGGCCCTCAGGGCCCACAATCCACCTCCGAGACGAGGCCACGGAAGAATGGAATTCTTCAACGACCAGTGGCCATCCAGTCGAAGAAAGAGGCTCCAAAATAAGAGCATCCTTAGAACCAGATCTTCTCCGTTCACCACCGCAAAATTAGTTTGATTGCGCGCCGTTTGTAGAAGGAAGAGGACTAAAATGCCAATCCAGGTCTCCCAGCCTATAGCAACCGCAAGTGCGGCTAAGAGTCCAACCCACCATAAAATTTGCGGAGGAAGTGGGTCTAACCAGCGGAAAAGCAAAAAATAACCGTGGTTTTGCGAAAAACCGTTCGGGCCATAAAAGGCGTCCCAGTGTGGGAAATGAGCAAGGTAGTGGAAGAAGATAAGCAGGCCAAGAAAGACCCGGTAGCGCGACAGGGCGGCTGAGTCTGTTGGTGCGAAAAAGAATCGGTCTAAGGCATTAAATCGCATTTGGTCACGTCAAATCGAGTGGTGGTAATTCGCCCTAGTTTAGTTTTTCCAATAGTTCTTGCCAAGTGGGGCGGCAGAATTTTGACCGATTCCAAGTCGCACGCAATGTAATCGATCGGCTGTTCGTAAAGCTTTGCGAAGGTGCGGCAAAGATATTTTTCGTAAATAGCTCTAGCTTCCGTCTGGTTGTAGAGATTGAGCCTAATTTTGGCGTCTTTGAAGTCAAAGAACCACTGGTCCATAAAGGTTCGTTTGCTTTGCAAGGCGAGAGGCAGGACCGTATCTTCATGTTGCCCCTTCAGACGTGCTTTAAAAATGAGGCGCCAATCGTCCCGATACATATAGGAGAACATCTCCCATCGCGCATCTAACCCCGTCCAGTAGGAATACATTCGAATGTAGTAAATTACGGACGAGTTCGGGAACCAATCTGTTCGATTCGAAATCGTGATCGCCAACAAATTGAAAGCGAAAAAGCCGAGAAGAAGTAGCTTGCGCAATCCCATTTGCCCAACCTATCCTGAACCCCTTGATGCCGACAACGACTTTGCAAGATCGATTTTTTTTATGGATGGTCGTGATTTTGGGGGGGCTTCCGATCGCATTGCCCTTTGTTTTTTGGGTTGGGGAGACGGGGACCTCCCCTACAATGGATATTGCGGTATGGTACTATTGGATCAATGCGGCAATTAGCGGCCCTCACGTTTATTCGACCTATCTTCGATTGAGTCGTAAGATAGATGAAAAGAAGGTTCCGAGTTTTTTTGGCATGCCGGCCTATGCTTCTGCGGTCGTTGGCCTCTTTATCTTTTATAAATTTGAAATGCTGACTCTGGCTCTGACCCTCGTCAACATTTGGCAGTCCTATCATTATTTGCGCCAGACATATGGAGTTTACCGATTCCTTGGTCGTCATTCAGTCGAGGACGAAACCACCAAGAGAATCGGATTTTGGGCTTTTCATGCGGCCATGCCCTTACTGGTTTTAGGCCGCTCCGATACGATCTATCATGTTTGGCAAGGAAAGGCGGCCCCGTATTTGATTCCCATTCAAATGCCCGACATGGTCATGCGCTATAGTTATTTAGCTTTTTGGATCGCAGTGGCCCTTGGCTTGTGGCTGTGTTGGAAATTGATTTCTCGGCAGGGCTGGCGAAAGGCTATGGGACCTGCCGCCGTGGTACTGACTTATTTCGCTATTCATTACTACGGTTTTATGTCGGTGGAGCACTTTCAGCGCGGATTCTTTGCCGTGACCATCTTTCACGCGGTTCAATATATGGGTATGACCTGGTGGTTTGAAAAACGTCAACCCTTCACGGATCGCGGTTTTTTACCTTTTCGATTGCTGCGAAGGTCCCCTTTTCTCTTATTTTGGGCGTTTCTTTTGGTGGGTGGTCTACTGTGGGAAAGTGGTGTGGCGAAATTGGCCTCGTTTACCGTCTTTTTTCTTAGCGCCATTAGTCTTCATCACTATTTAGTGGATTCGATCATTTGGCGCCGTCAGGCGGGCGCTTAAACTGGCCTCATGATAATTTGAATATGACTGCCATTTGAAAACGATGGCAATTCCAGGCTTGAACCCGAAGTGGTATCACCCCAAATGACTCGAAAGAGCGGGCCTTTTTCATGCCAGCTCGACAAAAAGATTTGCTCGCCAAGGATCGAAACGCCACATACGGGGTGCTGAAATTGCATAGTTTCAAGTCTTCGTCGATCCTTTGAATAGCGCAAAAGCGAATTGGCTGTCGCCGAGGTGATAAAGATCCAGTCCTGAGTTTCCGCAAAACTTAAAGCTTCGCCTTTTAACGGGCGATCCAGACGATCAGCCAAGTCCACGCGCGCACGGGGGTTGAAGGTGATTTCGGTCAGAGTGAGGTCCTGCGTGCGGCCAATCTTAGAGCCCACAACGGCGCTTGCAGCCCCTAAATGAAAGTGTGTGCCGTAAGGCACCTCAAATGAATCGACTTGATTGGGCTCAATCAAAGCGAACGCCGCCGGGGACTGAGAGATCTTACGGGTGTGGGAATTCATAATGGCGAGCTTGTCGCCGTACCATTGTATGTCATGGGGGAAGAGCCCGCCAGAGGATCGCATGCGCTCGGCGCTCCCCAATTTTGTCGAGGCTGCTAAAACGACTCCCTCCTTATTGTCATTTGAATTACCTGAAATGAGAACCGTCTGGCCATCTTTGGAAAAGACACCATGACCGAAGAACCGAAATCCATTGGGCGCCATCAACAGCCGCTCGACTTCAAATTGGCGTAGATTCACCCAAGCCGCCGCCGGAGTCCAACGGCCAAGTGCCAAACCGAGCCAGGGATTTGTTGGCGACTGCACAAAAGAGTGACTGACAAATGGCAACGCAATTCGATGAATTTGCTTGGTGGTTGGGTTGTAGAAAACCAAATCGCCCGGATTGTCGGGCGAAAATGCATTGAGATAGTCGATGCTTTTTACGTTTTGCTGAAGGTTTGGGTCAAAGCTGCCTACGAGCCAAGGCACTCCGTCAGAGAAGGACCGCAAAGCACCAGCACCGATTGTCGCAGTGGCCAGTCCCAAGCCATAAAGCACTTGGCGGCGTGAAACTGGTCTCATGGTCGATTCATCCAAAGGAGAAGGTTAACAGACATGAACAAATGCCATCCGGGGAGGTTCATCAACGTCAGACAAGAAAGATGAAAGACCAGAGCTGTGGCAATCAACGCCGACCGAAACCGGCAGAACCAAATCAGAATGGGGAACGCAATTTCGAAGGCGAGTACGCCCCAGGTCAACCCCGCATCGACAGTGTGGGGCAGCGCTGGACCCAAAGCCGGAAATCGCGAGAAATCCCAACTTCCTAGAGCCTTGGAGACCGCCCTGCCTTTCCACCACGCGAAGCCCTCGAGCTTACTCAGGCCTGCAACTAAGTATACAATAGCCACTTGAATTTGAAACAGGCGTAGGGGCCAAGCGGGACCGATTGGGTTCAACTCTTTCTTTCTGCTCAGGAGATGATGGAAGCGTACGTGGCAATGATTGGGAACGAAGACGAAATAGAGGAAAAAGAGACGACTGAGAGTATCGCTACCCCGCAAAATCAAAGGATTACGCAGCTCGATTTGGATTTGGATCAAAAAGAGAGCGGCCGCCGCCCAGCGCGCGAAACGGCCTTCGGCTAGAAAAAAGAGCAAAATCAGGCCGACGATTAATAGAATCTGAACATCCAATAAGGAATTTAGAAAAAGTGGAGGCTGCCAAGGTTGATGCAGGGTTTTGGCGACTTGACTCGTAAGAATAGCGGAATCACCGTCACCGTAAAGTTCCGGCGAAAAAATCAGAAGGTGAGCATAGTTGACAAGAACGGTGAAAGCGAAAGCCACGCGAAAATAGTTGAACCACTTATAATCTTTCGGTCGCCAGAAAAAATCCTGCAAATCACTCAATGCATTCGTGAGGCTCTTCAAGCCATCCTTGTTCTGTTCCATGCCTTAGGTTAAGGCGGTCAGATATGGGAAATCAACCAAGTGATACCGTGACTCACTCCATCGTGGCCGTCGGGGAGGAAGCCGGCGAGTTTTAGACCGCCAATCTGGCCCTCGACGCCCCGGCCCGCACGCGAAGCAGAGTCACATTCCGTGATCAACTCTTGAAAGTTCAATCGCAAAATCCTGCTTCCACGACGAGTTCGGTGGGTTCCTCGCCGCTTGTGGAGGTCATGTCCAAATTGAAATTAAAATAAGTCGATTGGGTCAGTCTAAACTTGTCTTCGGCTAGCAAATAGTAGCCATCCCACACGCCAGTAAGCTGAGTGTACCAAAAGTTATTGAACGAAGTGACACTGACATAAATGTTAAAACTGCCGTCCATATTTTTTGTCGTCGAGATTTCGACTTTTCGAACCTCACCGGATAAAATCGAGGTGCCTCTGCACGATATACCCCTATCGCTAGGAGGGGTTGAGGCAAGAGGACTCATACCCTCTGGATAGAGCACTTGGTCCTGGTAGTAGGCCGTGGTCAAGTCGGAGGAAATCATAACGTCGACTCCAACCGCCAAGCTCTCGGCATCGATAGCTGAGCAATTGCGGCGCACGATTTCGGCTTGGGTGGCCACTCCGTCTGTCACTTCCACATCGATTTGTGTGACCACATTGCTGGCATCATCCGCACAGGTACCGGCAGCCAACTCCTGTTGATAAATGATTTTTCCATTGTAGCCCGTACCGTTGCCCGAAGACAGGGACTCGGTCCAAGACGAGCTGGAAGATTCGCTGGAAGAGCCCATGGTCCCCTTGGCAGAAGAGGTGTGTCGAATATTTTCAGTGCAAGCGCAAAGCGCCAAAGCAAAGATAACCCACAGTCGGCAACCCATATGAACCTCGTTTGTTCAGTATCTATTATCTAATTTGGTTCGCAAAGTTTCCGCTGACGAATTCGAAGCAGGCATTTCATTTTGAGACACCCGGTTCATTGCCGTCATTTTATAAAGAATTCTCCTGCGTTTAGATTGGAAATCACACAAGGGGTCCACCCCCGGGGAGTTAGAATATGAACAGCCATAAATGCCTTTTGGCGCTTCTACTGACAGTGACCGGTACCGCCTGTAGCCCGACCAATTTTAAATCCAGTAAGGCCGCGGTCATTGCTAAAACATCGGTGCTAAGCGGTCAGGAGTCGAACGAGGACGATGCTTCAGGTCGCCTGAAGCAGCCTTCTGATTCAGGCGGCGGAAACGCTTCTGCCTCTGGCACCGAGGACACCGCTCCGGGTGGAGTCATCCAAGGCAGTCAATTTCCGGTGGTGAGGGTGTGTTCGAATGCGTACTCGAGCGGATTAACTCCAGTGGCAAAAGCCTCACTCCTTCAACTGAGAATCAAGAATGCGAATGGAGTTATCGTCTGTCAATCCTCAGATACGACAACACTAAAGATCAAACCGAGGCTGCGTATTTGAGAACGGATCAATTCTTGAAGCGGCGGCGTGGCTTGAGAGTTCAGGCTTCCGGATGTCTGTGGTTGAGAGCAAGGCCGTGTACTCGGTCAAGTCGGGTCGATACTTAAGGGGCAAAGCAGAACATGGACACTCTGACTTGAGTAGTGTAACGCCCACAGGGATTGCTTGTTTCATTGAAGTGAAGGCTAGGGGAAAACGTCACACGCTTCGTCCCTCCCAATGGAAATTTCTTATGGACCGAATAGAAGTTGGTGCGTTTGCCTGCTGTACAGATTCTGCTGAAATGCTTGAGAGTCTATACGATGAATTTGAGCATCGAAGAAATGATTCCACAGCTCGCAATCAATTTGCTTCGTCGCCACCTTCCAGAACTAAAGGATGAACACTTTTTTCTAGATTAAACCTCAACGCCAACCCTCCCGATAACTTAGTTAACCAAAATTAACGTCACCAAGGAGGGGCTCAATAAATTGAACATCGCAAGCATTCTTTACGCAGGGGGATTCTTTATCCTGTGTGTAACGGTACTTGTCGCTGTCATCAAGGAAATGCCGGTTGGAATAAAGTTTCGAACTGATAAGCAAGATTTTGAGCTTACAGTGAACAAACCGGAAGCCATTACTGAGATAGCGGTGAAGAGGGACGTTGGCGATAAGAATTTAGTTTCAGCCCGGGGGCAATAGCCCCCTTTTTTATGGATAAAAGCAGATTCTGGTCTTTATCCCAACATCTATCTCGGTCTTACAGAGAGGACCCTCAATGAGAGGGAAAGCTCGATAGTATTCGTAGCCGAATTGAGCATAGAAACCCAATGCGTAAGCTTGAACTGCATCAAACCTGACACATGCATCATTGAGTTTGATGTACTGAGGTCCGTACTGAAGAGTGTATTGATCGCATATGTTTTGTTCAAAAATGCCAGTGTAAGTCGGATTCCCGTCACTTGGGTAGCCTACTGGCTTCGGGAACTGACAGCCCTTGATTAGGTCCATGGGATCACATGGGCCATCCGTAGTTCGCTCTGCAACTTGTTGAGATGGTTCCTTGTCAGGTGGCGTGCTTTGATCATCTGCGCCGATAGGTGCGGCGGATTCGGTGTAATAAATATTGGTTGTTTTGTCTTGGGAGCAAGATACGAGCACAAAAGAAGCAAGCGTCAGTAGAATGAATCCCATGCTGGAGAATTAAAAGCACCACTCGTGCCACCCTATTGCACACTGGTTTATCTTGGCGGCATAGACCTAATCAGGTGTCTACACCATGAACCATCTCATTTCGAGACCATCACCATATGGACCCAAGGCCTGAGCCAACGGGTGCACTACTTTTGACGAAATGAAGGATCTGCTCACCAAAATAGGGGCACTAAGAAGCGCGGGGCGATGCCCCGCGAGAGTAATTTTAATTCACCCGAACGATAGAAAATTTGACGTTGTCTGCTGCGGTCGAGCTAGCGCCGATCGCATTGGCATGTGCCCGAATAACGTCACCTGAGCTCAGAAAACCAGTCCATGAGACATTTGATTGTGCACTATCACCCCATGTTGTAGTAATCGCGAGTAAATCGTCGGCATCAATATCAGCAACATTGGTGGTAAGCTCGGTGCTGTTCAAGGTAATTCCAAACGCTGAAATGCCACTGAAGGTATCGGAGTAGGATATTGTATAGTAACCATCAGTATTGATAGTGAAGGATGCACCGTTTGTAGAGCTATCTGCGTATGTAATATCAGTCCCTGTGTTGACGGATATTGCTGAAAAACGTCGAATCTTGGTATTTGTGGAGCCGTATCCATTGTCGGTATTCAAACGTACTTCACTCTGCTTGGGCGGAGACAGTGTCTTCCAAGCACCTTCAATACGGCCTTTGAACGCGTCTGCCGTTGTGTCGTAAATGATCAAACCCGTTTGCTTAGGCGCGTCGGCCTCATCGGATACTACGGGGGCAGCGAAATCGAATCCGAGAATCGATACAGGACCAGACCACGCCCTTGCACCAATCAGAACTGCAAGCGCGAGCAACGTCCCTTTTGTTTTAGTAGACATCTCATCTCCTTTTGTTTTCATCATAAGTGATGAAGAAATGAGTATTCGACTCAATATCAACAACTTCAATTTGGCTTAGGTCTAGTTAACTTATTCAGCTTTGTTTGATCTCATTGGCGGTCGCATTAAGTCGACGGAATTTCAGAGGGCCTACAAATCTTTTGTGCTCTGAATAAAAAATGTGTGCTGAGTCGTTGGGCGGAAAATTATATTAAACAACTATAGATTATAGGTCAGATCGAATTTATCTGGTGCAAGTTTGGAACTGGACCATTCTGACTAATAAGTTAGCCCAAGCCCTGAGCCGAATGAAGCGTCCGTTATGGCATTTTGAAAGAGCCAAGCGCTGCTGGAAAAGCCCAATTGCAAGTCCAGCCGCTATGGCACGTCACTTAACATCGTCGAAATCAATTTCGTCGCCTGCGCCAGATGCAATTGGCTTCTCGCCACACTTCAAAAGGCAGTGGGCTTCGATGTTTCCGTAGTATTGGTTCTTCATGTCACAAGACATGACTCGAAAAGGTTGGGCGCCACAGATACGCTTCCCGCGATCCGTTATCGTCGACTTTACCGCGTCTCGACAGCTGAACTTTTGAGGGCAAGGGATCTTATAGGCCTTGACCATCCACGTTTTTCCGTCGGGCATCATGTCCTGGGCGAACTGTTTGGACGCGCAGCCGACATAAGCCGAAACAAACACGAAAAGTAGAATTCTCATGAGGCCTTATCGGCCCGTTTGCCAGGCACTAATGACAACCGACCACAGCTTAAGGCGCACATGCGGGACGCGCGTGCGAGAGACTACGATGTGCTGCTCATTTGGAAGCTGGATAGGCTGTTTCGTTCAATTAAAGGGCTCGTGACGAGCATCCAGGACTTTGAGGCGTTAGGCATTGCGTTTGTTTCTCTTAAAGATCAAATCGACCTCTCCACACCCTCTGGCCGGCTCATGGTCCATATGCTTGGCGCGTTTGCGGAGTTCGAGGCGTCGCTAATCAAGGAGCGCGTGGTCGCTGGTTTAAGAGAGGCTAAACGGAAAGGCGTTAACCTGGGCCGGACTAAACAAATTAACGAGACAGAGGTCTTGTTCCTAAATAAAAATGGCCAGTCCATTGGTGAAATTGCTAAGGCTCTCGGGCATTCTAAGGGTGGAATACATAAAGTGTTAAAGGGCAGCGCTGATTGGGCATCAAAAAGGGTCGTAAAGAGCAGGGACTCTTAAGTCCTTATTTTCAGATCATTGTTGGTTCATTGCTGACAGTAGGCCTTGGGTTTGGATGCTGGCGTCTTCAGCACTCGATCGAAATTGCAGATCAAAAACAAAATCAGTTGGATCAGGAGAGACGATCGAATGACGAAATTGAGCGGCGGGAACGTGAGCAGGAACAAAAGGATCGCAAGACTGAGGACGAAAAGACCTGGAAGGCGATCGACAACCGCCTAGATTTGGTTTTTCAGTTTGTCAAAATCCATGACAAATATCAGGAAAAGCAGTTGCCGAAGGATGATGGGCGATCATCGCGGGCAAAGTTCATATTTCAAGTACAGAAGAAACGGCACACTCCCATTTGGAGAAAAGCTTTTGCTGGCCAGGCAGAAAGTCTTGAGAATTCTGCCGATGCAACTCAGTGGTCTTCGAGGATGAGAACCCACGAGTTAATTGAGGGCAGCCACAAGAACTTTAAACCTTGGGTTGTGGGCCAAGTTTGGCAACAGCTCGAGAAGGAGTATGGTGCACAAGCTTTCACGATCAAGCTTGGGCGTGTTCACGACGGCTACACCATGGCTTGCTCGGATTGTGACGATCTCCATAACCCAAGTGCCTCGCTAAATTCCGACACCACCATTCGGGGGTTGATCCTAACTGAGTTGCCGCCCATACTGACTTTCAGCTATTACCCCTACTATAATTTGCAGGAGCGCTACATAGAGGAGTTGCTCGGTTCTAAGTTGCCAGAAGGCACCCGGGGATACTTCATTCCAGACGCGAAACACGTTCAAATGATGATGCCACGAAAGTAGACCGTTCGATAATCTAAAGTTAAGTGAACGCCCTCATTATTTGCCAATCTTAACCATTTCGCGGTTCAGAAGGCCTTGAATCACTTTTTAGATCCAATGTGTTGGGGTTTAGTGAACGAAATTATGATTTGGGAAGTACTGCCTTTTCAGCCGCGGTCGTTCTAACTGAGGACTCACCAAACGCAAGTGGATAGCCATTGTCATTTTTTTGTGTGAGGTAAAAATATTCGTCAAGTAGTTTTGGGAGTGCGCCAATTGTCACGATGTCCATATGGGAAAACCTGAAAACCTGATTGTCGCCTCGAAAGTTAGGATTGCCCGCTCTATCGATGTAGAACTTGGCCGTGTCTTTCTTGACTGGCTTTCCCAGGGTCTCCCCATTATCGCCATAATCAATGACCCATAGGGAGTCGTCAGGAATTACTAAAAAGGGGAAGATTGCAAAGAACCCCGCCCTCGTCCCTGGTGTAAACGTTGAAATGTCTTCTAGGAAACTCATTGCCGAGGACAGTGATTGAGTTTGTTTTTCAAAAACTTCTCCATCACCGCCCAATATGCCAGCGTTGCCACGTCTGAGGACATCCATAGCCTTGCCTACAAAGTCACCCTTTGAGTAGATGCTCTGCTGGCCCTCTAATCGAAGTACAAATGCGGAGGAGCGGACCTTCTTTTTTATTAATATCCCATCGTCCTTTATTGGATTTGCGGGAGGAAAATAAACCAAATCATGAAAAGCCTCTCCTGACTTGCGTTTCAAACGATGTATAACCAGGGGCCCCTGAGGTTTTAGGTTTTTACACTCAACACTCAGAAACGCGTAGCAATCGTCGCCCAAGTCTCTGTAGGCTTTGATGTCAAATTGTCTTATCTTTTTCGTAACCGTGTCGATGTAAGTGCCCGCGTGATCAACTTTAAAGCCGCATAACGACAGGCGATTTGAAACCTTAGCCTCAAACGAGAAGTCTGATTTAGCCAATATAAAATCGGTTATATCCGATTCATCAATTGGCAATTTTGGATCTTTTTGTGGCTTTTTGCTAGGCACTTTGGGTTCCATTCGTTTGGTCCGTTGCGGCAAGCGGGTAGGGCAGGTCATTTTGGGGGTTGGTTTGGGCTTCCTTCGAACTTTCCGCTGCTGGAGCGGATTTCCGGTCGTAATTTGGTGGAGGTGACCCAACATCAGGCGCACAATCCACTTTTAATCACTATCCCCATGACACTATTAGATTTTCGGCAAAAACGAAAGAGCAGATTTTTGAGGTTTGTGACCCTCTTTACGAGGCTGGATGCTCCCTGAGAGATATAGAAGCCAAGACTGGATTTCGAAAAACGTCGGTCATGCACGCGCTTAAATCGAACGGTCGAGTCCTTCGGCCACCCACGGGCGGTCCAAAGCAGGACGGTGCTGTTGCCGTGGGAAGGCGATCATCCGGTCGGCCTTACGGCTACGACTGGGTTGACGGCATTCTGGTCATGGACCCGAAGGAGTATCGGGTGGTCCAAAAGA
The DNA here is from genome assembly GCA_050250515.1 of Bdellovibrionales bacterium. GTDB lineage: Bacteria > Bdellovibrionota > Bdellovibrionia > Bdellovibrionales > UBA1609 > JALHOQ01. The sequence goes on along the minus strand of JBFWON010000059.1, from coordinate 7,748 downwards.
TCCTCCGGCTTTGGAGGGATGGGCAAAGTGCGAGGGCAATCGCGCGTGATTTGAATCAGCAGGGAGTGCCAGCCCAGAGATCGAAGAAATGGTCGCACGGTCTGGTCATTTCAATTGTCGAACGAAACAAATGTAAAACTGCCGTAGCCACTCAACATCAAAAAAGAAACGGAAGTGCAAAATGATCCCACCCAAATTAATTAGTGCGGTCGTGATTTTTGTTTTCGCAGTAGCGAGCACTGGACAGCTACCAAGACTAGTTAAGTGTGTGAGAGTTGCTCAGGTTCAATTGCTGATGGATTCAAAGGCCTCTAAATGGGGGCGGGCGATGACTCTCCCTGTTCAAAAATAGACTGGGGTGTCGGACCTCAACAGCAGTTGTCTTGTCGCAGCTTCATGATCGAATTCGACCACTCTGATAAACGCGCTTGGTATCTGTCGAATACCTTCCAGTTGATGCAGTAGCGGGACCTGGGGGTTTTCCTCCCGTCAAATATGAAGCGTTGAAAGAAGGGCAAAGATGAGAAGTGCGTTTCGCTGTAGTCATTTTTCTTCTAAAGTCCGGTGGGCAAATTTAATTTGATTTGAACGGCACGGGAGCAAGAGATCTTGACAAGATGTCCCATGCTCTGCCAAAATGTCTCAGAATTCACCTTTAATCGAAGGCAATCGCACTGCTCCAGGCATGCTCATTGCTGTTCTTTCCCTCAAAAAGGAGATCTTTATGAGTTTAAAGACATTGATAGCAGGGCTAGCTTTATGCGTCGGATTGGTGATCGGTACTGCAGCGTGTGCTGCAAACGCAAAAAAAGCGGACGCCACAAGTGCATCGCAAGATCAATCTAGCAACTTGTCATCAGACCAAAGAAAGTCGATGGCTGAAATGCATCAGAAGATGGCCGAATGCCTTAAGTCGGACAAGTCGCTTCAAGAATGCCAGAATCAAATGAGGCAGACCTGTCAGCGCTGCGACGGCATGATGTGGCATCAGGGCATGATGGGACGCCATCATGGAAAGATGGGTGATGGAATGGGTTGGGGTTACTGTGGAATGATGGGACCGAACTCCGACGGATCTAAACAGTGAGTTCGACATGCATCCCAAATTGAAATTTCGGTGTATCGTCGGAGAGGTAGACTATGGCAGCAACGATTAATTTCAAAAAAGAGGTTCGGGGCTCAGTTGAGCAAACAGTAGCTAAAGTAACTGAGGCTTTGCAGTCGGAAGGCTTTGGCGTTCTGACTCGCATTGATTTCGACCAAAAGGTCAAAGAAAAGCTGGGCAAAGAAATTAAGCCCGTGGTGATTCTCGGCGCATGCAATCCACAACTCGCCCTCGACGCCTTTCTTCATAATGCGGACGTTACGAGTCTCTTGCCTTGCAATGCTGTCGTTCGCGAAGTGGGAAATGGGATCGTTTCCATCGAGATCGCAAAGCCCACCGCACTAATGAAAATTCTTGAAGATCAGAAACTTGTGGAGTTGGCCAGGGACGCGGACAAAAAATTAGAGAACGTTATTGAGAAAATTCGGAGCCTCTAAGAACCAGACGAAGATCCGGTTCATTTAATGCGGCCCACACTCGCAGCAATAAAAGCAGCATAATTCCCGATAACAGTCCAAATGGAAGTTCCGGGCCGTGGCAGCCGGTTTCGAGAGCTACACCGTTCGCTGCCGCATGGCCGCGACAGGCGAGAAGCAAAAACAGCGGCACAAAAAGCGAAATTGAAAAGCAAATGAGAATCACGAAAAGTGACTGTAGCCCATGAAGTCGAGGGCTAAGGGGCGCTGTGGCTTCCTCGGGCATAGACTTCTGGAATTCCAAAATTTCGGTTGATTGCAGCATTGATCTTGCCCTCAAAACTCTCACCGCGATTCTCATCTATTTCTCATTTTTAACAAAAGCTAGACAGTTGTCAGCTTGAATATTACATAGTTGCGCAGAGGTGCAAGTATGCATGTCATTAATGTAGCCCCCGAAACGGTATTTCAAGCGCTATCAGATTCTACGCGCATTCGAATTGTTCGCCTTCTAGCCGAAGGTAATGAAGAAGCCTGCCTTTGTGAAATAGCCGATAGCCTCGACGAGCCCCAATATAAGCTATCACGGCACCTCAAAGTTCTGCGCCAATCGGGTCTCCTTTCGGCTAGCAAGGAAGGCCGCTGGGTCTATCATTGCCTCGTACAAGGATCGCCGTTTTTCGATTCACTTATATCGTCGATCCGCGCGCTTTCTGACCAGGACAAGATGTTTTCAACCGACCAAAAGAAGTTTAGGAAGCGAATTCCTCAAAGGGATGGCGGACGCTGCCGAACGGAGTCCGTATCCTCAAAAGAACAATCCAGAAAGACCCGTTAATCGAAAAATTGAAAAGGCCATTTATGAAAGCTGTACTATTAACTGCACTCTTCGGGCTCTTCTCAATAGTTGCTCTTGCTCAGCCGGAGGCCGATCCTACGCATTCGCCACGATTTCTGGTTCATCTCTTGGATTATCTAGCGAAGGACTATTCCGGAGCGGTCTCCAAAGATCATAAGGTTCTGAGCAAGTCGGAATATGCCGAGCAGCTTGAATTTGCCGAAAGTGCGATGAAGACAGAAAGCAGTCTTTCCGAGACCAAGAGCACTCCAGAAATCGGAGCTAAAGTTAGACAGCTCCATGCGCTTATTGAATCAAAAGAGTCTCCCGAAGTTGTAACTACGCTCGCGCGTGATGTTCAGAGGCAAGTAATCGTTGTTACGGGGCTTGAAATATCCCCGAACCGCTGGCCCGATCTCGCTCAAGGAAAAGCTCTCTTTACTCAAAATTGCTCCCTCTGCCACGGGGCAAATGGCGCGGGCGATGGACCCGCAGGAAAAGCACTAAAGCCACCGCCAGCCAATTTCAAAGATAACTCCTTCATGAAAGACCTAGCTCCCTTTAACGCGTTCAACACGATCCGCCTTGGGGTGCCTGGAACACCGATGCCTCCCTTTCATCAGTTTTCGGATGAAGAAGTTTGGGCACTGTCTTTTTTCATCAGTTCGATTCGCTACGAAGCAAAGGCCAACGCGAAGAACACCACGATAGATTCGGAAATGCTAAAGAAGGTGGCAAGTCTGTCAGATACAGCCCTTCTTAGTCAGCTCGGCGGAACCGACTCTGAAAAACAGGCAACCATTGCCGCACTTCGCACTCGCTCAGGGGCTGGCGATCAAGTTGACTATCTCACTTTAGCAAAGACGAAACTCCTGGATTCGGGCAACGACTACCGAGGAGGCAATCAACCGCTTGCAAAAGCGAAAGCCATTCAAGCCTATATTGAAGGTATTGAGCCGATCGAGGCGCGGGTACGCGCCAGCGATCCCGACGCCGTAACTCGCATCGAGGAGCGCATGGCTGAGGTGCGATCGTCCATTGAGACTAAGAAATCTGCCGAACAGGTTGATAAGAACATTCAGATAGCTCTCAAAGAAATTGAATCCGTGCGCCAACTCATTTTACACGTCGATGTGTCTCCTTGGGTCTCGTTTGTGGCGGCGTTTGCCATCCTCTTACGCGAAGGATTTGAAGCCGTACTGATTGTTCTAGCACTCCTTGGTGTCATTCGAGCCTCAGGCTCTCGGGAAGCCGCTCTTTGGGTGCATGGAGGATGGACTTCCGCACTTGGACTTGGATTCATCTGTTGGTTTTTCTCAGGTTGGCTGATGCAGATGAGCGGCGGAAGTCGTGAAATGCTTGAAGGGTCAATCTCACTCTTTGCCGTTGCCGTTCTTCTGTATGTGGGCTTCTGGCTTCACCGGCAAACTGAGATTGGGCGCTGGAAGAATTTTTTGGAAGTGCAGGTTAAGAGCCTACTCCAAGGAAAAAATCTATTTGGGCTTGCTGCGATTTCGTTTCTTGCAGTTTTCAGGGAAGCCTTCGAGACCGTCCTTTTTCTCCAAGCAATTTGGCTCGATGCCGGACCTGACGCTCGGACAACGATGGTCCTTGGAATCTTCAGCTCACTTGGGCTAGTCATTGGACTCTCTTGGATTGCTCTCAACTACAGTAAGAGGCTCCCAATTAAGCAGCTTTTTAATTTTTCGTCGGTGATGATGCTTGGTCTTGCAACGATTCTTGCCGGAAAAGGGTTTCATTCTTTGCAGGAGGCGGGATTCATCAGCGTGACGACGACTCCGGTTCACCTGCGATACGATCTCGTCGGCGTTTACCCAACAATGGAAACGGCTGTAGCTCAGACGATCACATTTTTGCTTGTGCTTGCGGCGTGGCTTTACGGAAAACGACCCTCAGTGGCTCTGGTATGATTCACGTCACATTTCCCGCAAAAGGTATGTCCCGAATCTGGGTTCAATTTATTGACGGCGCGAAAATCCGAACAATACCTTTAGCCGTGAATGTTCAGTAGAGAATTAAGCAGTCCTTAGTTTGACTAGTTTCAGTCGCCATATATGGGGGGACAAAGCATTTGGCAAGTCAGAATGCCTGCATGCGATGAAGGAACATGAGAAACACGAAAAGGCGCACGGCCACAAACATTAATCTCAATGGTCTGCTTCCGAATTTTATGACTGGAGCAGACCAAAAGGACCAAAAAGATGTCAAAAGATAAAGATTGCTGCAATAGTAAGTCCGAAGTTCAATTGCTAGCCAAATCGGACTCGAATCCGATGCATGTGGAAACATCTTTTTCGATTCGAGGAGCAGACTGCTCGGACGAAGTCATCGCGATAAAAAAGGCGCTACAGCTTCCAAATATATCGTCTGTCGACGTTAACCTCATCGCCGCGACTGTGACGGTGAGACATGATAAATCCTTAGATCAAGGTACGATTAAAAAATTGGTTAGAAAAACCGGTGTTGAAGTCGTCGAGATCGCAACACGCGGTTTCTATGCTAACAACGCCCGACGCGTGCACATAGTTTTAGCGTCAGGCGTTTTCTTACTTTTGGGTGTTGGTTTAGCACTCAAGGCCAACGCTGCCCCGATCCTAAGCCTTATTTTTTTCTCAATCTCCACTGTTCTAGCTGGCTCACTTGTTTTCCCGAAGGCTTTCCGAGCACTGAAGCAACGCACTCTTGATATGAATGTTTTGATGACTATTGCAGTGGCCGGTGCTTTCGCAATCGGTGAGTATTCTGAGGCCGCTACCGTTGTTTTCTTGTTCTCTTTGGCTGAGCTTCTAGAAGCATTTAGCGTATCGAGAGCGCGAGACGCCATTCGGGAAGTTTTGAAGCTTACCCCACAGTTCGCCCACTTAAAGCAAAATGGCAGTTTAGTCAGCACGCCCGTCTCAGAACTTCAGTTAGACAATATTGTTGTTGTACTACCCGGAGAAAGTATTCCCATTGATGGCAACGTCATAGAGGGTATGTCGTCAGTAAACCAGGCACCGCTGACAGGTGAATCAACCCTTGTCGAAAAGAAAATCGGAGACCGGATATTTGCAGGCACCGTTAATGGCAACGGTGCGCTTACAATTGAAGTGACTCAGGTGTTTAAAGATACAAAAATCTCCCGAGTTCTCCGAATGATCGAGGAGGCTCAAGCTGAAAAGGCCCCAACAGAGAGGTTTGTTGATCAGTTCGCAAAGATATATACCCCAGTGGTCTTTGTAGCTGCTATTTTGGTTTGCCTTGTGCCAACCATTTTGTTCAATCAGCCCTTTGACATTTGGTTTTACCGGGCTCACGTGCTCCTCGTGATTGCGTGCCCCTGCGCCCTCGTGATTTCAACTCCGGTGTCGGTGGTTTCGGGCTTATCCTTTTTAGCAAAGCGTGGAGTCTTGGTTATGGGCGGTAAATACCTTGAGGCGGTGGGCAAAATTCGCGCGATCGCCATGGATAAAACAGGCACTCTGACCGAAGGAAAGTTTCGAGTGCATGATTTAATAACTCTCGGTCAAGCTCAGGTGAGCGAAGTATTGAAAGTCGCAGGCGGTCTTGAGAGCCTTTCTACTCATCCACTTGCGAAAGCAGTTTTGGATTACTCTAAGGCTCGCGATTCTGGCATACCAGAGATGGAAGACTACAGAGTTGTCCCAGGATTGGGAACCGAAGGCTCTATCGGCCCTCATAGGTATTTCGCCGGCAATCACCGTTTCGCTCACGATCTCGGTGTCTGCTCCAAGGAAGTAGAATCGGCCCTCGATAAAATTGAATCGCAATCGCTCTCCGTTGTCATTGTCGGCCGCAAGCCCGATAAAGGGAACCCTGGGGCTGTCCTTGGTATTTTTTCGCTTGGCGACAAACTTCGTTCGAATGCTCAAAGTGCGATTGCGAGTCTTCACGAAATTGGTATCAAAAAAATAGTGGTATTAAGTGGGGACAACCAAAAGACGGTCGATGCCATTTGCAAGCTTGCCGGAATTGACGTCGGTCTTGGCGATCTTTTACCAGAAGACAAGGTTCGAGAGGTAAAAAAACTAAGGGGTGAATTTACGGAGATTGCTATGGTAGGTGACGGCGTCAACGATGCGCCCGCTCTGGCCCATGCCACACTTGGAGTCTCTATGGGCGCTGGAGGCACCGATGCGACCATTGAAACATCCGACGTTGCGTTGATGCAGGACAATCTTGAGGAGTTACCGAAGGCAATTCTGCAGGGAAGAAGAGTTCTCGCCGTGATCCGGTTCAACATATTCTTCGCTATGGCCACCAAAGCCGCTTTTCTAGTTTTAGCAATATCCGGATATACCAACCTATGGCTAGCTGTGGCAGCAGACACCGGCGCATCTCTGCTAGTAACGGCAAATGCACTCAGGCTTCTAAGGAAATAGACATGTCACTTACACACTTATTGCCAATTCTTCTTACTGGTTTTGGTGTAGCCCTGCTACACTCTGCGATTCCAACGCATTGGCTGCCATTTGTTGTGGCGGCAAGAGTGCAGAAGTGGCCGCTGCGTAAAACGCTTTTCATTACTTTGATTGCTAGCGCCGCGCACGCGGCCTTCACAGCCTGCCTAGGACTAGTCGTCGTAAGCTTTGGTGCAAGTTTATTTGAGCGGTATGAATCATGGTTCCATTATCTGTCGGGATCGGCTCTCATACTTTTTGGAATATACATTGTATACCAACAGCGATTCGGCGGAGGGCACAGTCATTTTCTGTTGCACCGGCACGATCATAGCGTGTGCGAATTTGATAGCACCGAGGCAATCCGCGTGAGCGGAGGTCCCCGGCGAAGTGATCGTGTAGCTGTTTTAAGTTTGATCGGCGCATTATTTTTATCTCCCTGCGAAGTTATTCTGCCGATTTATCTCTCTGCAGTTGAATTTGGTTGGCAGGGATTCTTCTTTTTGAGCGCGGTACTAGCCAGCGCTTCGACAATAGGCATGCTTTCGTTAGTCGCAGTGGCATCTCTCGGATCTTTAAAATTTAAATTTCGGCAACTTGAACGAATTGAGATCTCGGCGATGGGGGTATTATTATGTCTTCTGGGCGTTTTGGTCATCGTTCTTGGGCACTAAATATTTGGAGCCGACCGAAGACTGCTGGCACAGTTGTGAGCTTGTTAATCGGACTACCTTCTGGCCATCTTGCAGGCGCACACGAAGTCGGCGGTTCAATACTATTTGGGATAGTCGTGGTTCACATAAATCGAGGCTGAGTTTTTTAAAGCGTCCTAATTTTTCGCTGCAGCATCAGGGTGTCATTTGGACAGGGCGAATCTTGCTAACAGGGTTAGTCGAAACAAGTTTTCCCTATATCGCCATCCTGGTAGCTTGGATAAAACCAGTTCCGCTTGCCTCTTGGTGACTGTG
>JBFWON010000058.1:0-26397 GCA_050250515.1 Bdellovibrionales bacterium | reverse complement strand
AACGGTTGTAAGCTCATATCTGTTGGGACGCTGGTCTCAGCGGGATTAGGAAAGTAACGGAGTGGTTAAGCCATAAGGGCCCCCAAATCTCGCGCCGAGCTGTTCGTTATCCATCTTTGCCAACGTGAAAACGCTAAATTGCCCCATAAGCGAACCCGTTCGTATTCCTCATTTTTAGAATCTCGCAGGAGGCGACTGCCAAGCACGAGGGGCCCTTGCACGCGACACCTGTTGATCATACCTTCAAGGTCAGCCACCTTCGCCTGACCATCTGAATGGAGATTTAACAGGTAATCTAGACCATCGCCCAGGGCTTTTTCGATTGCTAGAAGGGTAGAACCACCTAACAAGTAATTGCGACGATTTTGCCATAGCTCGGTTCGCTGGCCCAAGGTGGGGAAGTCCCGAAGAGTTTGCGCTACAACCTCCCTTGAACGATCCCCACTTCCGTTGTCGATTACATAAATTTTGGAAAACCTGTCTACAGGACCGCGAGCAAGGTCCGCTAAAACTGAGCCGACGCGAGATTCGACATTGTAAGTTGGAATGAATAGTCCCAATTTCATTTAGACACTCTCTAACTCTAAGAGACCACGGACTATTTTCCGATACAATCTAAATGAAAGAAAGAGTTTGTGTGCTGTTGGCCGGTCGAGGTCAGAGGATGGGCGAAACCTCTGAATGGATTCACAAGTCTCTGCTCAGTGTCGGCCGTCGGGCTATTCTTAGTCGCATACTGGAACTTTTTTCTCCTGATTCTGAGTTTGTATTCGCCGTTCATCATAGAGCCCAGGACATTCAAGATTTCATGTCCATCGCTCATCCGGAAACTAAGGTGACCTACGTTCATGTCACTGAAATCGACGGACCCGGATCTGGTCCGGGTGCTTCGCTCTTGCATTGCCGTGAAGAACTGAACCAACCTTTTTATCTAGTTTGCGGGGACACACTCTTCGATCAGCTCCCCAATAATCAAGGGAACTGGGCGGCGGTACCCAGCGGCGTGGAAGATCCAGGTCCTCGCTGGTGCAACTTCTTTTGTGAGAATGGGAAGGTGCTGAAAATCGCAGACAAAGTCTCTGTGAGCGGCCCGGCTTGGAAACCGTTCATTGGATTGGCCCGGATCGAAGACACATATGAGTTCTTTGATGGCTTGGCCTCATCGTGCGAGGGCAAACGGGCTGGAGAAGTGCAAATCTCAGACGGTCTGCAGGCGCTGACTTCGAATCTTCAGGCCGTGACCGTCGACTGGAAGGACACCGGTTCATTTGAAAACTATGTAACCCTCAGTCAAGATTTGCTGCCCGCGCAGAACCTGAAGCACGGTGAGCAAGTTTATTTCGAAGGTTCCAAGGTCATTCGCTTCTTTGACGACCCAAAGATTGTTTCGGGTCGACAGGGCCGCGCTCAGATTCTCGCCGATTTTGTGCCGCCGATTTCTCAGGCTCGAGGAAAATTTTTCTGCTACGAATTCGTCGAGGGAAAGACTTTGGCCGAAACAAATGATCTACAAGTCTGGGAATCGACTCTGTCCGAGTTCCGCCGCCGCCTTTGGCGCCCGGTCTTTAACTCACCGGGAGACTTCCAAAGCGCCTGCACCGAATTTTACTTTAGGAAGACCCTCACCCGCCTAAACAAATTTTATTCTCGACATGGAGTCCGTGAAGACTTGATTAACGATGAACTGAGAGACCATGCCGATCAGTTCCGCAAATCCGCTATACCCTCCAGAATCCACGGCGATCTGCAGCCCGAGAACATCATAATCGGCGACAGAGGCGGAATCCATTTGATCGATTGGCGACAGGACTTCGGAGGCCTAAAGGACGTGGGAGATCTCTGCTGGGACCTCGCGAAATTCAATGTCTATATGGTACTTCATCAACAGCACGTAAGACCGGAATTGTTCGCGATGTGGATCGAGTTCGTTCGGCGCATGGATGTTGAGATGACTCACCTCAATCGTTTATCGGCTCTAGCTCTTATACAAATGGCCGGTCTTCACGCGGGACCGGAAGGCCCTCGATATTACAAGCTAGGTCTCCAGTGCCTACGGGCCGGAGAATGGACTCGGAATGAAACCCTTCTCCGCGCGGCTTGATTTCTTCCTCCCTTTTGTTTTGACTGCGATGGGATTGACTGTGTCGCTCCTACTATTTTCGCCAGGCCACCTGGACACAGACACTAAATGGCAAATGGAGCAAGCTCTCAACCACAAGTACATGGATTGGCACCCTGTCGTCGTTGCCTGGATATGGAGTCTGGGTCTGCATCTTCTTCCTGGTTCCTGGTCTATCTTTCTGATCAACAACTTCTGCTTTTGGTTGGGCCTCAGCTGGTGCGTAATTTCCCTTCTGCCAGGACGTCCGATGCGTTCCACCTTGCTAACTCTTGGAATTGGATTTTGGCCCGCCTCCATGGGGGTGAATGCGCTTGTTTGGAAAGATGCATTTTTTGGATCCTCAATGATGCTCGCACTGGGAATCCTGCTTCGGTTTCGCTCTGGAAAACTTGGATGGGTAATGGCTAGCATTTTTTTGATCTTAGCTTCGGCATCTCGCCACAACGGCCCGGTGGCCGTCTTTCCGTTTGTTGGTTTCTTCGCGATGATGGTTGTTTCAACATCGGCGCGATTCTTGATTCTTCTCACTGGCTCAGGTCTTCTGATCGCGTTTCCGCTAGCCCTCAAATCGCAATTGACCATTGATGATTATTTTTATGCACCGCAAGTTTTGATGACCTTCGACTTGGGCGGCGTTTCCTCACAGACAAATCAGAATCTTTTCCCTGCCCAATATGGAACCTCTATCGAAAACATCTCCCAGACTTACAGAAGTAACTCTGTCTACACTTTACTCTGGAATTATTATGATCAAAATCCCATGCGCCCTCAAATGGTCGAGGACACTCTGTCCAATCGAATTGAGCTCAAGTCAGCATGGTACTCTGCCCTGCTCTCCCATCCGCTCGCTTATGTAAAACATCGAGTCGCATTTTCCTGCGCGTTTCTTGGCTTTTGTGAATACGATGGAGAAATCTATTTCGAGCCTGAACTTGTGCCCTCGCAAGACTCAATTGTTCGGCGTGATAAATGGGCCAAAAAGATGGTGACCCAAATCAAAGGCCTCGAGAAAACATGGTTGTTTAAGCCCGTCCTATATTTTTTCATTCTGCTCCTTCTTGGCCCCATGGTTTCCAAGTCGTCCCGACCTTCCGGACTCAAGCCGATCCTTCAAACCATTTGGCTCAGTGCAATCCTCTACCTCACCGGCTACTTCGTCCTTGGGGTGGCTGCGGACTTTCGATACTGTTGGTGGTCGTCACTCGTCGCACTTATTTTAGGCGGATATTACCTAAACCTTTTGGCGGAAAAGGCGGCCCAGAAATGGTGCGAACGACAGGGATCGAACCTGTGGCCCCTGCCGTGTGAAGGCAGTGCTCTACCGCTGAGCTACGTTCGCCGATGGGCTAAGTCCAAGGCTAGTATAGAAAGCTTAGGAAAAATGCAAGCGCGTAAGACGAAATCCGGTTAAAAACTCTGCGTGCGACCGACCTAGGCTTTTGATCGAGCGCTAGATCACAACTCGGACGCCGCCTAAAGCCTCAATCCGATGCGGGAATGCGTCCCCAGGAGTGCCGATGAACATTTGATTCTTGGCAACTTCCAAGCGTTTGGATAGAGCATCGACCAACTTCGGAGAAAACTGGCCTTTCACTAATACCAAGTCCACCCGCAAATGAGGATAAATTTCATCAATCACGCGAGCTTGATACCACAATGACGGAGGGATCGACCCTTCCTGCGGATAGACGTGCACGATCTTCAAACGCTTGCACTGCTCGTTTCTAAGAACATATTGAGCCGCACGATTCAGCGTAGATAGGTTGTCACCTTTGGAAAAATAGACCACCTCTCGGCTGTTAATTCGGTCAATCCATTTTAAAATATTAGCGCCAAGCACCTCTTTAGTTCCAGGCAAGAGGCCAACTGAGTAACGAATGGAGTTGAGAAGAAATCGAAGCAGAGCGGTTCTCAATAGAAAGAAGAGAACAATCCCAAAGGTCACCGCATAGTAAGCCGAAAAAATCTGGGCCCCTTCCGGACTAATAAACACATTGCCAACTAATCCTATGGTGACAAGCGTAGCCGCGGTGATCACAGCTCCCCAATGGGCTCGGCTCGAGCGCGGGAGCTTTCCTCGCGTGACCTTGAGCAGGGCGTTGCCTGCCGCAAATAAGAGCATAACGGCAAGAAACGAAATCGTATAAACACCCGCTAATGAATCAATTTCTCCACCAGTGATTACAAAAATCGAAACACAGACCAAAAAGAAACCAAAGATAATCCAATGATTGGTGCCGCGACTCTGATTTTCAGCCAAAAGAAACTGTGGCAAACAACGATCCAATGCCATCCGTCGGTCCAATCCCGTCACCCCCACGAAGCTGGTCAAGACAGCACCTGACAAAACCAAAAAGGCATTGATCCCAATCCATGATCCAAACCATGGATGAAGACTATCCGCGCCGAGACGAGCCAGCAAATTCGCCTTGTCCGAATTAATTGCGCTCAACGGCAGGATGCCCAAGGCCAAAATACAAATGGTCGGGTTGATCGCCGTGATCGAGATCCACATGTTGCGTAAAGTTTTATCAAAAACACCTGGCTGCTGCTCTTCGATGTAATTGGCCGAGCTCTCAAATCCGCTGATTCCGAGCAACGCCACTAAGTACCCTTTTCCCAGAGCCACATACCAATGATCCTGCGGCACGGAATGAGTTAAGTTTTCCACTGTGCCGCTGAAATTCCAGAAAAATGAGAAAACTCCAACCAGCACCAACAGGGCGAGCGTGATAATGTGGGTTGAGAAAATACCAAGTGCCACGCGGGCCGACTCACTCACTCCCAAGACCGTCAGGGCGGCAAACGCGAAGAGCAAAAGCATCGTACCTAAGGAAATATTTATCCCTGGAATGACCGCAGCCAAATAGTGAATGGCTTCATGGGCGCTGATCACAGCGGTGGCGATATAAGACAAAATTGTTAAACAGGCCGCTCCGGCCGCTACTTTCTTTGAGGTGGTGTTCAGCAACAAAGTGTAGGTCCCACCATTCAACGGAAGAGCTGAACCTACTTCTGAGTATATTTTTCGAAACAAATAGAGCGTCATGCTCACCAAAAGCAACGCCACTGGAGCATACACGCCTGCCACCGTAATGGACAGGGCCGAAACATACAAACAGCTCGAAGTGATATCATTGCCGCAAATGGCTGTTGCCGGCCACTCCGATAGAAAATGTTTCTTGTCTTGATCCAGCTTATCGACGGACCCGGAAGGCTCTAAGTCCTCGATGGTTTCGATTTCGCCCCAACCGGCAAATTCCTGGTCCAGCGGATTGGAAGTCCGACCGTCTGGAGGCTCATTTATTGTCATAACTTTACTTACCAAATCGACGCTTGCCATCCAAGTCGGATTGCGGCCATTCTGTTGGCGATGAAACTTCGCTTTGAGGGCGCCGCCCAGACCGTTACGGGTAGTCAAACTGTAGTCTCGCACCACGACTATTCTTTTCTCGTCGACTGCGGTCTCTACCAAGGACCTAAGGCCATGCGCCTACTGAATTGGGAGTCCCCTGTCAATTTGGCGCAAATACGAGCGATGGTCATCACTCACGCCCACATTGATCACTGTGGTTTGATTCCCAGATGGGCCTACTGGGGCTGGAAGGGGCCCATTTATTGCTCTTCACCCACTGCCGACTTATTGCAAATCATGCTCCGAGATGCAGCCCACTTGCAGGAAGAAGACGCTCGCTTCGCTAATATGACGAAACATTCTGCGCATGACCCAGCCCTGCCTCTTTATACGGAGGCCGATGCCGAAGCCTCCCTCAAAATGCTTCATCCTGTGCCATTTGATGAGTGGGTGGAACTCTCCCCTCATCTCAGTTTTCGCTTTGTCAGAGCCGGCCACATATTGGGAAGTGCGATCGTGCAGCTTTCCTATTCGAATTCCGCCAGCTCACGGTTAGTTACCTTCAGCGGAGATTTAGGCGGCGGACATTCTGACATACTCCGCGATCCTGTTCAAATTTTGGAAAGTGATTTTTTGATTCAAGAATCCACCTATGGAGACCGCTCCTCCCCCTGCGAAGGCCGGGCTAAAAAGTTAGGCGAGATTGTCAACAAGGTCATTTCCCGGGGTGGAACTCTTATTATCCCAGCCTTTGCCTTGGGAAGAACGCAAGATCTTCTCTTCTCCCTTCATGAACTTAAGAAACAGGGCGCCATTGGAGACTTTCCCGTTTACCTTGATAGCCCGATGGCCAATGCAGTTACAAAAGTCTACTTGCGCAATGCCGAATTTCTCAAATTCAACCCGGAAAATAATCACATCGAAGAGGCGCTTTCTCCTCCCTTTTTTCATGGAGTCGAGTCTCCCGATGATTCCATGATGCTCTGCTTGTCTGACGAACCCAAAGTCGTTCTTTCAGCCTCCGGCATGCTCCAAGGGGGTCGAGTCCTACATCATTTAAAGCAAAAACTTCCGGATAAGAAGAATGGCGTCCTTTTCGTTGGATATCAGGGCCAAGAAACGAAGGGCCGACTTTTAGAGGAAGGACTCCTGACCCTTCGTATTCATCATCAAGAGATTCCGGTTGAGGCGGAGATCTTCAAGCTCGAAGGCTACTCTGCCCATGCGGACTCGGGCGATATTTTGCGCTGGCTCAAGGGTTTTAAAAAGTTTCCAGGAAGGGTCTTTCTCAATCATGGGGAAGTGCCGGCGCTCCAAGCACTGGCCGAAACCATACGACGCGAGTTTAGCGCCGAAGTCGTTATTCCGGCTCTGCATGAAGAATTTCAACTGTAGATCGTAAACTCGACTGGTGCATGGGCAAGCTTCCAAAACAAACGTCTCTTCCGCTGAATGGGCCACCAGTCATACAAAAAGATATTCACTGGCTTCCATAAAGCCACCCATCCAACAATGGCCAATCCCTCCCTAGTCGTTCGAAGCAAAAAATCTGTCGCTTCTCTCAATGGCGCTGCAGCGAATGTGCAAACGGCGAGAAAACAAAGACCCATCGACAGGGCCCACCAACCCTGGCGAAATAGGTTCACTAAATCATTTCGTAGTTTTCTCCCCTCGTGGTCGAAATAATTGTGAAGACCGGCGATCACATCCTGCCGAATCGTTTCTTCCAAGGTAACTTTAGAGCAAGACATAACGACCTTAATGGGAGACCGGATGGGAATCTCCTCTCCACTCATAATTAGATAGTGAGCCAAGGATTCATCCAAATCTCGCTCCCGAAAAGGGGCCGGATCTCGGCTATCAAAGACCTGCCGAACGTCGTTGAACTTGACGTCAATACAATAAACTCCGTTTTCGATTCGATAGCGATTTGTCATGCTTTGCGCCTTGCCTCTTTCCATTTTCCAAAAAACACTACGGGTGGCAAGGAGTCTTCACTTTGGGAACAAATCACAATTGCTGTCGAGTCGTAGTTACCGGTGGTCCTGGTGGCGGGAAGACCACGGCGGCTGACTTGTTCCGCAGGGAATTGGGCGAAAGCGTGGTGGTGGTGCCCGAAGCTGCCACCCTTTTATACAGTGGGGGATTTCCTCGAGTCCAAAATCCAGAGGCCCGCCAAGCCGCGCAGCGAGCCATATTCCATGTCCAGCGCAATTTGGAAGATGTACAGGCCATGAGTTATCAGAGCCGAGTTCTAATTTGCGACCGCGGCACAATCGATGGAGCCGCCTATTGGCCCACGCAAGCCGGGGATTTCTTTCAACACATGGGCACGACGCTTGAGAACGAGCTGGAACGCTATGACGCCGTGGTGTTCTTTGAGACCGCCGCCGTCGGCCAAATTTCCATTGAGGGGGGTAACCCTGTTCGCATCGAATCCAATGAAAGGGCGGTCGAAATTGACCACGCGCTGAAGCAGCTCTGGGCAAACCACCCTCAATTTCATTTTATTCCCCACGAAAGGTCATTCTTCAAAAAGATCTCAACGGCCTTAAATATCCTCAGCCGAATTGTGAGCCACCAGTCCCAGGGGCATATTGTCCCTTCCTCTTCCTAAATTACAAGTTTACAGATCGGACTTCACCCAAGTCGACAACCGCAATAAAAGCTCGATGAGGAGGATTTTATGTTGAAGTCATTGTTTATTACGGTCGCATTACTGGGGATCTCTGTCTCAACCGCCACTCGCGCTCAAGAGGTTCCATCAACTCTAAAAAATCATATGTACCAGATGGGTTACCTGATGGACGAAATTTGGGTCAAAGCCACCGATCCTACCAAGCACGTTGAGGCGGCTGAAAAAGTGAGTGAATTGAGAGGTCACCTCACTAAGGCCATCGGACTCATGCCGCCAAAAGTTCAGGCCATGACCAATAAAGTCGATCAACGTTTGGCCATGATTGAATATCATCAATTGCTGTCGCGGGTGATTTATTTGAGCGCCAGTTTGGAGAACACACTTCTTCGACCCAACCTGGAGCCCACAAGTCAGTCGAAAGAAAAGGACATTCAAAATTTGTTAAAAGAAATCAGCGTGATCGTTGGACGCGGACACGCTAAGTTTCGCTAAGATGGAGCTGTGACCGGCTCCCGCCGGTCACAAAAACCCACGCTCACTTAGAATATGTCCAATACGATCGCATCTTTCGCCCTCTGAACAAGATGCAAACCATCCACGCACTTGTTCCCTCGCCACTTCCAAGTTGGAAGAGGGATTGAATTTACTCAGCAAATAGCGAGTCAAATCAAGAGCCACAGGGTCTCCCGTTTCCTCTTTTATCTGCCAGATCAATCCGCTCACGATCAAACTGTCGTGATACATTTTACCGTTCTTTTCATCGAAGCGAACTTTCTCCCTAAGACTGCGTTGGTAGCTGCCTTTTTTATAGGAAGCGGCTCCCATATCAGGAGTCTGTAGGTGAAGTGCCGTCAAACTATCGGCCATGGCCTCGCTGAGAGACCCCGGCTCTTTTTGAAAGGGCATGTGAGTCAGAGCTTCCACAATGTAATGCATGGACTCATGGACCACAATCGTCGGATCCCAAGCCATTTTCTCAAAGGTCACTCCGTCGCCCGTGCCCAAGCGAACTTCCCGACTGTGATAAAACGCCACGTTGGCATTTTCTGGATGGCCTACGTGAGTTCGAAATCGCAAAGGTTGAAGGTTGAGTTGAAATCGCTCATGAACCCAATCCAAGGCCTTGCTTCCAAAGTAATAGACTTGCGCCATATCAAAACGCGGATCCGTCGGTTGAATGTCGCGCACTTCAGTCACATTTTGAAACTGTAGCCCCGCATCAGATCGAACTTCAAGGGAGGGCGAAAACAAAATGTTAGGTTGTGAAGCCACGTCCACCACCACATTTTGTAACTGCGAAAGAGCCGGCCCAAGCGGATAGAGGACCAGATTGGACTCCAACCGATCCAGATTCGCGCTGACAGACTTACTGTTCATCAGCTTTCCCCGACGGTCATAGGCCAGTTCCACTATTTCGTCCTGCTTCTCGCAAAGGCGTCGCTGAACCCATTGCCATTTTCCCTTGGTATTAACCAAGGCCGCTGGCTTCTTGTCCCAACTCAAACATTCGGCAACCACCGCAGGTTCATCTAATTTTTCACTAAGGAGCTTTTCTGATGGAAAATTCTCACTCGTCACATAGCGAGCCTGAACTTCGACCAGACGACCATTCTCCTCTGTCGTCTTAATAAAACTGCCAAGCAGTTCATATCCACCCAGCTCCTGTGCCGCCCACCGAATTGTTTTAGCGCCGAAGCGAATAGCTTCTGAAGCCTTTCCAAGGTGGCTTGGCTGAGGAATTCCCGATGCGGCTTGAGTCTCGTTCCATTCCGAATAAATCCAAGGCTCCGCCCATCGCACTGAACGCGAAAGGGAGAGCCAAAGCCCTCCCCCAACCAGCACGAGAAGCAGTGCAATTCTCATGTTTCGCGCGGTCATGATTTACTCGATAACCATTGTGCGCTCAAAGTAGGTGCCATCACCTGAAATGAAACGCAGTGTGTGCTCGCCGCTGTTCATCTGTCCTAAGCGGACTTCTTTGCTATAGGGCACAAGGACCATCAAGCACATAGTCTCAGACACCCGAGCCATGGAACGAATCTCGTGAACATTGGCTCCGACATCTGTGACCTCAGCGTGGCTCCAGCGGTAGCAGCTGTTGGGAAACATGCCGCTAACAACGACGAACGCGTCGGTTTCAGGACCGAAGCCGCCCGGGATATAAACCTCGCTAACGCCCAGTGTTACTTGCTTACTTGTCACTTCCGCTTTCGCGAATCCGATAGGTAGCAACATGGCGACGGCAAACAGACCGATAACTTTTTTCATAACTTCCCCCTTCGTGGATGTGTTGTCGAACGAGTGGGGGATACTACAAGGTCTGTGCCTGAACTAAATACGCACTATGTAAGATTTTCGAGAATTAAATTCCCAATTTGGTACATCGGCTGGGACAATCGCGGTGCATTATTCGAGCGATGCGACTTGGCCAAAGAACTCTTTCGCGCAGGCCAGAGTTTCGGGATCTTCATCGTGCGAGCAGTCAAAAGCTTCGCCCGATTTTTCAGGAGCACAGAACAAACGAGTCACCTTTAAGCCCGCAATCATATCTTCTACTGTGGACTCAGATGTTTCCGTGGTGCAAAAGCCCATACCGGTGACATAGGACTTTCCATTGCTACATTTAAATGTCTCGGATTGAGGCGCCTCTCCGGCCCATTTGTCGCAGAACACCAATTCCGTGTCCGCTTGGGCATGGGACAAGAAGATAATTTGCGCGAGTACGAAGGCGGCTGCGAGTGTAATATAACGAAGCATTTTGACCTCCCCGAGATCGACCTTGCCTGGTCAATAAGACTCAATTGCACTGGACATGCCGGACAATTCACCAAGTCATAGGTATTTAGCTTGCCCTTAGGTGTGAAGTCCTTAGGCATTGTCTACGACATTTTCGCGGATTAAACTGGCACGCATGAAATTGAGATCTATTTTTGCCATCACAATGGGATTATTTCTGATCAGTTGCGCGAGCACTACGGAAGAGGGAGCTGTCGGCGCGGATCGAAAGCAATTCTTGCTTCTATCGAGCGAACAAGTGAATCAAATGTCTGATCAGGCTTACGATCAGACCAAGGCCGAAGCCAAACAAAAAGGAACCCTAGATAGAAATCCATCACAGGTTCAACGAGTCGTGGCGATTTCGAAACGATTAATTCCGAAAACGTCTTCGTTTCGTAAAGACGCCGTTGGTTGGGATTGGGAAGTTCATGTGATCACCTCACCAGAGCTTAATGCCTACTGCATGCCCGGTGGAAAAATTATGTTTTATTCAGGGATTATCGAAAAGCTCAATATGACCGATGGCGAGATCGCCGCCGTCATGGGACATGAGATCGCCCACGCCTTGCGAGAGCACGGGCGCGAACGCATGTCTCGTTCCATGGCCGAGCAAGTGGGCCTGCAACTCGCCGTCGCCACCGGCATCATGAATCACAAGTACGCCAATGCGGTTCAACTGGCCGCCAACCTCGCTGTGACATTACCCCATGGTCGCGGACAAGAATCAGAAGCGGACGATGTCGGCGTCGAACTGATGGCGCGCGCCGGGTTTGATCCGCATGAGGCCGTCAATCTCTGGCGAAAGATGAGCGCAATGGGTGGAGGCAAACCACCTGAGTTTTTAAGCACTCACCCCGCCGATTCGACCCGCATTCATCGGATCGAATCTCTACTGCCCAAAGTCATGCCACTTTACGAGGCCACCCGCTAAGGATTTTGCCCCTTCCAATTGGCGAAGTAATAAGCCAAGGCCTCAAGGTCTTCGGGGGATTGCCCCTCGACGAAATGTCGCATCAGTTCACTTTTGCGCTCTTGGCTCCGGAATCGAAGCAACTGATTCAATAAATAGAACTGCGACTGAAATCTAAGGTCGGGTACCCAAACAGACGCGGGCCCATTCCCTGGGCCGCTTGTATGGCAGCCCGAGCAAGTCCAACGCGCCAGCTGATAGCCCGCTTGCCATTTTGCCATATCGCTTGGCGCACTGGGGGCCGGCTGGTCTTTGGCCAATCCAGCGTAGTAACTGGCGACCTTCCCTATGTCGTCGTCAGTGAGGGACATGGCGACCTTGTTCATCTGGTCTGTCGGGTCGATTCGATCACGCCACTTATACCGCCTCAACTGACGGGCCAAATATTCTTTTGTCTGCCCTGCCAAAGACGGGATGGGAAGATCCGACTTCGCCGATCCCTTTCCATGGCATTGAAGACATTGTTGCGTGAGAGCGTTGGCTCCCGCCTGGTCAACTTCGCCCCGGGCCACCACCTTTTCCGGCGCACCCGCTGCAACCCAACTCGCAATAATTTGCCGCTCTTCTTCGGTCATTTGAGCCGCTTCAGCCGACGAGGGCGGAGGCATCGACTTCTCCTGCACGACCCGTTTAACCAACAGACCATTGTCGGCGTAGGTTCTTGCCTGGTCATAAACCAACCAATCCGGCGGAGAACGCGAAGGATGGCAGCCCGAGCAATGCTTCGCAAACACGCCCCGCACCTTTTCAAATCCTACTTCTGATTTTTGTCGGCCATTCACCGGCTTATGCGGGCCTTCAGCCGAACAACCCACCAACAAAAAAAGCAGCACCCACCATTTCATTTCGTCTTCTCTCTGTGGATGGGTGGAAGACTTCGAAAATAATCGACGACCGCCTTTCGATCCTCTGGCCGCAATACGGCCGTGGCCGAGATCACAGAAGCCA
This sequence comes from Bdellovibrionales bacterium, assembly GCA_050250515.1. Classification (GTDB taxonomy): domain Bacteria; phylum Bdellovibrionota; class Bdellovibrionia; order Bdellovibrionales; family UBA1609; genus JALHOQ01. Next base: position 13,586 of record JBFWON010000058.1, on the reverse strand, counting down.
TCTCTGACCCAACAGTACGGCCAGACGGGAGAATCCCAGACGACAGAAATTTGACCCAATCGGCTTCGGTCCAACTGCCCAAGCCAGTTTCAGGATCCGGCGTTAAGTTCGGCGGAACCCGTCCATCAAACTTCATGCTTGAGCCCGCCATCCACTGATTCATTTCAAAAGCACCAAAAGAGTTCCTCGGCGTGTGGCATTCTGCACAGTGAAGCATGGATTCGACCAAATAAGAGCCGCGAGTGGGCGGCTGACTCGGACTAAAAAAGAGGGTGCGCCAAATTCGCATCAAAAAACTTTGATTGAACGGGAAGCTCAGATCATGAACTCGTGAGACTTGGTGAAATGGCGGCATGGTCGTCATGAATTCCCATAACGCTTTCGTATCCTCGTCGGTCAATTGTGCAAAAGAGGAATAAGGAAAGCTCGGATAATAGACACGCCCATCTGGAGCCACACCCTGCCGAAGAGCCCGAGAAAATTGCTCGTAGGTCCATCGTCCTATTCCTGTCTCGGGATCCGGCGAGATATTAGGAGTGTAGAAGGTTCCAAATGGCGTCACTAAACTTCGCCCTCCCGTGAGCGGACGCTTAGCCTCGACCGTGTGGCAGTGCACACATCCCCCGAGTCTGAAAACGTACTCGCCTTGAGACATGGCAAAAGAGAAGCTCATCATCGCCAAGAGAATTTTCATTTCCCGCACTCCAAACGAGAATAGTAGTCGGCTAGCTCGTCAATTTCGCGATCCGAAAGCGATCGCGCCACGCCAGTCATCAGCTCATTCTCACGAGACCCTTTTTTGAACTCATGCATTTGCTTTTTTAAATATTCTATTTTTTGGCCCGCCAAATTGGGCCAGAGGTCGTTGGCGCTCACGCCCTTTTCTCCATGGCAGGCGACGCACGTGGAGGCTTTCTCAGGTGGCGCAGCATGACCATTCGAGCCCATCATAAAAACAACAAAATAAATCACCAGCACTCCCTTTCTAGAGCGCGACTTGCAAAACCGAAAATGCCGCGTCTTGATTGCCAATTGAAGGACCAGAAGCCTCTGTCGGATGGGTCGCCCGAGCTTTCTCGAGGCGCACCAGCCACAAGACCCCGGGGCCCACGGCCCAACGAAATCCTATTCCGTGGCGCTCATAAAAATCAGATCGATATCGAATGTCGGGCATCAGGTAATCAAACTTATAAATCAACTGAAACCGCAAGCTGAGTGAGTATTCCCAAAGACTCAGCCACCCTTCGGACTCCGAGCTTTCGATCGAAGTTACATAGGCAGAGTCTGCGGCAAATCCTTTGCCAAGCTGAGAATTGAAACCGCGCGCACTGACTCGCTCAAGAAAAACGTTCAGATCCTGCCACTGCACACCTCCGTAAAGCGACCAAGCTCTACGGCTCAACTTCTGTTGGTTGGGTTCAAAGTGAGAACCGCTGACGCCCACAAGCCACGGTGTCTGAAGGTATCGAAGATTGAGAAGCGCTCCCCACTGATCGGCCTGATCTTTTGCCAGTGAAGATCCTTGATTGTGAGCCCCATTGACCAAGGACAGATCATAGTGCCAATTTGCATATGGTTCGCCGGAGACCATTGCGCCGGTTTCAAGGTTCAAGGAATCCGTGCTTGATTGCATACGCGTGTAGGTCCGATGCTCATCTGTGACAATGCCGAATGCGGGCCGAAATCGACCAATCAAAATCGCCTTAGCCCAGGCCGACTGGGTCTTCGTTAAAAAATAAGTGTCCATCATTGGAGCTTGGGAAAATCCCGCAACGTTGTGCTGGATCATAAAAAGATTGCGTTCGTCTTTGTCGAGCCAAGCATGGCCGGCGATCGCGCCACTCATCACTCCCATTCCGCCGCGGGAGGCTTTCGACTTTTGCGATCGATAGTAGAGAATTTTTAGATCGGCCGAAAGATACTCTTGCGCAAGGGAGGGATTCATCGCATACCCGTGCGCCCCAAAGAGCTTCCCTTGACGAGTTCGAGGTCCGCCGCCACTTGGGGAAAAGTGACAACTCGTACACGACACCTGATTGTAGCGGAGTGAATATTGTACACGAGCGGCTGACGACCAACCCAACAGTGCTAAGAAGGAAATGAGAGTCCATTTCAGCATTCACCCAGGCCAATGCGAATCCAAGGCCATCTCTCAGACCCATTTCACACGGTGGTAAACTAGAATATCCAACAGACGGGGCAGATCTCCCGATTTAGAAGGTACGGGCGCGCCACAAAAATGCGAAAGCATGGCTCACGCGAGCTGCAACACTTTTGCCGGTTGGTCGGTCGAATAATTTAAAGAGCGGTCTGTTTCGGTAAGTGGTCTTGAATCCATTGGTCGGGGCGCACTTTTTCGTCCTCCGCCAGCTTGATGAGATTCTTATAGGGTCCGACACCCGTCTCTTTTACTTTTTCCTCGAGAAAGCTAACAAGGGCCCGCAAATGCCGAGCCGTCGGACACCATCCCACGATGGACTCGACTTCACCGTCCGTCAGATCTGCCGAAAATTTCTGAAATTCGGCGCTCCACACGGCTTGTCGCCAGAGTTCTTTTTCTTGATTCAGCTGTGTCGCCTTTTTCTCAGCGATGGCGTCCAAGTTGAGCATAGATATAGATTAGGGTTTAAGCTCTAGACTGGCAAGAATCGCGAGCCTAGGTCATGGTCCGGTTGTAATCATCTTGATAGCGAACAATGTCATCCTCGCCGAAGTAGGAGCCTGTTTGGACCTCTACTACAACTAGCGGTTCCTTACCCGAATTTCGAATTCTATGTTTTGAGCCCGCCGAAACATGAATGTACTCGCCCGGACCAAGATCGTGAACTTTGTCGTCAAGCGTGACTTGCGCATGACCTGAAATGACCACCCAGTGCTCATGCCTTTGCGTATGGCTTTGATAAGACAGCTGTCCGCCCACATCCACCGTGATCTTTTTGGCTTTGTAATCGGGCTCATCCGCTAGAACTTCAAATCTCCCCCAAGGCCTGGCCTCAAAGGGATGTTCCGTCGCCTCAGGTTGCCCCGCTTGTCGAAGCTCTTGGACAAGCTCTTTCACTTTTTGGGAAGATCCCTTGCGAACCACCAACAAGGCATCCGGCGTATCCACGATCATCATGTCTGTCACGTCGATCAGTCCCACCACTTTATTGTGCACGCTAAAGACATAATTGTTTTCCGAATCCAAGTTGAAGACTTCGGCGCGAGAGCGTGTCCGCACGGGTGCAGACTCATCCACAAGGCGAGCCATTTCATCCCAGCTTCCGACGTCGCTCCAGCCCATGTCACAGGGAACACATGCCTGTCGATCCAGTTTTTCCATCACGGCGTAGTCGATGCTAATACTATCTGACATCGCGTAATTGTATTCCAGATTACTCAGATCACCTTTTATCGCCGAAATCTTAGCCCACATATCGGGCTGAAAACGGGTGAAACAATTGATCATGTCCTGCACACGAAAAACGAACATCCCTGCATTCCAAAAATGATGTCCAGACGCTACATAAGTGGCTGCCGTCTTGCCATCTGGTTTCTCGCGAAATCCTTTGACCGGGAGGGCCCGCATATCGCCGAGATTGGCTATGGGTGCCCCTTCCACTTCAATGTATCCGTACCCAGTGGCCGGGGAATTCGGTTTCACTCCCAGGGTGACTACATATCCATCGGCCGCGACCTTTGTTGCCAACTCAACCGCCTTCTGAAAGGCCGTTTCATTTGAAATCAAGTGGTCCGAAGGGAAGACTCCCACAATTTCGTTCGACAACCCTCGCATAGCCAGAATGTGACACATCAAGGCGATGGCTGGCGCCGTATTCTTACCCATGGGTTCGAAGACAACATTTTCTAAGCGCAGACCATCGCGGCTCACGGCCCGGCGAGTCAGAGCCTCCATAGACCGAGTCGTCAGTATATAAACTTCACCCAGAGTTTTTAGCCGTTCGATCGTGTTCTCTAAAAACGAGCCATCAAAAAAATCACAAAACTGCTTAGGATAAGAGGCGCGCGACACGGGCCATAGTCGAGTTCCACTTCCGCCTGAGAGGATAACCGGTATCATACTGCCCACATACTCCCAGGTTGACGAGCCCATGTGGACTCATGCACAACCTTATAAAAAGGAAATCGCATAGATATGAATATCCCATTTATCGACCTAAAAGCGCAATATCAAGCATTGAAAGGCCCTATTCAGACTCGCATCCAAAACGTTCTGGACCATGGTCAGTTTATCATGGGCCCAGAAGTGGGCGAGCTCGAGAAACAGATGGCGAAATTTACGGGCTCCAAACACGCGTTCGCCGTCTCCAGTGGGACGGACGCCGCAATCATCGCGCTCATGGCGATGGGCGTGGGACCGGGCGATGAAGTGATTGTACCCGCATTTTCTTTCATTGCGACGGCTGAAGTTGTTCTGCTCGTCGGTGCCACCCCGGTTTACGTGGATATCGATCCAAAAACGTACAATATGGATCCGGCGGCCTTGGAAAAGGCGATCACTAAGAAAACTAAAGTCATTCAACCTGTGGGCCTCTATGGACAAACGGCGGATATGGACGCGATCAATGCGATCGCCAAAAAACATGGGTTGATGGTTCTTGAGGATGCGGCCCAAAGTTTTGGCGCTCTTTACAAAGGCCAACGCTCTTGCAATCTCAGTGACGTGGGCGTGACTTCGTTCTTCCCAGCAAAACCTTTGGGTTGCTATGGCGATGGCGGTGCTATTTTCACTAACAATGATGATCTCGCAAAAGCCATGAATGAAATCCGAACTCATGGGCAAGAGTCTCGCTACTATCATACACGAATCGGCGTGAATGGGCGGCTGGACACTCTTCAATGCGCGATTCTGATCCCCAAGCTTGAGCGATTTCCGTGGGAACTCGAACAGCGCACACATTGGGCCCTCCGTTACAACCAAGCTTTCCAGGAGCTCTCAAACCGCGGTGTCGTCATTCCCACCCTCGCACCGAATTGCACCAGTGCTTGGGCCCAATACACGTTACAAGTTCCTAAGCGGGACCTGTTTCAAAAACAGCTGCAAGAAAAAGGCATCCCGACCGCCGTTCACTATCCCCGTACGATGGCGGACCAACCCGCTTACAAAGACAACGGGCGGATCTTGGATATTTCTGTCTCGCGCAAGATGGCCGAAGTGGTGGTCAGCCTTCCCATGTATCCCGATATGACGGATGCCATACAAAATCATGTGATTGAAAACGTCATTAAGACTCTCAGTTAGGAGCTCGCTGTGACATTGATACTTAAGCAGTTATTTGGCTTTATTAAGCTGCTCAACTCGGAAACTGGACACAATCAGATCGCCGCGGGCATTGCCTGCGGATTTATCCTTGGGATGACACCTAGTTTGAGCCTGCAGACACTGCTGGTTTTCTTGGTGATTTTCTTCTTTCGGGTGCAGGCCGGCGCGGCTTTTTTGGCGGCGTTCTTTTTCAAATTCGCCGCCTATCTTCTAGATCCGGTTTTCCACGCTGTAGGAAGTTCAGTTCTTGAGATTCCCTCCCTTCAGGGGCTTTACACCACGCTTTACAATATGCCGATTGTACCCCTGACTCGATTCAACAATACAATTGTAATGGGCTCGGGCGTTGTCACGGTTATCTGTTTTCCTTTCGTCTTTTTTGGCAGCCGAGTGCTGGTCATGAAATATCGTGTCACCGTCGTCGAGAAGTTCAAACAAACCAAGCTTTGGAAAGCCATCAAGGCCACCTCGCTTTACAACTGGTATTACAAATATGACAACCTCTACAACTGATAGCAAAGTGAAACCCAAAAAGGCCAAAGGACCAATACGTCTCGAGGCTGTAGTTCCTGCGGCCATCGTCTTTGGCTTGATTGGCGCCTATTTTACTATTTTTTTCGACTCGCATCTTCGCCGCGGGCTTGAATACGTAGGCACGCAGGTCAATGGCGCCGAAGTCAATATCGGACGTTTAGCCACTTCGTTTTTAGGTGCTCGGCTTGAGATCGATCAGATTCAGGTGACAGACAAAAACAAACCTGAACGCAATATTGTTCAGGTGGGACAAGTCCGCTTTCAACTTTTGTGGGATGCTCTTTTGCGCGCGAAGGTTGTTGTGAACGAAGCCCAGATTCTCAATATCCAGGCTTTAAATAAACGTAAAAAACCAGGATACGTTGTTCCCCCTACGCCTCCGTCACAGGGCCCTACATTGATTGATAAAGCTCAAGACCAAGTTCTGAGCGAAACTCGCAAGAAGTACAATCAGAACTTCCTCGGCGACATCGCCAACATTTTGGGCGGAACAGATCCGAAGGAACAGCTGAAGAACATCCAGGGTGAACTCAAGTCCGATGCTCGAGTGAAGCAGTTGGAGGCTGAACTCAAGGACAAAAAAGCCAAGTGGGAAAAGCGCATCAGTGAACTCCCTCAGGCACAAGAGCTCAAAGCCTACGAAGGCCGAATCAAGGCTCTAAAATTTAACGCCAACAACCCTGTGGAATTTGCCAACAGTGTGAAAGAAGCCGACAAGATCATTAAAGAAGTCGACCAAAAAGTGAAACTGGTTGAGCAGACGTCGAAAGACATTAAAGGCGAAACCAATTCTTACACACAGGCCTTTAAAGACCTCGAAAAGATGGTCAACGAAGACCTTCGTGATTTGCAGAAACGTCTAAAAATCCCGAGTGTAGATGGCAAAGAGTTCTCACAGCAGCTTTTCATGAAGATGGTGGAGCAAAAGTTGATGGGGGTACGAAAGTACGTAGCGGTTGCCCGCGAATACATGCCGCCCAAAAAGACGGCAGAAGAAAAGCAAGCCAAGAAGGATGAACAACTCGTTCCTCGTCGGCGCGGCGAAGGCAAAAACTATCGCTTCCCTATAACGACTGGCTATCCTCTGTTTTGGCTGCAAAAGGCCGCGATCAGTTCAGAGCTCGGCCAGTCCGAGTACAGTGGCAATATTAAAGGTGAAATTCGCGACATCACGACGAGCCCCCAATTTATTAAGAAGCCCGCACTGATCCTTGTTCAAGGGGACTTCCCCAATCAGGGGATCGCCGGCCTTGACGCTAAAATAACCTTGGACCACACCACCGACCAAGCCAAAGAGTCCATGGTCGTCTCGGTGGGAAGCTTCCCCGTAGGGGAAAGTTCGCTCTCGGACAGCCCTGACGTCAAATTGGCCATTCGCGACGCCAAGGGTGCTAGCGTGATGAACGCCACATTGGTGGATCAAACCATCACCATGGATTTGAAAAATCAATTTGGTTCCATTAACTACGATCTCGAAGCCAAGAACAAAATGGTGAAGGAGATCCTGGACAATGTGTTGAAGGATATTCCAACTGTGACCTTGAACGCCTCGATCAAGGGATCGTTTGACGACTTTGATCTTCACATCAACTCGAATCTTGGCGAGGAATTGGCCAAGGGCTTTCAACGACAGCTTCAAGCCAAAATTGAAGAAGCGAAAGCCGAGCTGAAGAAAATGATCGACGGGAAAATCGGCGCAGAAAAAGATAGACTCAAAGCCGAAATGGACAAAACCATTGGCGGCCTGACCAAACAGCTCGATGGGAAAAAGGCCGAAGTCGACGGTGCCGTTAAGCAAGCCAAATCTGCGGTTGAGGGTGAAAAAGGAAAGAACAGTCCCGCCAAGAAATTAGAAGAGGAAGGCAAGAAGCTCTTAAAAGGGTTTAAGTTCGGCGGATAGGGCTTGCCTTTGTCGGTTAGGATCCACAGAATTTAAGTTCAACATCTATGGAGGGATCCTATGAAAAAAGTCCTAGTGCTTTTTAGCCTCGTGTTTTCGACAAATGCCTTCGCCGTGGGCGATGCCGGCTGTGGTCTTGGAAGTTTGGTGATCAGCAAAAACTCCAAGCTCCTGCAACTTTTCGCCGTCACCACCAACGGTACATTTGGTAGCCAAACCTTTGGTATTACTTCTGGTACATCCAATTGTTCCGCCAGCGGCTTTGTGATGAACGACAAACAGATCGAATATTATGTTGAAGTGAACCAGGAAGATCTGTCCCGTGAAATCGCTCAGGGACATGGAGATAAATTGTCCACTCTAGCCGCGCTTCACGGTTGTGGTGACGAGGCTTCAGTAAAGAGCTTCAGCACAAAAGCACAAGCTAACTACGAAGTGATTTTGCCAAGCGCCCACACCAGCGCCGATACCATGGTGAAAAACATGAAGACCCTATCAATGGCTAATGTTTGCCAAGGCAGCTAGTCTTTTAGTCTTTTTTTGGGCCCCAGTCACTTGGGGCCTAATGCCTCTGACCTTCTCTGAAGAAAAACTCGCAACACTATCTCAAAGCGAAAAATGGCTCAGACTCGGCCACTATGAAAAAGGTTGGTGGGGCTATCACTCTCCATTTAAGGGAACTTTCTTTTTAAGTGCCCGTGGGCACAAAGATCCCTTCACCGAGTTAAGGGCCACCCTTGAGGCTTTTGTAAACCCAACTGAGGAGCAGTTCCGCACCTTAAAAATGCACCCACAGTGCTACTATCGGGCCCGCTTTCGCTTTCTCAATCACGAATTACAGTTTCCAAAAGAACTTATTCAACGCTGCGAAGAGCGCGAGGCCTGGATTCAAAAGCTCAATGCCAAAGGCGTGAGTGTTATCTTTGCTTCCGCCGATATGAACAACGCGCCTTCTACTTTTGGCCACACTTTTTTGAAGCTGATCAATCCCGAATTGCGGGGGCAAAAAGAATCGCTGAATTACGGAATCAACTATGCAGCGGATGGAAACCCCGGCGAGGCTCTGTTTTACGCCCTAAAGGGATTGTTTGGTTTTTACAGTGGCACCTTTACCATGTTGCCCTATCACCAGAAAATTCGTGAATACACCAATATGGAGGGGCGGGACATTTGGGAATACCGTCTCAATCTCAACGAGTCTCAAGTTGAAGAATTAGTTGAACACCTTTTAGAGATTGAAGGCGGACGCGCCCCTTACTTTTTTCTTTCCGACAATTGTTCCTATCAGATTGTAAAAGCCCTAGAGGTTGTTGAACCCCGACTTCAAGTCAGTGAAAAGATGCCCGACTTTGTCATTCCTCTCGACACCATTAAGCATATTGCGCGAACCCCTGGATTCACCGAAGATCCTTATTTTCAAAAGTCGCTGAAATCCGACTACCTCGAAAGCCTAAATCTCCTCAATCGGGCACAGAGAGAGTCTTTGAATCAAACTCTGGCGACTTATACTCTCTCCGACGAAAAATTGTCGAAGGAACAAAAGGCCCGGGTCCTGGAGACCGCCATGAAATTTTTGGCGATTCGCTCGTACTCCAATCCCAACGATTTTGAAGACGCAAAATATCGGCTCTCGGTCCTAAGAGCAAAACTGGGAATGATCAATACGGAAGTCAGCGCGACGATTCCCCCGAGGCCTGAAAAATCGCACGATTCCTCTGCTATCTATGCGGGTTTTGGAGAGTCCAAATCCGGTGGACACTTTCAAAGTCTAAAATTTCGACCGGCCTTCCACGACCTCGAACAAAATTCCGAGGGCATGCTGCCCTTTAGCCATATTGAAGTCCTCAGCGTGGAAGCTCGCCATTTTCAATTGAAAGATCGCGTAACACTCGCTCGCCTCAAAGTCGTCGAATTGCTCAATTCATCACCCCTGACAAAGTTGGATCGACACCTCAGCTGGCGGGCTAGGGCCTCCATTGAGGACCAATGGTCTCCTGATCTTTTAGGAGGCATCGGCATCAGCCAGGAGATTCTTAAAAACACTCACTTCATTCAGCTGATCAATGCGCGGTATAGCGGCTCTTTTCTTGGAGCCGGCCCCAACTTTCTTCTCGCCACCCGCCCTTCTCGATGGCTCGGGGTTTCTGCCGATGCGGCCTATTACTTTGCCCACGATGACCGCCGAATCTGGGATTTTCGTATCAAAACTGATTTCCGATTGAATCGTAATTGGGACCTACAGTTTGAGCACCGCAACGAGTTCGGCTATCAGGCCCAGATTCTCTACAATTTTCTGTTTTAAAAATTGCCGCGGACCGGGGACTCCGGTGTCGATGTCGGAGACTCACTGCTCATGTCGAGCAGATGGGTTGAGAAAAGATTTGGGAACGTGGTGTAAATCGCCGCCAACAGCAAAATGGCGGCCACCAAAGCTAGCCCCATGCCACGGAGTCTGGACGGCCGGGCTTGGAGCGGAGTGCTTTTCGCAGTTATGAAGTGTAAATTTGATCGACGAAACTGATGCTCTTCAAGCACCGCCCGTTGTACCACAGGGCCCAGAACCGACTCGAGTTTTGGTCTCATCGTGGCCATTTCTTTCTCACTCAATTGGGTCTCAAGTTCCAACGAAATAAGGGGCAAAATCTTATCTGTAATGGTTTTCGCCTGAACCACCAATCGATCTTCTTCGAGGCGGGCCAGATTGATCCGCTCCTGAGCTGCGACCTCGTGCTCCTTCTGTCGCTCCTTAGCAAACCATTCCTCTTCAAATCGCTTTCGCTTCTCATACTCGGAGCTCATTTTGTCGCGCAGTCGCTCGAGCTCCTGCGCCTCTTTCACTCGAACTTCGCTTAAACGCTCGGCGGTGACCTCTAATTCTTTGCGAAGGGTTTCAATCTCACTCTTAGTCCTTTGAATTTGACTTTGGTTTTTGGCCAACTCTTCCTTGGATTGTTTTTCTGCGACGGCTGCAGCCTCAGCCTTTAGTGCCGCTGCTTCAGATCGGGATTTCATCTCCTGTAGATACTGTTCCCCGTCACTGACTTCGGAATCGAGAGCCCGCTTATCACTCAGGCGAAGTTCGACCTGCTTTTCCGTCTCTGTAAGCTCAAGTCTTAATGTTTCCTTTTTTTGCTCGAACTCCATTTTTGCTTGCTGAGTTTTCTCTTCGAGCCCTTTCATTTCCATTCGAAGAACGTTTTGTCGCTCGAGTACAGCGGTATGGGCCTTCTCTGCGGCCGCGATCTCAGCCTTGATTCGAGTCTTCTCTTCCTCAAGCCTTTGCCTTTCACCTTCGACTTGAGACTTGATTTCGTTCAATTCCCGTTTTGCATTGTGGATGAGAAGTTCGGCTTCTCTCTGGCCGCTCTTCAGAATGGTGTCGTACTCACGCTCAGCTTCTGCCTTCAGTTCTTTGGCCTGCTCACGAGCCTGATCCGTCATTTTTCGGGTGGTTTCTTCACTCCTCAGTTTTATTTCGAGTAGCGTCCGCTCGGCCTCTCGCTCAACCTCTTGCGATCTTTTTTGAGCTTGGAGGTTGGCTTTTTCAGTGATTTCTTTTTCTGCAGCCTGTGCCGCTCGTCGAATGCTATCGGCTTCCTCATTACCTTGCTTAATAATCTGTTCAACGGCCTTCGCAGCCTCTACCTTCATATTCTCCGCTTGCTTTTGCTGAAGGGCCAACGTTTGCGAGTACTGCAAGGCTGCGGCTTCGGCTTCTTTCGCTTTCTCCCACGCTTCTCTAACAATCGCTTCGCTCTCTTCATGGGGGGCTACAAACTTTCGAAATAAGTGGATGAAAATTATGGGTTTGGCATCACCAAGCCGAATCGCCTCGCCGGATTTATAAGGTATTACCTTTTCCGCCTGCACTTTTTGCGAGCTGACCTGAGTGTTGCTTTTGCTCAAGTTCTTAATAAAAAGGTTGTGCCCATCCAGCTTAACGGCGACATGTAGGGACTCCACCGATGGGCCTTTGAATCGATAGTCCGCTCCCGATCCACTTCCGATGGTGAACATCTTCTTGTCAGTATAGATGGTCTCTAGTGTCGTAGTGCCTAATCCCTGTTTGGATTGGCCCATTTCAACGTATTGAATACAGCAAAGATATCGAGGAGTTGCCACGCTCTAAATGAATCGGATTTTCGTCTGATGTTCTAAAGAAATTCAACCTTAAGACAGAGTTGGACGGACTTCAGTCGAGTAGAAAAGTAGGACTCAGCGCTGCCAAGCGCGCGGGCACCTACCGAGCGCACGGCCAATTGGCATTAAACGCCATCTGGCCGTCAAGCCTCTGGACACTGTCCAATCCCTGACAGATCCCAAAACCGGCAACCCCCTGTTTACGGGGATGACACTGATTTCCACCCTACGCCACTTTCCTTGGATTTGAATACTGGGTCCTCAGTTTGCAAATACACCACTTGAAACTATAAAACACGGGGAGAGGAAAGTGCTTCGCAAAATCGCATTGTCATTCGTATTCGTAACAACCGTTCTAGCTTGTGGTCAGAAAAAGACGACCGAAACTGTCGTCGTTCAGCCCCAGGCCTTAAATCCATCTAGTCGCACCATCAGTATTGATCCATTTTCGGCCTTGTTAGGTGGTAGCGCTTCTTATTCGAGCGGATTCGGTCCGAATGCAGGAATCAATCTTTTAGAAGGCGGCAACGGGCAATTTTCATTCGGGTTTACGGTGCCCGATGATTTATCGGCGTCTCAAAACTTTATCATTCGAATCCTTTGGCACTTACCTGAAACGGGCTGCGCTGTGGTCTTACGACCCAACTACATCTCGGTCGCTAAAGCCAACAGCAGTCACGTGGTGGGCGGCGGTGCTGCTACAGGTCTCGCGATGGTCGGCGGAACCGTTATCGCGGCCCCAGGTTCACCCGATGTTTCTGTCGTAACCGAAGCTCAAGTCTCTTCACCCGACGGCGTGACGCCATTTGCCCCCGGAGATTCCGTCATTGTCGGATTTTTTCGAGACAGCCTATCCGTTTCCGACACCTGCATTGAAGATGTGACTATCCAGGGATTGCAAGTCCGTTACTAAAAAGACCTTCCATTCGCTTCGCCTGGTGAAGGAGTTTCCAATCTTCACCAGGTTGACCTTGCAACTGCACATTGATTGGAAGTTCACCGCGAACCGATTTCAGCGGAGCGCTAAGAATCGGGTTGTGCAACACTGTGGTCGGGGTCAGAAAATTACCGAGATACTCTGAGTACCCTACCGCTTTTCCCCGTAAATCAAATCGGGTACCCATCGCACAATGGGTTACGGCGGGGCCCGAGGAAACAGGTGTTACCCAAACATCAAACTTCGAAATTTTTTGGGAGAAATCGAGACGGCCTTGAATCGCCTCTTTTAAGGCCGCTTCGTAATCCTTCCGTGTGGCACGAAATCCCGACGTGACCGTTTCCATCAGATGGCCTTCGCGAAGCCTCCTGCGGTTAAAAAGATGATCGAACATTTGAATCATCGGAGGGAGCCGCATCAGCCACGGCAGCTTCGAACGCATCTCATAGCCAACAATAAGGCCCCAAAGTTCTGTCAGTCTCACTGGGTCAAAGGGAACTTCAATTTCACGCACCTCATGACCCGCCACTCTTAGATCATTAAGAAACTGCTGAATACGAATTGAACTTTTTTCGTCGGTCGCGATGCCGTTCCAACTCAATGTGAATGCGGCTCTTATAGGCCCTTGTCTTATGCCTAAGTTTCCATTTCCTTTTTGCCAGCCTTCGTTATCCGCCGCCAGGACACTGAGCGCCAACATCAAATCCTCAAGCGATCGAGCCATCGGCCCTGCAACAGCTAAGATGGCAAACGAGGTCTTGGCAAAAGCTGGGCCTGTATCAGAGAACGGAATCCATCCGTGGGTGGGACGA
>JBFWON010000057.1:0-26462 GCA_050250515.1 Bdellovibrionales bacterium | reverse complement strand
CCCAACTGCGCACACCATTGAAACCGCAGGGCTGGATTCCGAGCAAATTGAGACAAAGGACGTTTCGACTTAAGACGGCTCAATCCGTTAGCTATAGCTTTCCACCGGTGGGCAAGAGCACACCAGGTTCTTGTCGCCATAAGGGTTGTCGACTCGACCGACCGACACCCAAAACTTGCGCCCGCGAACCCATGGAAGGGGGAATGCCGCTTTTTCTCGGCCGTATTTATGGGCCCAAGTGTCGGACAACAAATGCTCATAGCTATGGGGCGCATTCTTCAAGACATTGTCTTCGCGGTCGGCTTGCCCACGTTCAATCTCGGCAATCTCCGCCCGAATTTGCAGCATGGCTTCGATAAAGCGATCCAACTCTTCTTTCGATTCGCTTTCCGTAGGTTCAATCATCAAGGTGCCGGCGACTGGAAAAGACATTGTCGGCGAATGAAAACCATAATCCATCAAGCGTTTGGCGAAATCATCCACCGTAACTCCAGCGGATTCTTTAAAAGGCCGAACATCAATTATGCACTCATGACCGACGAAGCCGTGATCTCCCCGGTACAGGGTCTTGTAAGAGCCTTCTAACTTTTTGGCGATGTAATTGGCATTGAGAATGGCCGTTTCAGTCGCACTCTTCAATCCGTCCCGACCCATCAGCGCGATGTAGGCCCACGAAATCGGAAGTATGCCTGCACTTCCCCAGGGCGCACTGGCCACTGCGGAAATTCCTGTTTTGGGACCGGCCTCATTCACGATTTCATGCTTGGGAAGGTAGGGAACTAAGTGTTCTGCCACACCAATGGGTCCGACTCCCGGCCCGCCACCCCCGTGGGGAATGCAAAATGTTTTATGAAGATTGAGGTGCGAAACATCCACACCGATTTTGCCTGGACGGCAGAGGCCCACCATAGCGTTCATGTTGGCGCCATCCATGTAGACCTGCCCGCCATTTTTGTGAACGATGGAGCAAATGTCCAAGAAAGACTCTTCAAACACACCATGGGTTGAAGGATAGGTGACCATTAAGGCCGCTAAACCGGCTTTATGTTCAGTGGCCTTCTTTTCCAAATCAGCCACATCCACATTGCCTTTTTCATCACAGGCGACCACGACCACTTTCATTCCCGCCATGACGGCACTGGCCGGGTTGGTTCCGTGCGCCGACGAAGGAATCAAGCAGACGTTGCGGTGACTCTCGCCACGAGATTTAAAGTATTCTCGAATGACCAAAAGACCTGCGTACTCACCTTGGGATCCCGCATTGGGTGAGAGCGCCACACCGGCAAAGCCAGTGATCTCGGCCAACCAGCCTTCCAGTTCTCGAATCAAATGCAAGTAGCCTTGCGCCTGCTCCAGTGGGGCAAACGGGTGAATGCGGCAGAACTTAGGCCACGTCACGGGAATCATTTCGGCTGTGGCATTGAGTTTCATCGTGCAGGAGCCAAGAGGAATCATTGACTGAGTCAAAGACAAATCCTTGGCCTGCAGACGGTGAATGTAGCGAAGCATTTCGGTTTCAGAGTGGTGGCTGTTGAAGACTGGATGTTCCAAGTAGGGACTTGTACGATTAAGATCGGCAGGGAGTCCGACGTCACCTTCTGACAAGAGCTGATCCAAACTCAGATCGAAGCCGGGACTAAAAACGCGGAGAAGAGTTTCGACCTCTTCACTCACGGTGACTTCATCCAGTGAAACCCCAATCATATCTGGGTAGTGGGTGCAGAGATTGACTTGTGAAGCTTTAGCACGGGCCAAGATCTCGTCTCTTTGGCGCCCTTTCACATGCACGAAGACCGTATCAAAGAAGCGTTCACTGGCTAGGGCGAAACCTTTTTTCTTAAGGCCTGTGGCCAAGGCTTTGGTCAGCGCCTGGACACGCTCGGCGATTCCTCTTAGACCTTTTGGTCCATGGTAAACGGCGTACATAGAGGCCATGACAGCCAATAAAACTTGTGCTGTGCAAATGTTGCTGGTCGCCTTTTCTCGTCGAATATGTTGTTCGCGAGTTTGCAAGGCCATACGAAGCGCCTGCTTTCCATGCGCATCTTTCGAAACACCAATAAGGCGTCCCGGGATCATGCGCTTGAACTCATCCCGAGTGGCGAAATAAGCCGCATGAGGTCCACCAAAGCCAAAGGGAACACCGAACCGCTGTGTGGTACCGACTGAGACATCGGCACCCATTTCACCTGGTGATTTCATTAGGCAAAGGGACAAAAGGTCGGCAATGACGATACTGAGCAGGCCCGCTTTTCGACATTGGGATACCAGCAGGCTTAAATCTTGAACTCGCCCTTTTTTATCAGGGTTTTGCAAAATCACGGCAAAAAATTCGGGTGAAGGCGAAAAAGTATTTTCATCACCCATTACGATTTCAATATCTAGAGGAGCCGACCGTGTTCGCAAGATCGCCAAAGTTTGCGGATAGATTTCGTGGCTCACAAATATCTTACGTGCATCTTGGTTTTTTCGAGCGGAGAAACAAAGTTGCATGGCCTCGGCCGCTGAGGTTCCCTCATCTAAAAGGCTGGCGTTGGCAATAGGCAGTCCGGTCAAATCGGAAACCATAGTTTGAAAGTTGAGCAAGGCTTCCATACGTCCCTGAGAAATTTCAGCTTGGTAGGGCGTGTAGGCCGTGTACCAACCTGGATTTTCTAAAATATTTCGCAAAATCACCGGCGGAGTCAGGCAATCGTAGTAGCCTTGACCAATAAAAGTTCGCACCACGTTGTTTTTGGCGGCGACGGAGCCCGCGTAATCCAAAAACTTGGCTTCGTTGAGGCCAAGCGGAAGATCCAACGCCCCTTTCATCCGCAAATTGGAGGGGATCGTCTTCGCGATCAGCTCAGATAGATTGTTCAAGCCAATTTCGGACAGCATGGAGGCCTGCTCAATCGGCGAGGGACCAATGTGCCGTGGAATAAAGGAATTGCGATGATCTAGTGTATCAGCCATGTGATTATAGGCCGAAGACTCCGGGTGAGGAGTCTTACTCCCAACCGAAGTCTTCTGGCTCACCTCTCGTGTGATTTCCAATTTGGACTCTCTCTATTTGCGCTTTTTCTTAGTGGTAGTGCGGGTCTTAGTCGCAGCGGTCTTACCTTTTTTTGCCGTCTTTTTGACCTTGGCTTTGCTCGCGGTAAAGGTGCGCTGGATATCTTGTAGTTTGGACTTCTGCTGCTTCATGGCCTTGGACACGTCCGTCTTTCGAGTCTTAATTTGTCGCATAAGACGATTGAACTCGCGGTCCACCTGACGCTGAGCCTGCTGTACCGATCTCATCAGATTGGCATAGCGTCGCTCAAAAACCTTTACTTTGGCTTGGGCGGCAGGGCTTAGCATGGTGTGAAAATCAAATTTGCGGATCTCGGTGCCAATTCGGTGAACTTCCGTTTTGAGCTCATCCACGCTCGTTAGCCTCTGGATTTCGTCGCGAATGCGTTGCCAGTTTGCTTGTGTGTTCATGGGCACATCCTTTCGATTGTTCGGACTAATTTGCGTGGGATTAGGAGAGGCTGTCAAGTCTGGAACCCTCGATTGCAGAATCCACACCTGGCGCGAAAGGTGCACCTGATCGCCAAAGTGATTTACGCCATCCCGGCGAAAGCGAGGAGCATAGACACTCAGGTATTCGGCAACGATGCCTTCCTTCGGGGCGTGATAATGAACTGTCAAAAGCAGTTGCCCGGATGGATGGTTTTGGGCCTTAAAGAACTCGGCTGAGGTAAATCCGGTCTCATCAACAATTTCGGCCATGTGCTTAAGCAGCCAGGGTTGGTATTGCGGCCAAAGAGACTCCGGCAGTTGAATTTGCACTTCGTAGATGACCTTGGTCAAAGGGACCCCCTTTGACAGTCTTCCTACGGCATGATAGCAAATTGCGTCAAGATGTTGTTTTCATTGGCTCGAATGCAAACTGAGCGACCTTCACCCCCATACTGGCTGGGGGGCCGACTCCTCTTTGAGGCCGACCGTTTTCTTCTTTCCAGCGGCCCGCAAAAGGTGGCGTTTCGAGCCGAGCCTGGTTTGTTGGCTGAAGTCCAAGCGGGGGATGTGGTAGCGATTGAGATCATCGGTACCGAACCCGAGTTTGAGGCCCGCTCCCTCCGGGTTTTGCATCGATCGTCGAACCCTCAGACCGCGAACTTTCTTCCCCTTCAGTTTGTGAAATTTCAGCAGGATGTAAGAGAGCATTGGCTCCAGTTGGGCCTGACCGAAGTTTTAACTCCGTCTTTAGTTGTTTGCCCGGGCCTCGAGCCAAGCCTGGAACCTTTCGCGACGGAACAGAGGTGGGGGCGTGAGCGGGTCACACGTTATTTGCCCACCAGTCCCGAAATTCATCTGAAAAAAATATTAGCGATGGGGGTCGATGACCTCTTTGAAATTAAAACCTGCTATCGCAATGGTGAGAAGTCAGGTCATCACAGCGCTGAATTTCAGATGCTCGAGTGGTACCGAGCCTTTGGTGACCTGGATTTGATTCGACAGGATTTGTCTTCTCTGCTCGCGTTCTTGCAGGGGAAGGGATGGGGGCGTGCCAATCTGGGGCCGATCGATTTGCAGACCACCACTTTTTCGAATCTGTTTGAGGAGCATTTTCAATTCCGTCTTACCCCTAAATCTGGGCGCGATGACCTTTCGGAGCTTTGTCGTCAGCAGGGTTTGCATTTTACGAGTGAGGACTCTTTTGATGATCTGTTTCACCGCCTTTGGCTGGATAAGATCGAACTTCAGTTGCCCAAAACTCCGCTGATCGTCTCAGGATTTCCACCGTCGCAATCGGCGCTGGCAAAGTTGAATGACGAGGGTTGGGCGCAGAGATTTGAATTTTTCTGGCAGGGAATGGAAATCGCCAATGCCTTTTTTGAAGTGACGGATCCGCATGAACAAAAGTCTCGTTGGCAAAGAGACGCCATTGAGCGAAAACGTCTAGGCACTTCTGAACTTCCTCAAGACGAGGAACTTCTTGGAGCGCTTGAAAGAGGAATTCCGCCGACGGGTGGAATTGCACTTGGCCTCGAGAGGCTCTTTATGGCCTTTACGGGTTTAAGTTCAATTGACCTTGTGAAATTCTAAGCGCACGTAGTGTTAGGCTAAAGGTCGAGTTTTTCATAAGCTCCCCCAATAAGATCCAAAAAAAAATCTATGACCGGTATATTTTGAACTTCATCTGCAATGAACCAAGGAGGTCAAGATGACAACAACGACTTATAAATACGGCAAGCACACATGCAAAGCCTACAAGAAGACAGTAGGAAAAGGTTGGGAAGTGGGATTCACTTTTGGTAGCACCCAGATCTTTGTTGGCAATTTCATCCACACTAAAGAAGCCAACGCATGGTGGACTATGATGAACACAGAAGTGAAGAAATTTGGTCGTCGCTATGCGCTTCCGAAGAACGCTTCAGCCACTTTCTTCAGCAAATTCCTGTCCAACTATATTTATAAGGCCTACTACACTTTCTTGGATCGTCAGTTCACCAAGTACAACCGCACTTACACTCAAGCTTGTAAGAAGTTTGAGCGTCGCGCGAGCACAATGAAGCGCAATTGGCCGACCGGGATGGAACGCCATATGATTCGCAAGACCGCCTAAGGTCTGCATCCAACACAGAATCCAAAAGGGCGCCGTTAGGTGCCCTTTTTTTATTCTTTCCCTTTATTGATGTCTTCTTTGAGTTCTTTACCGACTTTAAAAAAGGGCAGCTTCTTTTCGCTGACCTCAATGATTTCACCAGTTCTAGGATTTCGGCCTTTGTAGGCCTCATAATCACGATTCACGAAGGAGCCAAATCCTCGAATTTCAATTCGATCGTTTCGCATCAAGGCTTCGACCATGGAGTCGAAGATCGTGTTGACGACAGTTTCAGCCTTCACCCGGGTGATGTTGGCTTTTTCAGCGATCAGGTTGATCAAATCTGCTTTCGTCATACCTTGCCTTGTCCAATTCTCAAGTTATTGAAATTAGTTACATTCTATTGAGAACCCAAAAGCCTTGGAAGAGAAAACCATCCTCTTTGCGCCGTGACAAAACGCTGCCGGGCCTTTGTGTACGCCAACAAGGTTTGGGAGAGCATTTTTTCGCTGTCGAACAGATTTAAAACTTTTTGGCGCGCCTGCTCCCCAATCTGTTCAGCCACGATCTGACCGTTGAAGATCTGAAGCAGGAGTTCGGAGAGGGTGAAGGTGTCTGCGGGGCGGATCAAGAACCCATCCAATCCATCCTCGACCACATTGGCCAGCGGGCTCAACTCCGAGCCTATAATCACCTTTTTTTGCGCCATGGCCTCAAGCAGACTGTGTTCGACACCCGAACCACGAGCACTGAGGTTGACGAACACATCACTCAGGGCAATGTAATCGGCGATTTGCGAGGCATGCACGTCCCCCGAAAAAATCACCCGGCTGCCCAGCGCCAGTTTTAGCATATCGAACTCGATCTCTTTGCGAAGCGGTCCATGCCCAACGATGATAAGGCGAGCCGTCGATTTCTTGACCGCCACTCGCTCAAAAGCAAAAAGCAGGTTTCGAATTTCGCCAATTTCAGTCATGTCTGTGACGGTCACCGCCACCTGAGCATTGGGAGGGAGGCCTAATTTTTCCATCAATTCCACAGAGCGTTCGCGCGGTGAAAGATCTTCGACCTCGATGCCGAAGGGAACCATAAACATGCGCTGGTCCGGGTACATGTAGTAGCGCTCTAAGATCTGTCGCTGCTGAGGACTGTGTACGATAATCGCGTCGGCTGATTTCAAAAGTCTTCGGTCGCGCCCGTAGTAGGTTTTTAGAAAGGTAAGGGCGACCTGCAAACTAATCCGAATAAGGCTGCCCAGTGATTCCTGCGACAGGCCAAGAATGGAGTAAACCTGGGCCAGATGGGTTGCGTCGACGTCAAAGACGACGGCCACGTCCAATTTTTTGCGTTGGCGACCGATCTCAAAGCCACTGGCATCGAGAGAATGGACAAGATCAAAGGGCTCGCGCCGGTGAATTTCAGCAAACTTTTGAAAGGCGTGCTCAGCAAAGTTTTCGCGGCTGTTCAGCGCCCCTTCACCAAGAAAATATGCGCGCACGCCATTTTGCTCAACAAAGGGGATCTTTCGTCGATTGCGCCAAGAGATCACCGTCACTTTATGCCCAAGACGAACTAGGCCGCGAGCGATAGGCCAAAGGAATCCCACCTCACCCGATGTGTTCAGGAGGGGGAATCGTTCGGACACGATGCAGATATTCAACGTCTTCATCGGGGTTCAGGATAGCATTGTGTCGGTCGCGTGACGATGCTAATCTCGGCCGATGTTCGTCGGACGGTGGCGACAAGTCGACCATGGTCGGTATACTTATTAATTTCCCGAGTGCAGCTCTTACCGTCGTAGGTAAAGTCGAGAAAGATAGTTGCTGGTCGACCCCAAGGACAAAGTGTCGAGGGGGCCTAGCACCGGAATATTAAGTTCCGTGGCAAGATGTCCGCTGATGCGGCTGCGCCACTGGCGCGGATCTAAACCTCTCAGCCACAAGGCACTTGCACCCGCCAACTTCTGGCAAAACTGGGTCAGTCCCAAGGGCTCACTCATCCGCACGCGGGAGGCCGAAGGCCCGAGCCATTGCCATCCTTCGCGGCGGGCGAGAAGATTTAAATCACCCCAGCCTCCGATGATTTCAGCCTCCCATTCCGTATGTTGCTCTAAGAAATCAGCCAGCATCAAAAGGTCTAGACTAAAGCTTTGCCATTCGGAAACAGGGGCCGGAATCAAAACCCGCTTCGGCTCCCACCGCGCAGCGGATTCGTCAAGTGGGCTTGGCCATTCAATGGGTGGTTCCGCCGGCGAAAACGGCGCGAAATCAAATTCATCAAAGCGAGTGGAGTAGGTCCTCACCGCCGGCAGGGCTTGCCCAAGAGATTGAATCAACGGCCAGATCGAATTCCAACTCGAGGACGGAGGCTTCAAGGCAAACGTGTGAATGATCTGCGGCTGAAAACTTAGAACTGTTTGCAACACGGGCCAGGTGGCTCTGAGTGACCAGCTCTCGCAGGGCCGGGCAATGGTTAGCCGAGGATGAGATATTTCCAAAACCTCGGGTTTGGCCGTCGTCATCACCAGGACTTCGTGCTGCGATTCTGCCAGGGACAAAATGGACTGCCACGCAAATGCGCCCTTCCAATCGGGATCAGGAGGTTCGCGGTCCACGATGGCGAGAATCTTGGCCATTAAAGCACATCCATAATTTTATCAAGAAAACGCGTGTTGGCCTCGGGCAACTCGAGTTCGCGAAGCTCCTTGGGTTGGACCCATTTGAGTTCAATGTGCTGCTGAGTTTTGATCTGTCCCTTCCAGTATTTGACCTCAAAGAACAAAAACAAAAGGCCGGTCTTGCCGTAAGTGTGGGTGGCCGCAAACTTCAGGGATCCGATCTCGGCTTCGATGCCGAGTTCCTCTTTCAGTTCGCGTGCGAGTGCGCTTTCGGGACTTTCATCTAATTCCAATTTGCCACCTGGGAACTCCCAGGTTCTGGCCAGAGATCCGCCCTCAGGTCGTTGGCCGACCAAAACTTTACCTTGGCGTCGAATCAGAGCCGCGACCACCACCACCCAGTGGCTACGCGATTTTAATGTTTTAGGTTTTGTTGCTGGCACTTGGCCACCTGCCGAAAAAAACGAGGACCTTCAAAAATAAGTGCAGCATAACACTGAACTAAATCCGCGCCCATGTCGAGGCGTTCTTGCACATCCGCGGCTGAAAGGACTCCCCCAACGGAGATCAAGAGACGATCTTTTTTGCGTGGACCTAGAAGTTGAATCACATGTTGCAAAAGTTGTTTCGAGCGAGCGGCCAGCGGAGATCCGGAGACTCCGCCCTCGTCTGGAAAAGGCAGGCCCTCTCGAATAGATTGCGAGGTATTGCTAATGATCCAACCATCGATGCCCGCTTCGATGGATAAATCGAGTACGCGCGCGGTTTCATCATCTTTCATGTCGGGGCTCAATTTAAGTAAGATGGGTGGACGATCGCCCTTGAGGCTGGCGAGGGACGAGTGCAGAAACTCTCGCAAACGATCGGGTTCCAGAAGATCTCGAAGGCCCTTCGTATTTGGGCTTGAAATATTAATCACGAAACCATCGACCCATGGCTTAAGGCGCTCGAGCAACAAGGCGTAGTCTTTGTGGGCCTCCGCCAGTGGGGTCGTCGCGTTTTTACCGACATTGGCAAAGAGGGGAGCCGGGAAGGGACGCTTCAGTTGGCGAAGTCTTTTTTCCGCCGCTTCTAAGCCTTGCGACGGAAATCCCAAGCGATTCCAAATCGCCCGATGGGAGACATCGCGGTCCACCACGGGAGGGGGATTGCCACTTTGCGGTCGCGGGGTGATGGTTCCGACTTCGACGAAACCCGAACCGAGTGACCACCAAGCTTCGACATTGCGTGCGTCTTTATCTACGCCTCCTGCGATGCCTAAGCGATTGGGAAATTGCAAACCACGCCAGGTGAAAGGACGCCATTCGGGCGGTTTTTTTTCAGAGTTGAGAAGACTCAACCCATTGATAAGCATGGGGGACCATTTGTGCGCCCAAGCTGGTGACAGCCATAGCCATGGACGCAATCTCCTCACCAGGCTTGACCTCTGAGCTTCATCGCGCGCTCAAGACGTTGCAAAGAGGTCGCCATGGCGGCGGTTCGCATGTTGACATTACTCGTTTCAGAAAACTGCCAAACTTTATCGAAAGCTTTGTAAATCACTTCACGCAGTTTGTTGCGAACTTCGTCCTCGCTCCAAAACAGCCAAGAGATATCTTGCACCCATTCGAAGTAGCTCACCACAACGCCGCCACCATTGGCCAAGATGTCGGGCACAACCATGATTCCCCGTTTGTCCAAAATCCCATCGGCATCCCGTGTGGTGGGGCCGTTGGCACCTTCCACAATGATTTTCGCCTTTACCTCTTCCGCGTTGGCGGAAGTGATCACGCCCTCAAGCGCACAGGGCGACAGAACATCGACAGGTAGTAGAATAAGGTCTTCATTTGAGATGGGCTGAGCTTCGGGAAAATCCTTGATTAGCTTTTTCTCGCGCACATATCGGGACAACTCGGCAATATTGATTCCGCGTTCGTTGTAAAGTCCGCCCGAAACATCGCTGACCGCCACAATGCGGGCACCCTTAGCATAACCTTCGATGGCCGCATACATGCCCACCTTTCCAAAGCCTTGTATGGCGATAGTGGAGTCCGACATTTTCTTATTGATCTTCTCCAACGCTTTTTCTGCGGCGAAGATCACTCCAAGACCCGTGGCCGCATCCCGACCCAGCGAGCCGCCGATTTCAATCGGCTTTCCCGTCACCACACCGGTTTGCGAAAAACCGGACTCTAAAGAATACGTATCAAGCATCCACGCCATGGTTTGCGAATCCGTGCCGACGTCGGGCGCGGGGATGTCTTTGTCAGGGCCGATAAACGGTGCAATTTCAGAGGTGAATCGACGGGTGAGATTTTCCAATTCAGCTTTGGAAAGATGGTTGGGGTCGACGCGAACGCCCCCTTTGGCTCCACCGAGCGGAAGATTGAGCAACGAATTTTTGAACGTCATTAAGGCCGACAGAGCGGCCACTTCGCTGAGGTCTACATTTTGGTGGTAGCGAATTCCCCCTTTAAAGGGCCCTAGCATTTGATTGTGTTGGACTCGATAGCCGGTGAAGACCTTCACGCGTCCATCGTCCATTTTGACAGGAATTGAAACGATGAGTGCACGGCGTGGGTAACGGAGTCGCTCTAAAACGTTCGGGCTCAAGTTTACGGTCTTGCCTGCATCGGCAACCACTTTCATCGTGTTTTGATAAAGGGGACCTTCGGTCATTGCGTCCATAAATTGGAATCTCCTCAAGGCTTGGCCACAGTTGCAGGAACGGCGACATAAGCACTAGAAATAATTGGAATTTTCACTCTAGTTGTTGGTCTAGGCTTCGTCGACCGTCGACGCGCAACGTAAGGCACCATGGCCCGCCGCTAACAGGAGAGTCAGGGATTGTGCTAAATCATGGAGTATGCGAAGTGAAGACACTCAATTGATGGGCGCCAAACTCAAATCATTTTTGCGGGAACTGCCTTCCCGAATTTCGGCCTGTGACGGTCGCCGCATGATTGTGGTGGGCGACATTGGCCTCGACGAGTATGTGATGGGCGATGTTCGGCGAATCAGTCCGGAGGCGCCGGTCCCGGTGTTAGAGGTTCAGTCCCAGGATGCTCGGCTTGGCTTGGCCGCCAACGTGGCGCAAAACGTAGCTTCTCTTGGGGGGCAGGCCCTTTTAGTTGGGGTTGTCGGAGCCGATGGGGCCGCCGATGATTTGCGCTCCAAGTTGCGCGCGGTGCAAGTGCCGCCTGAGCACCTGATCACCGATGGCTCAAGACCTACGACTCGCAAACTTCGCGTGATGTCGGGCTCTTATCATATTGTGCGAGTGGACTTTGAGAAGAAGCAGTACCTCTCGAATGAGGCCGAAAAATCCCTCACTGAAAAAGTTTCTCAATTGTTAAAAACAGCGGACGGCCTCGTGATCGAAGATTACGCCAAAGGGGCCCTCTCCGAGACGTCTTTACAGGCTATGATTAAGGTGGCGCGCGACCTGGGTAAGCCTGTCTTTGTCGATCCGAACCGTACCACGCCCGCCCGTTTTTATAATGGCTGCTCAGTGGTCACCCCCAATCGCGATGAGGCCGTCGCGATGAGCGGACTCGACTACGATGATCTACGAATGCACCCGGGTTTTATTTTGGAAGTCGGGCAGGCCTTGCTGAGTAAAATGCAGGCTGAGAATATTGTGATCACCCGGGGCTCTGAAGGTATGACGATCGTGGACAAGCAGGGGGCCACCCACCTACCCACTTTCGCTAAACAGGTCTTTGACGTCACCGGAGCTGGTGACACGGTCATCGCGGCCCTAGCTTTGGCCCATTTGAGCGGATTTTCCTTAAGTGAAGCCTGTGTGATCGGTAACTTAGCCGCCGGAGTGGTGGTTGGAAAAGTGGGTTGTGTGCCGTGTACTCGCGAGGAATTGCTGGCCTATGCGGCGACCCTCGCGGACGAGATATAGTCGTTTCGGTTCTTGCCAAACTGTGTTAAGAAGCCCGTTCCATGTCGACCGAAAAGCCTCGATTTTTTGACCTGACTTTGCCTGACTTGGCCCAAACCCTAAAGGGGCTGGGCAAAGAGGGATTTCGTTCTCAGCAACTTTACCGCTGGATCTACGGTCAAAACATTCACGATTTTGATAAGATGACCAATCTGTCCAAGGCCTTTCGACAGGATATTCCTGGTCTTATGAGCTTTGATTTGCCGGAAGTTTTAAAGGTCCATCGCAGTGTGGATGGGACCACTAAAATTTTGTTTTCGGTCGGCGTCGGCCGCAGTGTCGAGGCCGTGTTAATTCCGATGCCGGGGCGTTTGACCATTTGTCTGTCGTCGGAAGTGGGCTGCAATATGGCCTGCAAATTTTGTTACACCGGAAAACAAAAGCTGCAACGTCGGCTTGAGACTTGGGAGATCGTCGGCCAATTTGTCCAGGCTTCGCGTCTTCTGCCCCCCGGTGAGCGCATTACTAATATTGTTTTTATGGGAATGGGTGAGCCGCTCGACAACACGGAAGCCGTTTTCAAAAGCATTGAGATTTTGCATTCGGAGTGGGGCTTTAATCTTTCACGCAAGCGTATCACAGTATCCACGTCGGGAATTGTTCCGATGATTCCATTGGTGACTCAAGCCGGGGTTCGCTTGGCCGTGAGTTTAAACGGTGTGAACGACCAAATTCGTTCAGAGATTATGCCCATCAACAAGCGTTGGCCGCTCGACGAGTTGCTCGAGGCCTGTCGTGTTCACTGTCGCGAATCGGGTGACAAAGTGACCTTCGAGTACGTGCTTTTGAAGGGGGTCACAGACTCGATTCAGGACGCCCGTGATTTGGCCCGCTTGACTCGGTCGGTGCCATGCAAGATCAACATCATCCCTTTCAATGAGCATCCCGACTCGGGATTTGAGCGCCCGTCCGAAAGCGCGATCCGAGACTTTCACGAGGAAATGATGCGCTTGGGTGTACACGTGCTACGCCGCAAAACGATGGGCCGCGACATATATGCGGCTTGCGGACAATTGACCACAGCTGCTAAACCATCCCCTTTGTCACTTTCCATTTAGGGGTTATTTCATGAGTTCGATTTTGGTGGTTGGCAGTGTGGCCTACGATTCCATTTCCACGCCCTCGGGATCTCGTGAGCGCATTCTGGGGGGCTCCGCCAATTATTTTTCTTTGGCGGCCTCTTTATTTGCTCCGGTCCGAGTGGTGGGCGTTGTCGGAGAGGACTATCAGGATCAAGATTTGGACCTATTGAAAAAGCGGGGCATTGATATTGCGGGTCTGCAAAAGGTCAAAGGTGAGACCTTCACTTGGGCTGGAAGATATGAAAAAGATATGAACGAAGCCATTACTTTGGCGACTCATTTGAATGTTTTTGAAAACTTCCATCCTGAAATTCCGGCCGGCTATCGAAACTCTGAAGTGGTGTTTTTGGCTAATATTGATCCGACATTACAATTGCAAGTTTTAGAGCAGGTTCAGCGTCCGCGCTTGGTTGCGGCCGATACGATGAATTATTGGATTCACTCTAAAAAGTCAGAATTGTTGAAGGTCTTGAGCAAGATCGATGTTTTGCTGATCAATGAGGGCGAACTTCATGAGCTGACCGGAAGTTGGAACACGATCCGGGGAGCTAAGGAAATCATGGCCATGGGTCCACGATCTGTGGTGATCAAACGTGGTGAATACGGTTTTGTTTTGTTCAATGAGTCGCGCTATTTTATTTTACCTGCGTTTCCAGTCGAAGACGTCGTCGATCCCACTGGTGCCGGCGATACTTTCGCGGGCGGATTTTTGGGGTATCTTGCGAAGATCGGTCGGGTACCGAGCCGTGAAGACCTCAAGCAGGCCTGTCAGTTTGGTTGCCTTTTGGCTAGCTTCACCGTCCAGGATTTCGGTCTAGAAGCCATTCGAAAGGTCAGTTTGGCCGAGGTCGACCAACGATTTCAGGCCTATCGTCAGGTGATTTCTTAATAGAAAGACCCCCAAGACCTTCATAGTCCACAAGAAATTTCCGATAGTTAGAGCTGAATGGGTGAGAAAAAAGGCAAGGCTCTTGCTATGGAACTCATCGATGACCTTCTGAACGACAAGACAGAAGGCATCGAAGACGTGCCGATCGAGGCCGAAAAAGAAATTCCGGTCGAAGAAGACCACACCGAACGCTTGAGTGAGAGCAAGATCGGCCCTGCTATGGTTAAAACTCAGGCGTCGTCTCAGCAAACCCAGCAAAGTGCGAGTAAACCCAGCGATCGAGTCAAAGCTTCAGTCGGTCGATTTGGCGCTCTTCGAACAACGGCGGCCCCGAGTTCGACCGAAGCGGCGCTGGCCCAAAGTGAATCGCTAAGAATCGCACAAGGACGCATTCTCGAACTGGAACAAGAAATTGAACGCCTACGACTGCAAAATGAAGAACTAGGCGCCGCGGGCGAGACGCTACGTCTGCGCACCGATGAACTCTTGGCCCTTAACAATCGGCGAGAGACCGACTATCAAAACGCCCTGGCGCGGTTCGATCACGAAAAGGCGATTTTGTCGGCCTCAAAAGAAGCTCTTCAGCGGGATGTGGAAAATCTACGTCGAAAGAATGAAGAATTGGAACTTCGAATTTCTTCGAACGTGCAAAAAATTCGTGTGCGCGAGCGTGAGTTAGAAAATCGTCTTGAGCTTATGAAAATGGAAAGTGCCGCGCTCATTCGCAGCAAAGACGAGATGATTCTCGAACTCAAGCGGCACATTGACCAGCTCAACATGGAGCTCGGCAACTATCGAACTAAGAATCAAGAGTTGAACCGACAGACGAACGACCGGCAGGAAATGCTGAGGCGAACGGTGAAGGCCTTACGCCTGGCGCTTTCAATGTTGGAAGGTGAGGAAGACGGCACTAGGCAGCAACAAAGGAAGGGCAAGTGAAGCACGAGAACTTCAAATCACTCAACCTCGATGATCTTTTGCCAATGGTCCTGGGATACTGCCAGGGTCAAACAAGGTCTCTCGCGGCTCACTGGATTTCGGCTCACGGCTTGGCTCGGGTTCATGAAAGCTCAGTTGAAAATTGGAATTGGGCGCTCGCCGCG
The DNA here is from genome assembly GCA_050250515.1 of Bdellovibrionales bacterium. Lineage (GTDB taxonomy): Bacteria > Bdellovibrionota > Bdellovibrionia > Bdellovibrionales > UBA1609 > JALHOQ01. Next base: position 11,265 of record JBFWON010000057.1, on the reverse strand, counting down.
GCCGATGTTATTGGTCACCACATGTGGAGCACGCCGGCCAGCGATATGTGGTCGCTCTACCAGATGTGGACGCAGGTGGATCAGCTCTTTCCCCGTCCTTGGACTCGAAAGTTAAAGCCACAAATGTTGTCGCAGCCCGTGGCCCGGTATGTATTGCCCGTTTATTTCGATGATCATTTGCTCGGCATGGTAGCCCTCGACAATCCCCGAGACCGAAGTCCAGTGGCCATTCATGAGTCCATTCGTGAAGGACTCGATGTGGCCGCGAAGTATTTGTATTTTGGATATCTGCATTTGACGGCGAAAAATCTTTCCTACATTGATGAAGTCACAGGACTACACAACCAGCGCTATCTTCCCATGGTGCTCGAACATGAAATTGTTCGTAGCAAGCGGGAAAAATCCGAATTTAGCTTACTCTTCCTCGATATCGACTACTTCAAAATGGTCAATGATGGGAGGGGTCATTGGGTGGGCTCTAAGCTACTCGTTGAGCTGGGTAAGGTCTTGCGCTCACAAGTGCGTGGCTGTGACTACACCTTCCGCTATGGTGGCGATGAATTTATCGTGGTTCTTGGAAATGCCAATTTGGAGGATTCGAAGCGAGTGGCCGAGCGCATTCGGACGGCGATTGAGCAACAATCCTTTCTGGTAGAGGGACACACCCTCAATTTGACAGTGAGCATCGGCCTGGCGTCTTACCCGACCCACGCGCAGACCGTTGCGGGTTTGATTCAGCTCGCCGATCAGGCTATGTACTATGGCAAGAGAAAGAGCCGAAACATCGTCTTTGTAGCCAGCTGAGGGTCATGGGCAAGAAACGCATCAAACTCGTAGTCAGTGATCTCCATCTTGGGGTGGGTCGCACGCTGGAGAGCGGGCAGCTCAACGATATGGAAGAATTCTACTTCGATGAGAAATTTGCCGAATTTCTTCACTATTACACCAATGGGAAATTCTCCGAGCATGAGGTCGAACTCGTTCTGAATGGTGATATTCTCAATTTTCTCCAAGTCGACTACCGAGGCCATTACCTAACTGTCATTACAGAACCAGTGACCATGGACATAATGAAAAGAATTGTTGCGGGTCATCCTGGCTTTTTTAAGGCGCTCAAAGAGTTTGCGGCTAAGCCTGGCAACACCATTACCTACGTGGTCGGCAACCACGACCAGGGCATGCTTTGGCCCGAAGCCCGGACCTATTTCAACGAAGTCGTCGGAACAACGGTTCGATTTAAAAATCTGGTTTATTTCTTTGATGGTGTTCACATTGAGCATGGTCACATGCATGAGGCGGCGAATCGTTTGGATCCGCGCAAGTTCTTTCTGAAAAAAAATCTGCCCGAGCCGATTTTGAATCTACCGTTTGGCTCACATTTCTTTGTCGAGTTCGTCTTGAAAATCAAACAGACTTATCCGCACGTAGACAAAATCCGGCCGTTCAACCGCATGATGCGTTGGGCGCTGGTGAACGAATTTTGGTTTACCGTTAGAAATTGCCTGGATCTCGCGGTCTATTTTGCCAAATCCGCGTTGGGCAATGATCCTCGTCGCTTGTTTCCCTTCAGTCGAATTGTGCGGGTTTTGATGGAGAGCGCGGTCTTTCCTGACCTGAGCGAAGCGGCAAGACGGGTTTTGACGGATGAGCGCGTCCACACAGTCTGCTTTGGCCACAGCCATGTTTACCAATATCGTCAGTTTGCTGAGAACAAAGAGTACTTCAACACGGGCACCTGGACAGATTTGACTTCCCTCGACATTGCGTCATTGGGTAAGATCACCCGCCTGATTTATGTGTTGTTTGAGTATGGAGAATCCGATAGTTCAAGACCCCGTGGCCGCCTCAAAGAGTGGCATGGCTACCATCGTATTGAAGAAGACGTGGCCATCGCATGATTGATCTTCGTCACATTCCCTCACTTTCTGACTCACTGACTAGTGAGCTTATGGCGCTTTGGCCCAAAATGATGGCGGGTCAGGCCAAGGCCTTTGTCGGTCTGGCGGACGACAACGAGAACTGGGAGGCCATCAACAATCGACTGGATCAGTGTCGCGGCGTTGAACGGGCTCTGGTTGTTGGGATTGGTGGATCGAGCCTGGGGACTCAAGTGATTTATGAGGCCTTTCGGGCCTCATCGGCCGCACGATTATTTTTCCTAGAGGCCGTGGATCCCTACAAATGGGACACTTTACGCATCCAGCGGCCCGAGTGGCGGGACAGCCACGTGGTCATCGTGTCAAAGACGGGGTCGACTTTGGAGACTCTTTCTTGGGTCGAAAAATTGGCCAATCTCGACACAGACTGGTTAAATCCGCAAAATTGCACCATCATCGCGAGTCCCACGGAAGGACCACTTCAGCAATTTGCGCAAAAGAATTCGATCCCCTGCCTGTGGTTACCGAACGAGGTGGGGGGAAGATTTTCGGTCCTCAGTGCGGTCGGCATGTATCCGGCGGGATTGATGGGGCTTAGCTGTCATGAGTTTCGCGAGGGAGCGAGATGGGCGGTCGATCGTCAAGATCTCGTGGTCAGTCTGGCGGCCTCAGCGATCGCAGCTTGGAAGCGTCAGGAATGGATCACTCAGCTGTGGGTTTATTCGGAAGCACTTCGAACATTTGGTCAATGGTGGCAGCAGCTGTGGTCGGAGTCTTTGGGCAAGCGACTTACGCGGGATGGTTCCACCGCTCCGCGGGTGAGCACACCCATGCCCTGTATGGGTCCACGGGATCAGCATTCACTGCTCCAGCAATTGATTGAGGGGCATCGAGATAAGCAGGTTATTTTGACCCGGATTTTATCGGTCGATCATGCCGATGAACCATTTCCGGCCCGAATGTTTCCTAGCTTGCCGTTCAGCGGCCGGTCCATTTCTTTAGGCCAGGTCTTGGGGGCTGAAGCGCGAGCGTTTGAGAAATCGTTAGTGGATTCTAAAATCCCCTACAGCGCCATGCAGATTGAGAAAATCAGTGAGGCTAGTTTGGGGGGCCTATTTATGGTCTGGCAACTAACCATTGCTCTGCTAGGTGAATATTTGAACATTGACGCCTTTAACCAGCCCGGAGTCGAGCTGGGCAAAAGACATGTCGAAAAAATCCTGCGCGAATGAGTTGTGTCCCAAAATTCCGTCGGTCATAATATTAGGAATGAGCACCAATGGCGGCGGCGATGAGGATAGCAAGGATCTAACGGACAAGACGAGCATCCTTCAAAGCGACACGTTCAAATTACGTATTGCCCAAGCGGGCCAAGCTCCCCCTTCATTAGTTATGCTGGTGGGACCCGTGGCCAGCGTGGGTCGACAATGGCCGATTGAGGATACGGATCGTATTATCGGTCGATCTCCCACAGCCCATATTTTTGTCGATGATCGCAGTGTAAGTAAATACCACGCGAAGCTGGTGATGGCGGGTGGGGATGTCTCTGTTATTGATTTGGAGTCGACCAACAAGACAGTGATCAATGGCCGACAAATCCAAGCCCTTATGCCTCACAAGCTGCAGAATAACGATCAAATAAAAGTCGGCAATATTATCTTCAAGTTCCTTGAGCGCGGCAGTATTGAGACCGTGGCCTCGGCGACGACTTTTGATCGCGGCTTAACGGATGCTTTGACAGGAATTGCGAACCGGGGTGCTTTGATGAGTAAAGCGCCTGAGCTCTTCAAGCGTTCAGAGCTTCTGGGTATTACCTTTACGCTCATGCTTTTTGATATAGATAAGTTCAAGAACATTAACGATACCTATGGTCATCCTGCTGGTGACTATGTGCTAGCTGAAATTTCTAAGGTTGTTCGCGATAAACTGATTCGTGGGAATGACTTTTTCGCCCGTGCGGGTGGGGAAGAGTTTGCTTTGTTGCTGCTCGGCAGCCCACCCCGACAGGCCGAAGAAATCGCCGAACGGATTCGAGCCACGATCGAAGGCCACGATTTTGTCTTTGAGAACAAGAAAATGCCGATCACAATCTCGATCGGCATTGCCTTTAAATCAGAAGCCGACGCCTCGTGGGAGTTTATCTACGAGCGCGCCGACAAAGCTCTCTACAATTCTAAAAATAGCGGTCGTAACCGCGTCTCCGTCGCCAGCTAAAAAGGAGTCCGCACCTTTTCCGGCGGCTTCGCGTCAACTTCAATTGGCTGGGCACTCGGATTTTACACGATAGAGCTCAATGCGGGCATGAATCACATCTTCGATAGTACGCAGTCCCACTTTTTCTTCGGCGCTAATTCCTTGGACAGCATTTTCCAGGACAGGAATGACGACATTGCAATATTCGACTTTCGAAATCACGCCCGCTTTGATCTTCATTTCAAGAACGAAGGCTTCGGCCTGTTTCACGTCAGTCATGGTCACTTCGCCTGCGCCGAAACGATCTTGGGTCAATTTTAACAGGGCTTCTGCATCTTTAACTGCGTCCGCGCTGTAGGCGAAGGCGTTCAGTCCTAGCATGGTAGTGGCAATGAGAATGATCTTTTTCATGGTTCCCCCTTTAGGTTTGGGGGTATAAAAGTCGGCCCAGAATCTGCCGTCCAGGAATTCAAGTCAAAAGTACTTTTTATAAGCCTCTAGAATGGGGGGACATGTGGATTTGTCAAAAATTGCCAAAAATTACGACTAAGCGACTTTGAATCTAAACTCGGGCAGCTGACCGCCTCTCAGCCGCTCGATACGCCCTCCATTGATCTCGCGCTTCAAAAGGCGATGAACTGTGGCTCCTGAAACGCCCAAAGCGTGGCCGACCTCTTTGGCTGAGAACGCCGACACTTTGGCAAAGGCTTGCTGTAATCTTTTAAATTGTAGCTCCGCCAAATTGATTGGGGAGCGATCCATCGTAAGCAATATGCCAAAGGGACCTGTAAGATTGAGCTGATAAAATCCGCGAGATTCGGTAATGGCCAGTGGGACGCCACTCTCGGCGAACTGCCGGCGTGATCGGGTCATCATTTGGTGCACGCGGTGTGAAGATGAGCCCACATTAAATATTTCACCTGGGAAAATGGTGGAAAACAATCCCGCGACTCTGAGTGGACGGTAGAGATCTCGCGTTAAGACCTCGATCATTTGATGAGCCTGCAGTCCTGGTTTAAGAATGGACCTGCCGTCAATGAGACCGGTGGCAAGGTCCAAACGGGGGGCGTCGTATTCCCCGAGCAGAAAGGTCGATTCTGTGGTGTGCTGTTCAAGCTCTCGACTGAGTCGGTAGCGAAATCCCGGATAAGGGCTTCCAAATAATAGGCGTAAAAATCGCTGTTCATCAAACTTCACCTTTAACGAAAAAAGGTCGGCCTCGCGACTGACTTCCCAAGCTTGTTGAGCCTTCGCGAGTTCCCCGAGTTTTAAGAACTGTGAAGGGTCTCGATCGCGCAGGCCCGTTAGAATGAGGCGCCATTTCTGGGTAAAGAATTGATCGTTGCTTGATCCTTTATGCATGGCGACCTTGGCCTCGGAAATCTCGTGTTCGGCTCTGACAAAATCACCGTTCCACGAGTGAATTTGAGCCCGCAAGGCATAGGTATTTTGGCGAACAAGTTGGCTTTCGCTATCCAGTAGTTGACTCAATACCGGGTCAGCTTCTTCGAAGCGTCGGCATTCCACCAAGGCAAACGCCAAATTAAGATGTCCGACGCTAAGAGTGTGAGGATCCAGATCGGCCTTGAGGTACTCTTGCAATGGCACCAACGCCTGCTCAAATTCCCAGATGGCGAAGTGATAGTATGCTAGATAAAGAAGAGCCTCCGGCGCCTTTGCCGTATTGACTCGCCTAAGCTTGTCAAAAGCTTCGCCGAGAGCTCCCATTCGTTGCAAGAGAACACCATACTCGGCTAACTCGTGGTCGGTCGGCGGGCGCGACAAAGCATATCGATCCGCGAGCACCACGCGCCCCAAAATTCGTAGACCTAAGGAAGGCAGACCGGCCCGCCGACAGAGCTTGGCCAGAGCGAGGCGTTGGCTATCTGGAATTTCGCCCGTGTTCAACTCGGCTAAAAGTCGTGAGGCTTCATGCGCCTGCCCAGACTTTATCGCTTGATCACAAGTTTGGATTAAGGTTGCGAACTTATCCATAATACTTGGCAGTTACTTCGCCCCGTTGAAGACGACCGAGGCCGCGCCTGAGACGCCACTTAAATTTTGTTGAAAACTGACTGTGTGAGAGCCAGCGGCATGAGATATCTTAAAGGCGGCGGCGTCGCCGTGCTCAATCGGCAGAGCTGTAAAACCTGAACTGGACACTAGATTAAGGGCGTCATTCTCAAGTACTAAAAGAGAAAAGATCAGCGCTGGCGCCGCCGATGTGTTCACCGTAGGTGCCGAAACTAGCGCCGAGGAGGGCTGATTGTCGTTTGTGATCGGGGCGACCGTCAGAGGGTTGGCGATGTCAATCCCTGAAAATTCAGCCAGAAACAGCGCGGGGTTAATGCCCGCACAGGCTCCTGCTGTGGTGACGGTGATTTGGGTGGCGCCGGGGCGGCTATTGGCTGAGTACCAAATTTCGCCAGATCCCGCCGAGTAGGTTGTAAACGCTGCCGATTTATAAACGTTTCCGCCGCCTGGAGCGTTGTCACGAATCTCGTTTACGCAGGGACCAGGCCGGAAAATGGAAAGCCCAACGACGATCAGGTGCTCTGCGCCTGTTGGATTGATTGCGGCCGCGTAAGATGTTCCCGATCCCGTCATCTCTACGCTTTTCGATTGAAGGTTCACGATCCCAGGTAGGCTTTGCTTTGCACAATTGACAGAATCTTGCATGGAGACGCCATTAAATGAGTATTGTATAGTGCCAGCCTCGTTCACCAAAAATGGATTTGCTTGACCATTGATGGAGGCATACTGGCCAGCAGCTGGTTGTTCGACTGAAATGGCGCCGGTTCGAGAGGATTCGGTCTTGACCTCCCCAAGAAGGCCGGAGGAAGTCGACCAGATTAAGCTCTCGACATTTTTGCCTGTTGCAGAGTTGCACATCGAAACAGTGATGCGTTGGTCCGATTTATTTTGTTGTTCATCGAAAACCTTGCCGTCTTTTCGCAACACGCGGGAGTTCCCCTTGGCGAAGGTGATCTCACTCATAGCAACTGGGACGGAATCTGGCAAATCTTGGCAGTCTCGCTTGATTTGACGTGCTTCCCGATAGTCGGGCGCCACGATCAATTTATCTGAAATTTCAATCTGTCCGTTGCACTCGGCGTAGCTCCAATAAGGTTTGCCGTCGAAGCCTTCTCCGCCGGACTTCTGGCTTCCGTTTGTGCCTCCACCGAAGCCTACGCCGGAGCAGGCCTGAAAGGTGGCCAGAACAGTCGCCGCCAGCGCCGAAAAAACAACGATAGACGAAAATCGAATGCTCAAAAACCACCCCATTACCACAACCTAATCATACTGTAATCGACGGAAGTCTGCCTGATCAAAACCGCTGATCACCACCTGTCCACATGTTAGCGTTTCGACGTGACCTAAAACGACTCACATCCGTGAAATTTCGCGAACTAGATTGAGACTTCTAGCTGTTTCATTTCTACACGTGGCTTTTCATTTTCATGAGTCCAAGGAGCAAAAAGAATCCGCGATGATGAATGCAACACTAACCCTGCGCAATCTTTCCACCCAGGAAGCTAGGAATCATGCCCTTCTAGCATCGCCTGGGTGGATCTTTTTTGTCGTGCCTTGAGCCCGCGCACTATGTGAGCAACTGCTATAAAACCGAGATTCTAGATTTTGGTGAGAAAAGGGGGCGGGCAGGGTACTTCTGACACCAGCCCGTTGGCCCCGCGCTTGCTCTAGTGAAGGGGCGAGGGAGGAGCGGGGCTAAGACGGCTCCACAAGATCACAACCTCTGAAGTTCACACGAGAATTTCACAATCGTTAGCTCTCTCCAAATTTTATTAACCGACTAGCCTTAGGGCTTGGTCAAAACGGGGGAGAAGTCGTCAATGAAGACAGACTTAGAGCTTATTCAGGAAGTAAAGAATGGAATGCATGCATCGTTTGAGGCACTGGTTCATCGGCACCAGAAGTTCCTCCTTAAAGTGGTGGTCCGCATGACCCGAGATCTGAATGTGGCCGAAGATGTCGTGCAAGAAGCCTTTATCAAGGCCTACCGCCGCCTTGGACTTTTTGAAGGGCGCTCCTCTTTTCGCAGCTGGCTTTATCAGATCGCAATCAATACGGCCCGCAATCGGTTTCGCCGCCAGCATCGTGAGTCCATCGGGACGGATTCCCTCGAAATTTCGGTCGAAAGCAGTAGCGAGGCCGAGCTTATGGCGACCGACGTGCGTGCGGTGATTCAATCCGAAGTGGATCGTTTACCCGATCGACAAAGAGAAGCCCTGAGTCTGCGAGTATTTGAAGATTTAAGTTTTAAAGAGATCGCCGATATCATGAAGTGTCCGTACGACACAGCTAAAGCTAACTATCGGCATGCTCTCTTGAAATTAAAGGAACGTTTAAAGAACAATCAAAGCCTGCGAGGGTGGGTGGGTCCTCACCGAATGTCCTTCCTAGAACTCGCCACGCAGTCCATGGAGGTTGAGAGTTAATGAAAGACGAAACTGCGGAACGTGATCTGAGTGAAGATGAATTGTGCTTATTTGAGAAGTTTTTGAAAGTCATGGATCCGGCGTTGCAATATCCCATCGAGTCACGACTCGCGATCGGCGCGGAACGTATTATGTTGGCGATATCAGGCGGCCGACCGGTAGCGGGTCGCAGGGCCACTTCCGATTCGACGGAGGCGTTTGTGACTCAATCCCCAGCGAAGAAGCCGTAGGCCTGTTGACGCTGATACACCGAGACTCTGAGCGGCTTCACTTACGGTGAAGTCGTGCCCTGAAAATTGGCCGATGAGCCAATCGAGTTGAATCGAGTGACCGCTACCCGGATTTGGGGTTTGGGTTTTGACTCTAATAGCGATATTTTCGGGGCGCCAAAAATAGCGCCCTTCTCTTTTCTGAATAGCCAGGTCGATGCCGTCCGCGATCAGGCATTTCTTAAGTTTGACCACGGCCTGATGGACTCGGTTGGGCGAGGTGGTGGGATTGAAGTATTCTCCTGGAAAGAGAGCTCCAAATGCCTCCACTACGGGTGTGGGGCGAAAAAAATCGCGAGTCAGCAGGGCCGCCAGTCGGTGGGCCAGCTGACCGCGAGGCACGATTTGGGTGCCATCGCTTTTACATCCCGTGGAAACATCGAAAACTTGATCTGAATTGGCTTGGCCCCAATGAAAAACTTCCGGCGGCTGATACCATTCATGATTCGACTGAACAATATTTTGCCGGTAAGACCCGTACGGGGTGCCAAAGTAAACAAAGTTCATTCCGTTTACGTCGCGCTTGATCTTGGCGGCATAATAGCAACAATCGCGATGCGTTTCCCACTGATCCGTTTTCTTGGCTTCTTCTAAAACTTCATATAGCTCCGCTCGTACCTCACCGGCTTGCAGACAGTGACAAATTGCCCGCCACTTTCGAATCCACAAAAGGCCTACTGAGCCCGTACGGCTTAAACAAGCTTCGGCCAATGATAAACATTGTAGGGCGGAATCCCACTGACCTCTCTCGATTTCTAGTTGTGCCGACAACTCAAGAGTGTGACCGTGCAGCAGCCAATGGGATTGTTCTTCAGTTTCTTGTCGAAGCGCTGTTATCAGGGGCTCAGCCTTCGAGAAGTTTTTTTCGTGTACGAAGGCGGCCGCTAAATTTAGGCGCCCCACCAGTTTCTGGTAAGGCGGTACCGTTGGTGCATCCACATACCGCTCGAGACAAGGGATGGCTTCGCCATAATGCCATTTTGAAAAGTGACACATGGCCTGGACGAAATCGGCATGTGGATAATCCGTGGGATTTAATGAGCTCAGTATCTCGGCTGCTTCGCCCGTGGTACCCAGTTTTCGTAGGGTCTCCGCGTATTCAATTTTCTCATGGGGAGTCGCTGGTTCCATGTTGAGGCCGTTGCTCGGCCGAACTATGGGATTCAGTATTTTCAAGGCGGTGTTATAGAGAAAAACCCGACGTGCCAAGTTTGCCAGTGGCAACGCACGTGAGCGCGGAACTTTTCGAGTAGGGATTGATTTTAGCTCGGAAACGACAAGTTGAAACTCACCTTTCCGGACTAACTCTTCCATTTCGCTTATGGTTAATTGGTCCTTCATCTACTTTAGCCCTACGGTACAGGATCACAAATATTACGAATTGGTTCCAACTGAAAACCGGTGGCGATCACGGATGCGCCTAAGCCCAAATCTACCGGAGCGAATCCCATGTCGAGTCCACGGGTAAAATCAGGAGTTTGAAAATAAAAAGTCAGATAATATCCGCCCGCCACGGGCTCCGAGGCCAGCGACACATTGGTCATGGCGACCTGGTCATCAATTTGTCCCACGCCCGTGTCCAGATTCCATGAGGCATACCCGTGATGTATACTCGGATTCGAATCGTACACGTTTAAAGCTATGCTGCGTGAAGAGGCGGCTCGGGCGAAGAACGAAAGTGCGTAGTAAGTGTTTTTCTGCAACAACTGATACTGACTGATACGAAGCCAATTTTGGGTGCTGGCATCCAGAGTTCGAGTGATACTAAATGCCGGCATTCCGCTAAATGAGGAAGTAAGTGCAGCGTTCATGCTGTCCTTGTAATCCCAAATCAGTGTGTTTTCCATGTCGAGAGGAGCTTCTAGAACGGAGGCGTGTACGGGCTGGGACTTTGCCACAAAACCTGTTGGACATTTTGTCGTCTTGACGTCAAAGAGGCCAACATATTGAGGGGTGTAATCCCGCCCCTGATATTGAAGGCTTCCGTTGGGCTGCGGGCTGACGTCAGCCGAATTCAGTGCTTGCGCCGGAATGTCTTGGCAAGCTTTTCGAACCAAGTCCAATCGATTTGCGGAACGAAAAATTTGAGCGTTGGGGAGTGGGCCTCCCGAGAGAGCTTTTTCGACGCAAGGATTTTGAGCGCTATAATGGGAATAGATCTCGGTCTTGCCGCTATAACCATCGCCGTTGCCCGAAAGAGAGAGCTGCTCACGCGAACTATTTGTGGAAAATTTCTGGCCCGTGCAGTTATTGTATAACAAAATCGGCGTCAAAAAAGAGACAACCGCGGCCGCTAAGCGCATTCCCCTAAAAAGCTTCACCATTCACCCTACCTCTTTCCATCATTATCCAATACCCGGTGAAAGATTGCAGTGATCTAGATGACGTGATTTCACTTTCTCAAATTGATCCGCTCTACTATTGCTAGGTTGCTGCCTTCAGAAGACGGCCGTAAGGAGCCGCCTT
>JBFWON010000056.1:0-26615 GCA_050250515.1 Bdellovibrionales bacterium | reverse complement strand
TTTTTCTCGTCGACGAAAAGACTCAGCCATTTCGCTGACCGACAAGTTGACCTGGTATTGATCACGTCGGTATTCGCCCAAATTTAAGGCCTCATGCACCAACTGGGCCTCTGATTTTTTATTCTCAAAAAATTTCTTCTGGTCATTAAGTCCGAGATTCCAGAGCTCAAGCGCCTCCCCATTGGCTGGAACGATCGCGCCAAAAGAGTTAGTCCGAAATCCAAACACCCGTTCCACCTTGGTGTGAGACAGCACCCCTGCCGCCTGTAAACTCTTATCGACCACTAAACCCACATCGAATTGCAGGGCTGAAAGTGAGAGTAAGCCACTCGCATCCGTGGTCAGGACTCGATCGACGTCAGGAAGCCCCATCAACAGCTGATCCGCTGGCGCTTTCGTGACCCAAGTGATCGTGCTCTTTGGATACTTGCGCTTAATGGCCGGGATCAGCGCGGTCGAGCGCAGGACGGCACCCAAGGCCTCCAAATGAACAATCAACACTCGCTGACGAACGCTTTCGAAGTGAGAGCAACGGGTGCGATCGCAGGTCTCGTTTTTAGCACAGGGTTTATAGCCGTTGAAATGTCGACAATCTATTTCTGCCATTGCCTTTAGGTTAGGCAGTGAAAGCGCTTCACGCCAGATCCAGGGAGATCAGCTGCAATTCGCAAAGGGCGGCTCGCCCTAATCCCGACCTTTTTCCAAAGACTTTAGTTTGGCCACAATGGTCCCGATTTTGATCTTGGCTTCCATGCGAACCAAAATCTTTCGATCGTCATCGGTCATCCACATCAGCATGTCGCCAACCGGCTTAAAGGCGCCGTCGACCGTCACCACCGGTTTGACGACGATCGTTTTGATTTTTCCTACAGGGGTATCGAGCTCTTCTCGACGCAAAACCTCGCCCTTGAAAATAATGTTCTTACCTTCATCGGCCACACGGAACGCAAATTTCTTCCCAACCTCCCACTGAAAGACTCGCATGTAGTAGGCCGCGCTGATCACATTTTGCGAATAGGGCAAAAGATCCCATTCGATTTTTTTGTTCTGCTCGCCTTTGTCCTCGGTAATCCTCTTTTGCCAGTAACTGCCCTTCATCTTCTCCCAATCAAAGAAGGTGCGAGTCTCTGCCAGTTGCTTAGATTCTTTGATCGAAATCTGCAAATTCAATGGGACTAAATTTTCATAATCCAAATAGGTCACGGCGCGGTCTTCCACTTTGTAGACCCGCGAAAAGAAAGAGTTGGTTCTAGCTGTGACTTCAAAGTGATAGGCCTTTTGCCCGTTCACCTCGGCAAAAGGTTTAACCTCGACCCCCATACTCCCCGCGACGATATTAAAGTAAGAAACGTCGAACTCGACTTTTTCTCCAACTCGAAACGGGTCTTTGATCGGTCGGCGACCTTCAAAGCCCACTGAGTCTTCCAATTCTGGTTTGCGCTTTTCCATTTTGGGCGCCTTGGCTTCCTTTTTTTCGGGTCCCTTTTTCTTCTTGTCCTTGGCGGACTTCTTGGGCGGCGGAGGTACTTGTTTCTTGTCCGCTTTGGCAGCGGACCCCTCGACCTCTTTTATTTCAGGTTCGGGGGGCGGCTCGACCGGGCCCTCCTTGATCTCAACCTTTTGATCAAATTCGTCAACCTTTAGAACCTGATCTGAATTTTCATAGTGTAAAAGCTTGGCTGAGCAACCAGAGAGAGCCAATGCGATTAGGGCCGAGAAAATAAGCAAATCAGAGCGGCGCGACATACCCACCATCATGCCTCAATACTTAAACTTCTTCCACCTCTTATGTATCCACATCCACTGGTCCGGATGGAGCTTTACGAAAGACTCCAATTCATCATTGAAGCGCTGTGTGATTTGTTCCGGCGTGTCCTCCGGCGACGTACGAACTGGCATCTCCCGCATAAAGTAGACGCCGTGAGTACCATCCTTTTCCCGCACGGTATAAACGGACAAGACAGGTGCCCCCGACCTTTCGGCCATAAGGGCTAGCCCTGCGGCCGTACCCGTCTCGTGGCCAAAGAACTGCGTTCGGACCCCAATCGGTGGTCCAGTGAATTGATCAAGTGGAATGATAACGGCCCGACCTTGTCTAAGAGACCTCAGCAAGACAAAAGAGCTATCTCTTGGCGGGACAAATTTTACCCCCAAGCGCTCTCGCATCTTAAACCAAAGGTCATTCAACCATTGCAGCTTGAAAAACTTGGAGACCATAGTCATCGGATAGCCAGCCAAAGCCAATGCGGCACAAGCCAGATCCCCATTGCCCAAATGCAAGGTCATTAGCAAGACTCCCTTGCCTCGAGCTAAAGCCTGCTGCAACAGCTCCTCGTTATGAAATCGAAAACGCCGGTACACATTTTTTTTGTTGAGAAAGGGAAGGTAGGAATACTCGATCAGGTTCATAGCGATATGTCGCAGATTTTTTCGTCCGAGACGGACTCTCTCCTTCGGTGACATATCTGGGAAAGCAAGAGCCAAATTCCCCTCCACAACCTGCCGCCGAATACGAAACAAGTCGTACCAAAGAAAAGCTAAGAAGGCGGCCAATCCCGCGCGGACAAACCGAGGGCTTCGCGCAATAACGAAGGCGAGGGCTCTACCGAGCCAGCCGATCAAGGCTTTCATAAAGCTCCTGCAATTCACCCTTGAGATTCAAACTCAAGTCCGCCACCCACAATCGCTCCCGCAATCGGGGAAAGTGCATGAGCTTCACTTCATCCTTAGCTGTGGTGACGATCCACCGAACTCCTTGAGTGGATGCCGAATCAAGTAGAATTTCGATATCCAAATCCGTGTAGCGATGGTGATCTTCGTAAATGTTATGTTTCGCGATTTTAAGCTTATCTTTTAGCATGGCCTCAAATGCATAAGGCTTGGCAATTCCCGATACCAAAATCACTTTATCCTTAAGCTCATTCGTTTTTTGACCGAGGGTGGATCGATAATTTTTGAGTATGTATTCCGCCTGAATGATGGGCTTTTTCGTTCGGGCCTCGACCCAGTCTTTCACTTTACCAAGAGTGGCTTCGTCCACCAGATTGCACTTGGTGATAACAACAAAATCACAGCGCGAAAAGGCCGGTCGACTGGCCTCTCGAGCCCGACCGACGGGCAAGAGCGAGTAGTTTTGCAAAGGCTCGGTGGCGTCGATCAGCAAAAGATTGAGATCACGATGCAAAGCTCGGTGTTGAAAAGCATCATCGCCGATCAGAACATCTACTTTCTTATGCGCCAACAATGACTCGGCGGCTTTCGAGCGCTTCTCACCCACAAAGATAGGAATTTCGGGGTGGGCCGTTTTGATCAGCACAGGTTCATCTCCAAATCGCTCAACCGCGCGGGGAGAAATTTCGACTTCAAGGACACCTTTCTCCAAGCGTCCGTACCCTCGACTGACCACGCCGGCGGAGAGTCCCCGCTTGAGCAATTCGTCGATCAAAAAAATTGTCATCGGGGTTTTGCCCGTTCCGCCAACCGTCAAATTGCCAATGGAAATGACCTTGGCTTCGACCTGCTTCGCTTTGCGAAGTCCCACATCATAGGCCCAGTTGCGCAGTGAAGTGGCGGAGTAATAGGCCAACTGAAATGGAAAGAGTGTGTGCCGAATCATGATAAACCCGACCAATAGGATGCCAAGACTCCCGCCACACGCTTGGTCGCGCCGGCCGTGCCGAGCTTGGACTGAGCTCCTAGAAGAAGACTTCGCATTTCTTCTCGTTTCTCCTGATCCTGAAGCAGTGGCTTTAGCAACTGGGCGAGATGATCGGGATTGGCTTCCTCTTGAAAAACTTCGGGAGCGACCAATTGATCCAACACCAAATTAATCAATCCGAAAAATCGTGTGTGCCGCACAAACCGTTTGGCCAAGAAGGCCGTAAATGGATTCATCCGATACATGATGACCATTGGCCTCCCCATCAAACCCACCATCAGCGTGGCCGTTCCGGATGCACAAAGCACCACGTCTGCCAGTTCAATCATGCGGAAAGGCTCGTCCTTTATCAAGATCAGAGGAAACTTTAGGTCGCTGAGCCGGGTCTGCAGCTGCTCTACGGTGAAGTTAGGTGCCACAAAAAGCATCACTTTTAATTTAGGATCCTCGGTCACAAGCTTTTCAGCCGCTTTGAGCTGAGTCTCCAAATGGTGATCAAGCTCCGAATGGCGCGAGCCCGGCATTAGACCTAAAACTAGGTCACTCGGCCCAATGCCAAATTTAGCTCGGTGCGCATCGCGCTCTGCGGGGCTTCTCAACCCTCGCTCGATCTCATCCAGAAGAGGGTGCCCGACGAACTCGACTTCCACCCCGAATCGACGATAAAAATCCACTTCGAACGGGAAGACGACCAGCATCTTATGAATGAACTTTTGAATGACCTTCACCCGGCCTTGTCGCCAAGCCCAAATCTGGGGCGAGATGTAGTACACCACCGGAACATCCAGTGCCTTCAAGCGTTTGGCCAATCTCAGATTAAAGCCGGGATAGTCGAGTAAGAGTACAACCTGCGGACGCTTGTCCTGCACGGCCTGCACAACATCATGAAAGGCTTTTTTGATTACGCCCCAGTGAGATAAGACTTCCTGAATCCCGACAACAGCTATGTCCTCGGCCCGGGCCAGACAATGAAATCCAAGCTCAGTCATTGCGCCATTGCCGATACCGAAGGCCTCGACTTCTAAGTTCTGATCTCGCCAGTGTTCCAGTAGGCGTTGAGCGTAAAGACAACTCGATGCCTCGGCGGCCACAATTAAGACTTTGCGACCCTTAGACGAGTCTTCGACGGGCATCCTCAATGATGGCCTCCGCCAATTTTAGAGCCCGAAGCCCGTCACGACCCGAGACCAAGGCTTTTCCTCCGCTACCAACGGCTTCGAGAAAAGATTTAGTTTCAGCCAACAAGGCGTCGCCCTTTTCTAAGTTGAGTTGCTTGTGATCGATGGGCAAATTGTCGTCCTTCCATTCACCGGTTTTGGTCAAAATATTGACCTCACCCAAATGAAAATCGATGGACACGTACTGATCGGGTTGAAACACGCGAAATTTTCGCTGCGTATTTTGCGAAACGCGAGAGGCCGTCAAGTTAGCCACGGCTCCACTGGCAAATTCAATTCGAGCATTGGCCAAATCCAAAACCTTGGTCAACACAGGACTGCCCACGGCTGAGACAGAGGTTGGCTCACTGTTCACCAGTGATAGGACCACATCCAAATCATGAATCATAAGATCCAGCACCACATCCACATCCGTACTGCGGACTTTAAACGGGGCCAATCGATGACATTCAATAAATTGAGGTTTGGTGATTTTCTCGCGAGCCGCTGCAAAAGCCGGATTGAAGCGCTCCACATGGCCCACTTGAAAAACCAAATTTTTCTTTTCGGCTAAATCGCAAAGCTCTTCGGCTTGTTTGGACGTCGAGGCAATTGGCTTTTCCACCAACACGTGCACACCATTTTGCAAAAAGAGTTTCACGAGTTCGTAATGCGCGGGCGTAGACGCTGCGACCGTCACTGCATTGACGCCTTCTTTAATCAAGTCTTTCGCGTCGGAATAGGCCGAAACCCCAAGTTCGGCAGCCACTTTTTCGGCCTGCTCACGATTGGCATCGCACACTCCAATCAATTGGGAGATTTCCATCATCTTGTGCTTTTGGGCATGAAATCGACCCAGGTGTCCCACACCGACAACGGCGGTCTTTAACTTCATCGCGCGATTCCTCTCTTCGAGTTTTTAATAAATTGCACTAAGTATTGTATGTGCTCACTCGAACCACATTCCTTTGCAATCTCTTGCAAAGACTCTTCGATAGTGTGCCCGCCCTTGGTGATGATTCGGATCGCTTTCCAAATGCTGCCAATGTCTTCTTTTGAAAATCCCGCACGTTCGAGCCCGACTTCATTCGGCGCCCGGGAGATCGCGTACTTTCCCTGGGCAATCGTAAACGGCATAATGTCTTTGTTGACCGCACTGTCCCCCGCGATGAAGGAATACTTACCGACAGTGATAAATTGATTGAAACTGCAAACACCACCTATGCGCACATAATCTTCGACCGTCACATGGCCGGCAAAATTGGTCGTGTTGGCAATGGCAATGTGGTTACCAATTTGGCAATCATGGGCAATATGAACATAGGCCATCAGCAAATTGTCAGAACCAATTCGGGTCACTCCACCCCCGGTCACAGTTCCCACATTGACCGTCACGAACTCACGGATCGTATTGCGATCGCCAATTTCAAGTCGAGTGGTCTCTCCTTTGAACTTGAGATCTTGCGGAGGACCTCCGACCATGGCGCCGGGCAACAGATGATTGTTTTCGCCAATGCGAACTTCACCGTGCTCAGAACCAACCACTACGTGAGAGTCGACCTGCGTGCCCTTACCGATCCACACTTTGCCACGGATGACACTGAACGGACCGATCTTCACGCCCGAATCGAGCTCGGCCCTTTTGTCTAAAATGGCGGTCGGATGAATTTCGACCGATTTCATGCATGACCTCGATTCGCCTTGGGCGACACTTTGGCCAAAATTTCGGCCTCCACGACCAATTGTCCGTCGACTTTAGCATTACCAGTAACCAGCAACATGGAGCCTCGGTCCTTCTTGATCTCGGCCGATATAATCAGCGAGTCACCAGGGACCACAGGACGGCGAAAACGCGCGTCTTGGATGGCCGCAATGAAAAATACAAACTCCGGATCACCAGGTCTCAAATAGGCCAAGCAACAGGCCTGAGCTATGGCCTCGATTTGCAATACCCCAGGCATGATCGGCATGTCGGGAAAATGTCCAGGGAAGAAGGGTTCATTAAAAGTGACATTCTTTTGCACAACAATCTTCTGTCCGGTCCGCGACGCCTCTTTATTCACTTCCTTGGATAGAATTTTATCCACTAAAAGAAAGGGAAAGCGGTGAGGCAAAAGCCTTAAGATTTCGGTAATACCGGCCTGAGCTTCCACACGGACCTACTTGCCAGAATCGTAAGTATTGATCACTCGCTCTGTAAGGTCGAGATCCTTCTTAGCCCACATGACGGCATTTTCTGAGCGCTCAAGAATCATAGTGAAATTTTCTTTTTTAGCGATTTCGTCGATAATCCCACGCAGCTTGGTCACGATCGGCTGAGTCAGCTCGCGCTCGCGCTTTTGGATTTCCATTTGGCTCTTGGCTGCGAGCTCTTGATATTGGCGCATTTGCATCTGCACTTCCATTTGCTTTTTTTGGCGGGCTTCATCATTCATCGCCATCGATTTCTTTTCGAAATCCTCACCCATTTTTTTGATCGTCGCTTCGCGCTTTTCGAGCTCTTTCTTTTTCTTGTTAAATTCGGATTCGAGCTCCTGCTTGGCTTTTTTGCCGGCCTTTACTTCTTGAATGGCCTTTTGCATATCGATGTAGCCAATTTTCACTTCCGCATGGGCGAGGCTGCCCCCAAAAAACAAAATAAGTGCCACAGCGAACTGAGTCACTACATGACGTGTAGTATTGCGTGTCATAAGCCGGTTTTCTCCTTTTCGACATATATAAGGTGAGGCTTAGGGTTTGGCAACTGACCGAGCCTGAAGTCCTCAGCGCGGGCTCTTGGCGCCGGAGCGCGTAATATAGTGAGGCCGAACGGTCTGTTCACAAGTGTCTGCGTTTTGCGGTTAGTACCCGGCCTGCGCGTGTGCCCAAATTTGCAGCAATGGCGGCCATCACCCTTCTGTTTCCTTCGGACTGGGACTGGTGACTACCGTGCGAGTCTAAGTCACGCGAGAATCTTTCGGATTCGTGAAGCACCAAGACGCCCGACGCGCTGCCGCCGCTATAGGTGCGGACTCCTTTTTAGAAGGGGGCGCCGATGGCGAATTCGAAGTTGACGGAGTCTTCGCTAAATTTGGCGCGACGCTGGATGGGGAAGCCCCACTCAAAGCGCAGGGGACCGATGGGAGAGAACCAACGGAAGCCAAAGCCCCAATCTTGTCGAAGCTTGCTGATCGCGATTTGATCGTCTGCATCCCCGATGTCGTAGAACACAACACCCTTGATGCCGGCTTCGTTGATCAACGGAAATTGGAATTCCAAATTGTAGAACAACTGCTGAGTACCACCAAAGGGCCGCAAAGCTTGAATATAAGCGTCGTCATCGCTTAAGCCACCAGCTTTGGCCTCACTATAGGATTTGGTCGAAAACTTCCGCTTACCGACTGAGAACCAGTCATATCCACGCAAGCTGTTCGCACCACCAAGCAAGAACAATTCGTTAAACGGTGGCGCCTTGCTCGAGTCATTGGACGAGATAAATCCATAGGACAAATTATTTCGCCAGACCAAGTCCCAAATCACTGTCTTGTAGTAGCGGAAGGTTCCATAACCTTTGGTGTAATTCTTGTTACCACCCACACCGGCGTATTCTAAAGACACCGAGCTAAAAATACCCTTGGTCGGGGCAAATCGGTCATCTCGCTTATCGTATTCTAGTGTGAAGGTCACAGAGGAGGTCGTTCCATTCGCCGTATCGACCGGGAAGAGATCCGGATCCCCATTGGTGTCGTCTAATTTCAACTCGGTCTCATCCAATTTGTAGCGGATAAATCCATCCAAGTATGGCGCCAAAGGATGTCCCACTCGGGCCGCCGCACCGGTCTTGATCTCTTCATAATAAGCTTCGGGAACTTGTCGGTTACTACGGTAAACATCGCCCCCGACCGACCATTCGGTGTCGAAGAAGTAAGGCTCCGTGAAACTCGCTTTGTACAACGATTGCCGTTTCGATAAGTCGACGGACACGCCTAGTTTTTGACCACGGCCCAAAAAGTTAATCTGATTCACCTGACCATTAAAGACAAACTTCGAGTAGTTGGAGTATCCGGCACCGACCTGGATGGTCCCGGTGTTACGCTCCTTCACCACAATATCGATGTCCATAATTTCAGGGCGCCCTTTGGGGGCCTTCGTGTTGAAATTCACTTCTTCGAAAAATCCGAGGCGCTTGACGTTGTCCAAAGACTCACGTCGGCGGGTTTCGTTGTAGAGTTCGCCCTCGGCGATCTTGAGCTCACGACGAACCACTTTGTCACGCGTTTTGCTATTGCCCACCACATTGATCTTACCTAAGTAGACCTTATGACCCTTGTCGATCTCAAAAGTGATATCCACTTCGCGATCGGCTTCGCGAATTCGAGTGCGCGGAATCGGGTTAGCATAAGCGTAACCCAAATCCCCGTACTTCGCCTGCAAGGCCTTCAAGTCATCTTGCAACACTTGGTAACGAAACAGATCCTGATCTTGGATCTTAGTCGCTTCAAACAGCTCTGTTTGTGAGAAGAGCAAATCCCCGGTGAAATCGACAGATCCCACTTTAAACTGCTCACCTTCTTCAATTCGAACGGTGATGAAGATCCCCTTCTTATCGGGTGTCACATACACCTGGGGGCGATCGATCTTTACTTGTACGTAGCCTTCATTAAAATACAGGACGTTCAGCATTTGAACGTCACGATCAAAGGCCTCTTGCTTGTAGGCACCTGATCCCGAAATAAAGCTGAAGAACCCGCCCTCTTGAGTCAGCATCACCGACTTGAGCTTCACGCTGCCCATCTTCTTATTGCCGATAAAGCTAATGCGCTTCACCTTCACTTTGTCGTTTTCGGTGATGTTAAAGTTCAACCGGACGTTGTCACCCTCACCCGTGGGCTCGAGCTTAAAATTGACTCGGGCTAGGAAGAAGCCCTTATCCTCGTACAGCTTCTCCATCTTTTCGACGGCCTCGCGAATACGGCCCATATCTAAAATTTCGTAGGGTTTAAGGCCCGCGGCGTCCTTTAAGTCTTGGTCTTCAATTTCATCATTACCATCGTAGGTGATTTCCGTAATCGAAGGCTTTTCGGTGATAATGTACGTGAGGACGATAGGACCACTGTCGCTGCGTTCGACTTCCACATTGTGGAAGTAGCCCATCGCAAAAAGCTCTTCGATGTCTTTTCGAATCTGTTCGTCGGCGTACGGTCCGCCTTCTTTCGACACCAATTTGGCCCGGATCGCGTCGGCCTCAATCTTCTTATTGCCCTTGATTACGATCTTATTAATCATCCCGGCCGAGACCGCAGGTCGGGATTCTTCTGTCGCAGGTGTCGCAGGTTTTTTTCTTGCAGAAGACGCGCGGCCCTTCACCGGTGCCGCCGGCGCTGCAGGTTTCGCCGCTGGTGGCTTTGTCACCGAAGGCGAAGCTTCGGGACGTGACTGTGCCTCACTCCAAAATGAGGATAAAGCCAAGACCAGCGCGAGTGGCAAAAAGGATCGCTTCAATTAAGAATTTCCCAAGTTGTTTTCAACACTTAAACTCTGAATTCTGAACCTAGCCCGAAATTCGAAAGAAAGTCAAAGACATGGACGGCGCCCACATTCAAAAAACCCATTGACCGTCGGCCATTTTCACAGATCTGGGGAACCGTGCAGCAAATTGGCTGTCGTGCGTGACGACCACCAAGGTCAGCCCCATTTCTTCTTTCAATCGAAAAAATAAATCTTGAATCTTGGCGCAGTTTTCACTGTCCAAATTGCCCGTGGGCTCATCGGCCAACAAAATCGGCGGACGATGAAAGAGCGCCCGCGCAATCGCGACTCGCTGCTGTTCCCCGCCGGAGAGCTGGGAAGGATAATGACCCAGCCTATGCGAGAGCCCCAGGTAATCCAAAAGTTCGCGCGCCCGCGCCTGACACTCGCCCTGTGGCCGACCCGATATTCGACCGGGAAGCATGACATTCTCTTCGGCCGTGAACTCACTCAACAGATGATGAAACTGAAATACAAAACCCAGCTTTTCGGCGCGAAAGGCAGAAAGTTCGCTATCCGACTTGGTGAAGAGATTTTCATTTCCATAATAAACAGTCCCCGAAGTCGGCCGATCCAATGTACCTAAGATGTGCAAAAATGTGCTCTTACCAGCGCCCGACGCACCCAGTATACAAACGGCCTCACCTCGCACGATCTCGAAATCCAGGCCCCGCAAAATATGCAGTCGGCCATAGCTCTTTTCGATTCTAGATGCTCGAAGCATTATTCGTACCTCAACCCTTCCACCGGAGTAATGCGAGAGCCGCGACGCGAGGGCACCAGGGTGGCGATAAAACAAATCAACAGCGAGGCCGCCAAGATAATTAACAAATCCAATCCCCTGACTTCCAAGTCGATGTGATCCAGCTTGTAAACCTCGGCTGGTATCAATTGATAAGAAGTCTGCAGCCATTCAAAAAGGCGACACAGCAGCAAACCTAAAATCAGGCCGATCGTCGCACCAACTCCCCCGACGATCAATCCTTGCACCGTAAAAATACGTCGGATCAAACGATCAGGGGCCCCTAAAGTCTTTAAAACTGAGATATCCCGATACCGTTGCACCACGTTGATAAACAAAGTGTTGGCAATATTGAAAGCCGCGGCCACCACTAAAATCATCAAAACAAAGAACAAAACCGCTTTCTCTAACCGCGCGGCTTCAAACAGGTTGCGATTGACCTCTTGCCAGTCCCGGGCCCAATACACACTGCCAAACTTATTCGCGATGTCCATCGCCACACCCCGCGCCTGCTTGGGATCCTTCAAGCGCAAGCGATAACCGGTGATTTTTTTACCAATCTCGACAAAATTTTGCAGGCGATTCAAGGCCATCACTACATATCGTGCGTCGAAATCATGCCGGCCAAAGTTGATCACACCGGCCACGGTGAACTGCCCAATCTTGGGTTTAAACTGACTGCTTTGAAACTCCGAAGTCAGAGGCACCACGATTCGAAACTTATCACCAACATGAAGGTCGTATTTTTTCGCGATCCCTTTGCCGATCAACACCCGGGGGGCTTTGTCGTCAGGGTCAGACTCCAGATTTAAATCGCCCTCGACCAATCGAGCCTTCAGATTAAGGACTTTGTGCACGGTGGATTCTTCAATACCTTCGATCATCACGCCGCCGATGCGGCCCTTGTCGGCCAAAATGGCTTCGGCATAGACAAACGGAGTGGACGCCACCATATCGGGAACGACGGATTGAAGCTCACCCAGCATCTCTTCTTGATTGGCGCTACCGCGCTTTAAGATCAACAGGTGTCCCACGGCATCTTGCACCGTTTGTTCTAAAGTGGACACATACCCGCTGAACACGGCCATCGACACGACCAACGAGGACACGCCAATCGTCATGCCCACGATGCTTAGCGACGTCGACAGATTGAAAAACTGGCGAAGACTTCCTAAATATCGAACCGCCAAATACCAGGCCGTCAATGGGCCGCCTTTTTCTTAAGCGCCTGGTCCCTTAAGTAAGCATGGATGTAGCCATCCAAGTCACCATCTAAAACCCCACTTGGGTTGCTGGTTTCAAAATCGGTTCGATGATCTTTACAAAGCTGATAGGGGTGCAAAACGTAAGAGCGAATTTGGCTTCCCCACTCGTTGGCTTTTCTCTCGCCCGCGATCGCATCGACTTCGGCCTGTCGACGCTCCAACTCTTTCTCATAAAGAGCGGCCTTTAACATTTTATAGGCCTTGTCTCGGTTGGCGTGTTGGCTTCGCTGTGACTGACACTGAACGATGATGCCCGACGGAATATGCGTAATTCGCACCGCGGAGTCCGTTCGATTCACGTGCTGTCCACCCGCACCACTCGCGCGGTAAGTGTCCAACCGAATTTCTTCATCTCTAATTTCAACATCGATGTCGTCTGAAATTTCGGGCCAGGCGTAGACACTGGCAAAACTGGTGTGCCGGCGAGCATTGGAATCAAAGGGTGAAATGCGAACCAGACGATGAACTCCCGATTCAGCCTTCAGATGACCATAGGCATAGGGTCCCTCAATCAAGAGGGTGGCCGATTTGATCCCGGCTTCCTCACCATCGTTTTGACTGAGCACTTCGACACTGAACCCTTTACGCTCAGCCCAGCGTATATACATTCTAAGCAGCATGGCCGCCCAATCTTGGGCCTCGGTGCCGCCGGCGCCGGAGTTGATCGAGATGTACGCATTATTGGGGTCGACTTCGCCGCTTAACAGACTCTTAAGTTCCAAATCATTGAGCTTGGCCACCACTTGTGAAACTTCGGATTTGACTTCAATAAAGGTCGATTCGTCCTTCGCTTCCACGGCCATTTCTAAAAGGACCACAGTGTCTTCGATCTTTTGATGGACCTCTTCGTAGTCTTGCACCGATCGCTCCAGAAAAACTTTCTCCTGGTTGATCTTTTGCATTTCTAAATGGTCATTCCATATGGCGGGATTTTGGACTTTCTGTTCAAGCTCTAATAAGCGCTTCGACTTGGCCTCGATGTCAAAGATACCTCCGCAGTTCTTCGGCTTTGTCGCGCAGCTTGATAAGCTGTGATTTGACTTCTGAACTCTGCGTTACCACCGACATGACGGATCCTTCTCTTCGAGCGTTGAGTCGGCAGAATAGGGGATCAAAGCGGCAGCGTCAAAGGACTTCTAATGGCGCGACTGCGCTAGTGATTTACCTTAGCAAAAATCGCGTCTTGCAAGGCGAACATGCGCCGCTCCTGGGTCGGGCGCTCGTGATCATAGCCCAAAAGATGTAAAACTCCGTGAATGATCATATAGCCCATCTCGGCCCTTGGAGTGAGTCCCGTCCGCTTGGCCTGTTCGCGCAAGACGGCAGGACAAATCACCAATTCGCCCACGCTGTCCTCGTCGGAACCCTGAAAGCTTAAAATATCGGTGGCTTTGTCTTTGCCTCGGTAGAGGCGATTGAGACGACGAATTTCGGGGCGCTCGACCAGCACCACAACCAACTCTTTTCCCGCTAAGCGGGCGACGCGGCGTTTTTTCAATTCAAAAGTTAATCGACTGAGCCACCCGATCATCCACTTTTTTTGAACACGAGTCGACGTCTGATTGATCAACAGCAGTTTCATATTAGACAGGCGTGCCTTTTTTAAACTTGCTCGCACCGCGCACAAACCCAGTGCCGGGGGGCAGTGCGGGCGGTAGCCGCAAGCGCGCCTGCTGCTGTTGTTGACTGGGGCCTTGCGGATAGTCAATGCGCTGATGATAAATTCCCAAGATCACCCGTCGATAGGTGTCTTCGATCACACTTAAATCAGCCAAGGTCAGATCGCACTCTTCTAGCTGGCCATCGAGAAATTTACTCTGAATGATGTTTCGCACCAATGAGGTCAAGCGACCCGCCGTGGGCTCATCTAAAGAGCGCGCCGCGGCTTCGATCGAGTCCGCGAGCATCAATAAAGCCGCTTCACGAAACTGAGGTTTAGGCCCTGGGTATCTAAAATCGGCCTCTTGTACGGTGTGAATATTCTGGTCTTGCGCATCTAGCGCCCGATTGTAGAAGTAGCTGATCAAAGTGGTCCCGTGATGCTGCAAAATTCCATCGATAATGTTCGGCCCCAGTTTGGCTTTGTATCCCATCTCGGCGCCATCTTTCACATGGGCGACCAAGACGGTCTTACTCATATGGGGCGAGATATGATCGTGCGGATTGTGACCCGGCTTTTGGTTTTCGATAAAGTATTGCGGGT
The DNA here is from genome assembly GCA_050250515.1 of Bdellovibrionales bacterium. Taxonomy (GTDB): domain Bacteria; phylum Bdellovibrionota; class Bdellovibrionia; order Bdellovibrionales; family UBA1609; genus JALHOQ01. The sequence goes on along the minus strand of JBFWON010000056.1, from coordinate 12,082 downwards.
GCTCCATCTTGCCAATGTCGTGATAGTACGCCATCACCTTGGCCAACAGCGGATTGGCGCCGATCTCTTCGGCCGCGGCTTCGCACATGCTGCCGACCACAAGTGAGTGATGATAAGTTCCTGGTGCTTTGACGATCATTTCTTTCATCAAAGGATGATTGAGACTTGAGAGCTCGAGTAACTTCACATCGGTTGTGTAATTGAAGATGGTTTCAAACAAGGGGATCAGCGCCATCGTCACCAGTGAGGACAAAAGGCCGCCGAAAAAACCCAAAGGCACGTTCCAAGCCAAATCGACCCAAAGAGGGCGCTCGCCTTCAGGTTGCAAAAAAGTCACGGCCGCTAAAACCGAGGCATTGACCAATCCGGTTCGCACACCGGCCCAGTAAATATCGTTTCGCTTCGTGCAAGAGTGTACACCGCGAGCCGCGGCAATTCCACCTATGGCCGCCACCAGCAGATACACAAAGGTGTAGTTGAAATCCATCATCATGGCGACCGTGATCGCCAAAAAAATTGTAAAGAGCCACACGATCTCACCAGCCGAGATCATCAAGCCCACGAGCATAGGACCAGCGGCCACCGGTGCCGCATACACCAGCGAATTGGCCGGCACCATCGAGCCTCTGGTCGCAAAGGCCGCATCGGTAATAAACATGTAGACCTTAGTCATCAACACCACGAGCAGCACCACCGAGCCCATGGCGTAAATATCTTTCAACGAAACGTCTAAGCGATAAGAGATCGTCCGGCGTAAATAAGAGAAGAACACCGTCACTAGAATCATAAATAAAAAGGCGACGACCAAAGAGACAAAATCGGTCCGCCTCGAGCTGCGCAAGTTATTGAGCTGTCGAATCAATGACATTTGGAGCGGCTGAATGACTGAGCCCGCCGCGACAATGACTTGATTCTTCTGTACTGAAACCTGCACCGGCAAAACTGCATCGCGCGCCTTTTGTCTACGGCTTAAGGTCTCTTGCCGATTGTAAGTCAAATTCGGCACGATCAATAAATGGGCCAAATCCAAAGCGATCTTTTGATCCCGCTGGGGCAGACGGTCCACACCCACCACGCCGGTCAAATCGAACTCAGAGAGTTTTTTGATATCGTTGACTTCATCACGGCGAAGAGTGAATTCTTCGTGTCCATCCCCGCCCGGTCCCACCACGCGGACCAAAAGTCTCGAGTCTGCGGCCTTAAACAACGCCGCCTGGCCATCCATAATCCGGCGTGATTTCCACTTCACCAGAGCGCGCAGAAGAATGTTTTCATAAGGCGCCGAAAATCGATGCTCGGTCAGCCATTCGAACATGCGCTCGGGAATCTCGAGTCCCAGCTCCCGCTCGAACATCGGCTTAAAGCTATTGAAGTCCTTGATCTCTTCTTCACGTTTGGCCGCATTGGCCGGCCACTTGATCGAGCGAATCTCCCGCCGCATGGTACGGAAGCTTCGATAAACTCTTTCAATCAAAGTCTCATAGGTATTCGGATCGTAATCAAAGACGGGAGGAATCGAAGTCTCTGCGGTCTGACGCTTATCTTCGGTGGCGACTTCATCGACCATCTGAAACGAGATGGGCGATTTAATGTCAGAGGTGGCAACGTCCCCCAGCGACACGTTGTGGATGACGTCCACGTCCCAAAAAATAATAAAACTTAAAACTAAACAAAATAAAAAGATCGACGCCCAGGCGCGAATCCCCAAGCGCTCATCCAGGTACTGAAAGGTTTTGCCAAAGAAGGTGTGAGAAAAGCTAAGGTCCCGAACCCAATCCACAAAGCGGCGCGACGGATCCATGTATTTGGCCCGCCAATGCACCTCGTCACTATTGAATTTGAACCTTCGTTTGTACTTGCCCATGTCTTTCTTTTTTCGGCAAAACCAGTCTATATTATCACGGCCGGATACTAAAGCTTGCACTAATCTAGCTAAACGAAGAGGACCAGATCATGCCAAAGGCACCTGAAAAGCTGAGAGATTTTGACAGCCTGCTGAAAGTCGTGGAGTTTCTGCGCGGCCCCGAAGGCTGTCCCTGGGACAAGGAGCAGACCCACCAAAGTCTAACTCGCTTCGCAATTGAGGAGGCTTTTGAGCTCTCTGAGGCCATCGATTCGAAAAACAAGGACGAAATCAAAGAAGAGCTCGGCGACCTTCTTCTGCAAGTGGTCCTCCACTCAGAAATCGCCCGGCAGGAAAAAACGTTCGATATCCATGACGTGATTCAAATTCTCAATGAGAAGATGATCCGTCGGCATCCCCACGTGTTTGGCGACAAGAAGGTCAACTCATCCGCTGAAGTCTTAAGCAATTGGGCCGACATCAAAGCGGCGGAAAAAGGTCAGTCCAGCGCGCGCCCCACCTGGAGCATCCCCGCGGGTCTCCCCGCTCTGGTCAGGGCCCAAAAGATCGGCGACAAAACCGAAAAGATTGGCTTCGATTGGCCGGGCTTTAAAGAAGTGTGGACCAAAGTCCGCGAAGAATTCGGCGAGCTCGAAGCCGAACTCGATCAGCTCGAGAAAAATTCTCCAAATAACAAACACGAACACTTGCTATCTGAACTCGGCGACTTGATGTTCACGCTGGCGCAGCTGGCCCGTCACCTTAAAGGCGATGCCGAGCAAATCCTTAGACAAACCAACCGCCGCTTCGAATCCCGCTTCACCCTGATGCAAGATCTGATCGCCGACGATGGCATGCGCTGGACCGATTTATCTCCCGCAGAAAAAGAAACCTACTGGCAAAAAGCCAAAGCGAAGCTGATCGATCGTTCCGAGCGGTAGCGTTGGTTTAGAAATTCAATGATCCTCATCACAAGGATCTTCGCCTTGCTCCTCTATGGAAGAAATCGGATAATTATGCTCACGTTTTGCCATTCACTTTGAAGGTACATTTCGCACCACTTCGTGCCGTTAAAAACCACCCTCTGTCACGCCATGCCTTCGGCAATTGCCGGTCCGAATTGATGGAAAGGACAAACTCTAACTCCCTAACTTCACCGGCCTGATCCTTAAAATCCAAGCGGGTAACTCCGACTTTGGTTTCGATGCCGTCACATATTTGAGGTGGATGGGCCCCAAGATTTGAATTCCCTGCCGAGTCGCATGCTCTGACTGGATCCGATTTAACCCAGGGATCTGGCGCCGAACCACCAGGTACGTCGACCAGCCGATCTCCTAAGATTTGAAACTCACCATAAAGTAGAGATCATGCCTAAAAAATATTACCTCACCTTCAATCTTTCCAAATAGAATTTGGACTGTTCTTCTAGCTTTGACTCGCACATCGATTCAATCCCAAGATATTTCCCTCTAACTTACCTATTTCTTTGATCCTCAAAGAAACTGACTCGTACGGGCGCTTGCTCGCATCCTGATCTGAAACCCCAGGAATGTCTGCGAACTCATTACCTGAGATGGAACAAACTCTCTCCAAAGCTTTATCCCGGCCAGATCCTTTCCATCCTCTCTCAATAGTAAGAAAGACCAAACCTGGATTTCTCGATAGTAGCTCGCTCAGTACGAGATCGAGCTCCTGCGCAATTCCCGCATCGGCAGCCTTCTTCATATCCGGCCAGGCCTTAAGATACTCCGACTTCCCCGAGCGGATCTGATCCAAGTAAAAGGACCATTTTGATTCCTGGCGACTAAGAGTCATAAGGAAATTCTGTCTGTCGGGTTTTGCGGATTCGATTTCGTTGAGCAGGTTATTGGTGCAACAACCAGTGAGAAAAAACACGAGAATTGCCAAGCTCTTCGGTCAATTCCGGCATCTTTCCTTTTAAATCTATCAAATTTTGCCGGTGCAAATATTTTGTCAACACAAGTGTTCAAAGTCCACCGAAATTGTCGACAGCCGGGCAAATTCCTTTCTTATACTGAAATTCAGATTTTGCTCTCGTCATCAATCGTTCCGCAAACTTCTTTGCTTGGGGGTCCCAGCGAGCCTCGCCCAAAATAGCGTTTGCAACGTTTATCAAATTTTCTGCCTCAATTTTCAGCTGGGGACAGCTTTCGACTCCATCCTCTAATTTGGCCAGCAAATCTTTCTCGGCTTTTGCGGCTTTCAAGATCAAGAGTTCAGCTTCGACTTCATTTCTTTTGGTGCCCCGACCTAATGCGTAGTGGAGAGCGAGTCGTTTCAAGTCGGTTGGCTCATTCAACTTCTGTCGAGATTTAAGAAGACTAAAAGAAGTTACATAATCCCCTTCGTGAAAGGCTCTAGTTTGAGTCTCGATATCAGCCCGACACTGAAATCCGACAAGCAAAGGGGAAATCAAAATTATTCTCAGAAGCCTAGCCATCATGGATTCACCGTCAGCGAGTTTCTGCCGGCATCTCGAAGAAGCACTTCATTAATGCCTCTGAAGCGGCTCAAGTTATAGCTGCCATTCGAGTTTCTCTCAGATTCGACTGTCAAACAACCATCGGATTCCCGTCCTGGGTGAAGAAAAAACGAATTAGAATCTCGGCCATAGGCCGATATTTTCTTCTTTGTGGCTGCATCGGGAATGAGCTGCCACCATGCCCTGTGTCGAGACGTTGTTCACCGACCGAATACTCACAGCTCGCAAGGCCAGACGGATCAAAGCGATTGATCGCGTCGCCCATTGAATAGACATAGAGACCCACTTGACCGCCATTAAATAGGATCGGATCCTTCGCCGTCCATCTCCCGATCGCAGGATCATAATCGCGGGCGCCGATTCTTCCCTCCTTATGGAACAACACGAGGGCTTCCGTAAATTTCGACAACCTCATGCCCCTCAAAAGTTCCAATTTTTAAGAAGCCAATCTTTGACCTTCCGCTCTCGTGAGCCTTGGGCTCGCCATGAAGCAAAATGGGGAGTTCTGACTCGCTCTTATAGGCATTCAAGATCCTATGAGCAGCCTCTCGAAATTCTCTTTCGGATAGGCCTAGAGATCGGGTTATGAATCTAAAAATTAACCTGTCGACAAAACTCATACCAGGGGTCTCCCAATCAGCAAATTTTATCTCCAAAGTTCGAATGCCGACCCCCGAAAAATAATCGCTTCCGTCCTTGCCTGAACAGGAAATATGGGTAACCAAAATTCCGTTTGAATCAAATTCAACATCGCCAATTTTGCATGTCTGGTAAGACGAGGAAGCCCACGCTGAAGAAGATTGAAATATCAATGCGACCCCGATAGCCAAAGCCGATAGTCTCATTATTTACCCAGCCAATCCATGCTCTACTCCGTGACTGTGAGCGAGTTTTCGCCCAAGTCCCGATGGAAAAGCAAGTCAAGTGTTGTGAAAACGCCGCCTGGATTGTCATTCGGTCTAGCAGTTAGACATCCTTCGGATGCGGTACCAGTACCAAGATGCAAATTAAATCCGCCTCTCACCAACTTAAACTTATAAAGTAAACGACCAATTGGCCCAGGATCCAAATACCAGTTGCGCCCAGTCTGGCCGACTCCTTTTCGGATATCATAGGTGCCGACCGGAATCGGCCCATATTTCTGCCCAGTGGCAGACACAATTCCCTGCAAAACATTGTAGCCTGAGATCGCAAGAATAGTGACTTGCGTAATTTTGTCATTCGACAGACAAGTTAAGTTCCCGCTCCCGATTGAATAGTTGCACTTGACCAATCCGGTTGGATCAATGGCATTAACCGGGTCAGCACTTGAATAAGAGTAAAGATTGCCAACACTGCCCTCAAACCTTACCGGATCCTTCGCCGTCCATCTCCCGATCGCAGGATCATAATCGCGGGCGCCGAATCGCACGAGCTTCGTGTCCTGATCATACAAGCCGCCGGCGAATCCAAAGGGCTGAAAGTCGGGTGACGAGTCGCTGAGGATTTGCCCAAATTCGTCGTATTCAATCTGCTGCGCGATTTGGCCCGTGGCAATGTCTACCACGAGTCGAGGTGAGCCGACTTGATCCGAGATGATGGCGTAGGTGCTACCACCAAAGATCATATAGTCGGGCGAGTGAGGTTTTGTGCCGTACACAAACTGTTTAACCAAATTACCGGCCCCATCGAGCTCGGCCGCGAGCTGAAGATCACCCTGGTAGACAAACTGTTTGGTCACGACGGCATCGACCTTCTTAGCCACCCTGCGGCCCTGCCCGTCGACAAGATACTCAATCCGTTTTGTTGTAGCGACGTTCGTCGGTGGCTTGTTCTTGCCTTTATGCTTACCGTGGTCACGGTGCTTTTTCTTATGGCCCTTCTTCCCACGGTCATGAGATCGATGGTCTTCGGAGCGACTATCGTCGTCATCGTCGCTATCATCATCTGAACTCGAATCATCATTTGGATTGCTACCTGCAATTACAACCGTCGCAGCCTTCAGCGCGCCTAAACTGTCGTACACCAGCTGTAAGGAGTTTCCTCCATTTGTTTTACTTACCAAATCGCCGTTGGCGTTGTAGGTAAGGGAAACATTACCCGCTTGGATCAAGCGATCCTGCTCATCGTAAACCCAATTGACGGAAGTCGAACCGTTCTCAGTGATGGACAAGCGATTGCCATTGGCGTCGTAGGTGTAGGACCGCAGCACGCCATTGCGACTGACTGCACTCAATCGACCTGACAGATCATAAGTAAACTCTTGCCGTGTGGTCTGGCCTCCGATGAGTTCGTCTTTCACGGTGATTCGACCCAGCTTGTCTCGCGCCATATTAAATGAGGATAAGTCCGAACCATTGAATTTGTAAACCTCCGAGACCAGCTCGCCATACCCGTTGTGACTGTAGGTCCCGGACACTCCACCAATGGTCCTGCTAGTAATAAAACCGGTTAGCTGTGCACGCGCGAGCTGCTCAATCCCAACCGAGACCAACTCATTGTCTCTGTTGTACGTCAGGTTCACAGGCGAATGAATTTGGCCGTTGGCTTCGACCTGGATACTTTGAATTTCGAACTCAGGAGTGAACGCGAATTTGACTCCGCCAGTGGCGCTGCCCGAATTCGCGAAGCGGCTAGGGAGCGGACCGACGTATTCTATGCTTGTTGTGACTCCGTCGATTGAGGTCACTTGAGTCGGAAGTCCAGTCACAGGCGAATAGGTAAAGGAGTTAAGAATGTCCGACCCAGTCGTACTTTCTAGCACCCCTGTCGCCGCATTGTAGTTCATCGAAACCGAGCGGCCATCGGGTCGATGAATAGCCGTCATTTGTCGATCAAGGTTGTAGTCAAACAAAGTGTTGGTTGATGTGGTGCCTCCGAGAATCGGAGGTAAATACTCGGCCATAAGTTCAAAGAGGTTCAAGGAGAACTTATGTTCCGTTTTGCCAGGAGGAGTGATGCCAATCAGATTGCCATTGGCATCATATCGCATAGCTAAAACCTGACCATCCGGTCGGGTTTGGGAAATCATTCGATCCGCCTGATCGTATGCAAAGTTGCTCTGCCTACCAAGAGCATCAGTTGTCCCGGACATATGGCCTTGAGCATTGTATTGAAACGACGTCACGCGGTCACCCTGGGTGACCGATCTCAACTGGCCACGTGACGTGTAGGCATAAGAAACCGGCAGTAATTCGCCAATTTGGCTTGAAGCCAGAAGCCCCTTGTCGTTTAGTGTGGAAGAACTTGTACGTCCCTCTGCGGTGGCAGAACGTTGTGTCCTATCAGCAATAGTAAAGTTTGTTACGGAAACCCGATTAGTATTCTCTTGCAGCGTCGTGCGAACCTCAAAATCGGTCAGGCTGCTCGGATCGATCGGGCCCTCGATGGAAGTCATTTGTTCAGTTTTAGCCACCATTCTTAGGTTGGTACCCAGTATCTCGACGACGCTAGAGACAGGAATTGGCGCCATATTTGCAAAACGAATGTCAGGGCCGGCCTCAGCAGAACTCGACCTGCCGGATGGATCAACAGTTTTGGAGGCCCCCTCAGGATTGTCAACTGTAGTGGTCTGCAGTCCTCGTGGGTCAATACGAATTAATAAGGAAGCATTTCCACTGGCAACCGATGTCAAAACTTGTGCGCGGCCAAGTGCAGATGTCGACCTGACCTGCGATGGAGTCCCCGGGTTGATCAACCGCTCGAGCGCAGTAAAATCGCCACCAGCTCCAAGATCTTTTAGCAGAAGTCCCCGACTATTAGTTTCAAAAGAGCTGGTCAGACCAGACGGCTTTGAAAATGACGTCATAATGCCCATATTTCGGTACTGCGCTGAGTAGGTCTCGCCTAGTGGGTTGGTGATGGAAGCGACTCTATTACCTCCGTCGACGGTAAAAAGGGTCTTTTGGCCAAAGGGTGCTGTAATCGAAACAATGTCATTGTCAGGACCGCGTTCAACTACGGTCGCATTGCCAAATGCATCAGTTATCGAGTTGAGACGGTCATCAGAACTATAGGTCATAGAGTACAGAAGGTCTTTTGTTAGTCCATGCCTAGTCTCAAGATGAAGGCCATCGGAATTGAAAATGTAGAACTCAGATCCATCTTCAGCCGCAATCAAATATCCGTCGGAATTTGCGCCGTAGGGCGCGGCTGTTACATTTCGCGTGTTCCCGTCACCTAAATACAAACGCTCGTTCAGAAAATCGTAGTGGTGAACGGGCGAGATTGTCCATCCTCCGATCCCCATGCGCTCACTGTTCCAGTGACTCATAACCCGCATCGAAGTAGAAGACTCAAAAGTACCATCTGCCGCAAAATAGATAACCTTGATATTTGCGCGACGAGACCCACCCGGCCGCCCTTGCGCATTCCGACCATCCCATTCGAACTGATAGTTAAGATTGGGCGCAGGGTTGGGAAAATCCTGCGTAAAAATTTGGTCAGCCACTTTTATCGCGACACGAGCGCTTGCAATGCTGGTGACATCAGCACCCGTCACAGGGATTGTAACAACCCGATCGTCAGAGCGACCAAAAATTCGATTCGAAGAGTAAGCCAGCTTAAATGGAGTCCCAGTGAGCGGAACTTGCTCAGCAAAACTCTGATCGTCAGTCCGAATAATTGAGCCTCGTTCACAGTAGGGTTTGTTGATCTTCTTTGATGAATTCGGCTGGGTTGGACTAGACAACTGGGAAGGCGTAACCGCCAATTTTATTGGGTTCGATCCCACTGTGAATTCGAAGGAACGGATCAGGAGGGGGAATCTTCGCAAGGTATTCCCGTCAAATATTCGAATTGGGTAATCGAAGAACTGAAAATCCCCTAACGTTAGCTTGTTTGCATCGTCGAATTGCTGAAAGTAAGGGATTATTGAAAACCCCTCCTCAGGATCGCGACGTGGACCAACTGAAACGAAAGTATCGACTGTCGCTATCGGTACATTGCAAGAGACCCTTACAGGGATTGGGTCGGGTGAAGACTTAACAGAGGCAGTAAAAAAACCTTGCCCCAGCCCTGGTTCTTCAAATAACGGAACAGGGACATTATTGACCTCCATGTTGCACTGAGTAGGCCCGCCGGAGAGTGTGGTTCTAATGCCCAATTTGTTTTGGTTAAACAGGTCCCCTGGTGTGGAGGTAATTAGGCTGAGCCGTACCTCATAAATGTTCTCTACGCCCAAAAAGTTCGAAATAGAGAGCGAAGACGTACCAATTTGTCCGCGGATACCCTTACAGAAGTCAACAGTTGCCAGAGGTACCCGAAAGCCTGGCGAGTTAGGGCCAGTTTGCGCCTGGACCTTGTAAATGGTGCCAAGAGGCAAATTACATGTATCGGCTCGAAACGAAACCCTAATATCAAAATCTGACCCTAGAAATCTTCTGGTCAGCGCAACTGGTAGTGCTGGATCCATCGGAACCTGAATATCATCATGGTCCGCCATATCGACTGAAAAAGTGATGGGATTCGAGGGGATGACTTGGGCTGAGATAATGGTCGGCGGAACGAAACCTAATAAAAATGGGATTAGCCAAACATATGCGGATAGGGACGCATTCGACTTCATTGATCCTCCAAAAACGTACCATAGATCTTTACTATCGTTACTGGCGCAGATTGGCATTCATGGTGGGTGAACCGGCCATAGGTTCCATCGGTTACCCCCCCCCCGATTCCTAAATAGGATCAGGATATATTCTCAAAATAGTTTATCTGTGGAATAAACCAAAACAAATGATGTCTCAATAAGGGGTATTTTTGAGGTTCAGGGCCAACAATCTTTGAACTGACTCTGTGCTAAGCCCGCTTCTTTAAGAGCCCAAAAGATCGGCGACAAAACCGAAAAGATTGGTTGCGACTTGATGTTCACGCTGGCGCAGCTGGCCCATCACCTAAAGGGCGGTGCGGAGCAAACTCTCCGTTAAAATGTGGAATAAACTAAAACAGACGATGTTCCACTAGGAGTCAGTTTTTGAATTCCCGATTCAAGAGGCGCTGAACTAGAAAAAGAAACCTACTGGCAAAAGCCAAAGCGAATCTGATCGATCGTTCCGAGCGGTAGCGTTCGCGATCTCGCTAATTTCCGCCCAAACTCGCTTTTAGAAATTTCACCAGCCGCTCATGACGAATGTTCTCATTGGCGGGGCTGAAGTTATGGTGTTCGCCGCTGAAGACGTGGATTTCATAGGGTTTGCCGTGGGCTCCTAGGGTCTCGCCGACACGAATGGTTTTCTTGTAATCCCAAACTTCATCCCGGTTACCCACGCTGAGAAACACCGGTTTGCCAAACTTCTCAATTTCAATGCGCGAACCCAGAGTCATGGGTGTGCCTCTCCAAAGCCAGGAGGGAATGACGACGTGGTCAGGATGTTTGGGATAAGCTCCGCAACTTGGATTCCATTTGATACGGTCCCAATCCCAATACTTCATTTGATCCGTGTCCCGAAAACAGGCCAGGTCAAAGTTCACACAGATCCAACACCGTTTATCTTGAGCGGCCCAAGTAAAACCCGAAACCACAGTGTCGGAGCCCGCGTGAGCGGCGATGGCGTCCAATGCGGCAATGGCCTCATTCAAACCGCCTAGAACAAGCGCCTGCTCGGCTCCGCGTGAGAATCCCTCCACACCGACCTTTTGACCATTTACGGATGGATGCGACTTCAGCCACTTAATAGCGTCGAGAGTTTTTTCAAGTTCTACGTTCTCAAGTGGGGAATAGCGTCCGGTGATGGGCGACTTGCCACAGTTGTACCAGCAAAACGCCAAGGCAACGAAGCCATTGGCGGCCAGATACTGAGCTTCCAGTTCATAATAGGGAAGCGAGCCACCCTCACTACCATGTAACACGATTACGGCAGGGTGAGGTCCTGGATCTGCAGGTCGATAAAGCTTGGAGCCGTGAAAAGGGGTCGCCTCCATCAAAACATCCGCTATAGCGGATGAAGAAACAACGACAGTTGCAAGAAGTGCGGCTAGACATTTTGTCATTTTGATCCCCTTTTGAGAGGGGATTTCCGTCGGTCTTTAGGGTCGAGTCAAGGAATGACGATCAAGTGAAAAAGAACAAGGGCCACGCCTTCATCATTGAACCCTGACCCCAGCGAATTCGGTCACCCGGCACCTGATATCGGACGCGCCACTGGGCCCGGGCCTTGTTCGTCCGGAAGTCGTCGCACTCCTGATCCGTTAATGGGCCGAAATTATTTGGTTCTGGACTAGTCGCCAAAGAGATTCGACTTCATAATGACATGACCATTGAGGTGTTCATGAAATTCACACTGGCTATGCTTTCTATTTTCATTGGGAGTCTCTCATTCGCGGAAACTGGAAAATCCCCAAAAAGAGCTCCAGCACAAGTACTTTCAGACATCGAATACACCAAGGGAGCTGAGAACATAGTAAAGGCCGCCAGACGTATGTTTAAAGCCGATGAGCAACCAGGCGAGACAGTTCAGTACATGAGTCGAATTCAAAGTCGCACACAATCTTTTATGGTAGTGAAGGTGACGGCGGTTACTACTTGGAAGCCATCTGGTCAGTTAACATGCGATTACTTAGTTGAATTTAGCACGCTAAGCCCGCTTTCCCTCAAACTACCTTATGGTAGTTGCTACTAATTTTCCGTCTGAACAAAATCTGGAATGAGCCCCTTATCTTAGACAGTCCAGCCCCAAATCTTCTGCACGGGCCGATCAGCGGGTTTTAGTTTCATCACCTCTTCCTCGAATTTTGCTGGAGTTTTGTACCCCAAGCTCGAG
>JBFWON010000055.1:0-27159 GCA_050250515.1 Bdellovibrionales bacterium | reverse complement strand
TTGTAATTCCCCTGGTGGCGGACTCGCCAGGAATTTCAATCCAATCGGTGACGTAAGAAAAAGTACTCGTGATGACGTCCGAAAAGGGTGGGCACTCTTTGCTTTTCTTCGGCACAAGTTCAAGACGTCCTCTTAAAGGCTCCTGCCAGTCGGACCAGGCGCGCACAAAGGACTGATACAGAGATTCAGGAACATTGTCACAAAACTCCACTTCAAGGGGGAGTTTCGCATTCCAGCCTACTTTTTTCCCGCGACCGGCTAAATATTCATAGGGAACATTGGATTTTACAATTTTCTCTTCCGTACCGTGGGCCTGAATGATGTTTAGGCTGACGAGCTCTTTAGCGCCATTTTCTTGGGCTAAAACCAGGATCGAGTGGCGACGCCCATCTGGAGAGCTGCTGGAGTGGAGGGTTTTAAAGGAGATCTGATTCTCCAGCTTTTGTCCCTTGATCTCAACATGGGTAAGTCGCAGCCACTCTCGATCCTCAGCGAAAATCAGGGCCATCCCATCGCCAGTCATAGGTCGAAGCGCGACCTCTTGGCCACGCTTTTCGAATCGATAAAAGCTTTGCTTCTTTTCTTCGAAGCGGTTTCGCGATGGATCCTGTTCCGCCTTCTGCTTTTCGTAACTCAAATCATCGACTTTGGCCTGATTGACGAAACCGCTCGGCACCATAAGAAAGTAGCCATTCATGTCCAATCGGTCGCGCGCTATGGTCGCCTTCCCGTTGATTGAGCGGTCCTTTAAAAACGCCATGGGGTCGCCCTTGATATGGATAATTTTAGACTGACTACGCTTGGGCTTGGGGCCCGGGCAGCCGGTGGTGACAATTACCGTCAATAAAACAGCTAAAATGTTCAGTAAGCGCATGTCGTCTCCATTAAAACGGGCTCTGATCGCGACCTATTCTGGCTTTGCAACCGATATACCCGAAATGGTCCCGAATGCACCCGTATTTTGGGTCAAGGGCGACTATTTTTTAAGGGCGATAGCCAAAGAGCTGGCGCTCTTCAATCAGGCGACTGGCGGACTCTGGGACAAGGGTTTTCCACTTGGGATCCCGCTTGGCCATAAGCTCCCGCACATCACTGGAGGACACCGTGGTGTCCACGTCGTCGCAATTGGCGACATCGACAATCCATTGATTTTCACGAAGGTATTGGAACAGGTGCTCTTGCTTAGCTTCTGGGTGAAAGCTACCGGCGGTGGCGCAATGTTTATCGTCCTTGTAGGGAAAGACGAAAACTTGCGTTCGGTCATCAAAAAGACGACTCATGCCCTCTAAGATTCCGCCGGGGAGTTCAGTGTAAAATTGTGGGTCAAACATTCGGGGCAAAATATGGGCGCCGACCACCAGTCCAATAGCCTGACTGGTGTACTGGCGAAGAAAACTCTTCAACTGGTAGAACAATCGAAAATTCGACACCATGACCTCATGCCCAAGGGCCGAGAGCGTGTCGACCCGATGAAGAAAGTCTTCATCGTCGAGCTTTCCAGCTTCACCCGTTAAACTGGAAGTGGTGATCTCAAGCAGAACCTTCGCCCCCGCATCGGCGAGCAGAGGATGGCGATTGAACTGATCGACCGTTCGACGCAAAATATCCAAATTGGAGTTGGTCACCGGTCGAAAGGTTCCCCGCATGACCAGGATCGGTTGTCGAAATAGAGAATCCCCCGCATGGAGGACTTCTGACTTCGAACCGAATAAAACGGCTTCGGTTAGGCCCTGCTTCACAAGTTCAAGGCTCATCAAGTGATTGTCTAAATGTTGCAAGTCGGGTCCGCTAAAGCGGATCATATTCACTTCGACTCGCATCGTATTCAAGCTGTCGATTAGGGCGGTGATCCTTTGGTGGGCCTCCTCGGGTGGGAAGAAGGCCATGTGAATCAGGTTCACACCAAGCGTACCCAGGGCCTCTTGCTGCTGTAGGCGAAATCGATCCCAGAGGCGAACGTGCAGAATAATATCATTATAAGGACCATCAGGTTTGTACTGGAATCGAATTCCGAGCCAGCCATGGGACTTTTGATTGCGATCGCTGGAAGAAGCTGTCGCTACGGTGTCGGCAAAGGCAAAAAAGCGAGTGTTCTGCCCCCGCTTTTGTCTAAGGCGTTCTTGCAAGAGCGAGTACTCGTGATCCAGCATTTGCAACAGACGAGCCTCGCACACGTAGCGGGTTTCTTTACCATAGATCTCGTCACTAAAGGTCATGTCGTAGGCGCAGATCGTTTTGGCAATTGTATGGGAAGCCCGCCCAGCTTGAAAGAAATGGCGCGCGACCTCTTGGCCCGCGCCGATCTCGGCAAAAGTGCCATAAATCGAATCATCACGATTGATTTGCAGAGCTTTTCGAAGCGGACTTTCATCACGACCTAGCATTAGGCAGTTACCTCCGCATTGCGCAGTTCGCGTCGCAAAATTTTACCCACATTGGATTTAGGCAATTCATCTCTAAACTCGACGTGCTTGGGAATTTTGTATCCCGTTAGATTTCCGCGACAGTGTTCGACGATTTCTTCTTTGGTCAAAGAGGCGTCCCGGCGTACGACAAAGACCTTAACGGCTTCATTCGAGTGTGGGTCGGGAACTCCGATGGCGGCGACTTCCAAAACTTTAGGATGCGAGGCCACCACATCTTCGATTTCGTTCGGATAAACATTGAAGCCTGACACGAGAATCATATCTTTCTTTCGATCGACGATTCGAGTGAATCCATTCTCGTCCATCACGCCGATGTCCCCTGTTTTGAGCCAGCCGTCTTCGGTCATGACTTTTTCGGTTTCATCCGGACGTTCCCAATAACCTCGCATCACCTGCGGCCCGTGAATTAAAATTTCACCATCCTCGGCGAAGCGCAAATCGGTCGATGGCAGAGGCAGACCTATGGTTCCGACCACGTCAGTCCCGTCGATAGGATTGCAGGTGGCCACGGGGGAGGTCTCAGTTAGTCCGTAACCCTCCACCAGTGGAGTTTTAGTCAGCTCACGCCATCTCTCGGCCACCACTTTTTGTAGCGCCATGCCGCCAGCCACGCTGACCTTGAGCTGACTAAAATCAATCTTGGTAAAATCAGGGTGATTCATCAAAGCATTGTAAAGGGTATTGAGGCCGGTAAATAGGGTGAAATCCGTTTGGCGAAGTGTTTTGATAAAACCACCGATGTCCCGCGGATTGGTGATCATGACGTTCGTGGCGCCGAAATACATCATGGCCAGGGCATTCACCGTAAGCGAAAAAATGTGATAAAGCGGCAGCGCCAAGATGGCTGTTTCTTCGCCAGGCACTAAGCGTGGCTTCATCCATTCTGAAATTTGCAGCATGTTCGCCAGAATATTTCCGTGCGTTAGCATGGCCCCTTTGGCGACCCCAGTCGTTCCACCGGTGTACTGCAAAAAGGCCAGATCTTCGGGCCCGCAAGCCACCGGTTCAAAGTGGAGATCCGTCCCGTAATCCATAGCCTCGTACCAGGAGATCGCCTTTGGTAAATCATAGGCCGGCACCATTTTTTTGACGAATTTAACCACACTGTTGACCAACACGCTCTTTGGGAAGCCCAGCATGTCACCCACATTGGTCACGACGACCGTTTCAATGTCTGTTTCAGGTAAGATTTCTTGCAGGAGGTGAGCCGAGGATGAAAGCAGCACGATGGCTTTGGCACCTGAATCTTTAAACTGATGGCGCATCTCCCGAGCCGTGTAGAGAGGATTGGTATTGACGACCACCAGCCCAGCACGAAGGGCGCCGAATAGAACGATCGGGTACTGCAAAAGATTCGGCATTTGAATGGCGATTCGATCGCCCTTCTTTAGGCCCGCAATATTTTGCAAGAAGGCGGCAAAATCAGCTGAATAATAATTCAGCTCTTCAAAAGTCAGCTCGGCGCCCATATTCGTAAAAGCCACGTGTTCTCGAAATTTTTGCACGCTCTCGTCGAATAACTGATTGACGGACTGAAAAAGGTCCACATCGATTTCGCGAGCCACTCCAGCTGGATAGCGTTTGAACCAAGGTTTTTCCATAGGTCTCCTCAAGTTGGACAACGAGTCTCTATGAAATTTCTCAGACCTAAGCTTGAAAACCAAGTCAAAACTGTTGCGACCCCAAACCGCGCGCGGCATAAAGGGCCATGATCATGATCAGGGAATCGTCTTGTTGGGTCAGTGTCGGTCGTCGTTCGTGGCTGGAGGCTCGCTCACCCGAGTGGAATGTCGCGACCTACGGTCCGCAGGCTTCGGCTGCGGGGATTGGGAGTAATATCCTCTTTCATCTTTGGGCTGATTCTGAGGAGCAATTAACACAGTCGCGGAAAATCGTGATGGGTCTAGACCATCAAAGCTTTTCCGGTTGTTCCACTCTAGAAAATCTTCTGCTCGGGCTCAAGGAGCGGGGCCTGTCGGCGCGGGCCCTGCGAGCCACCGAGGCTGAACGAGAAACTATTTTCTTCGATTTGCACCTAGGTCACATGTTCTTAACCCTGCGGATGCAAAATTTGTTGGTGACTGTTCGGGGGCAGGTCGACGATGAAACTGGATTGATCGTTCGCCGATCCGAGGTGGAGGAGGCCATAAAGAGCTGTGTCAAGCCGCAGGCCCATTCCGGCTCGCCGCAAGAATGGATTGACGAACTCTTGCAGAACCTCAAAAAAAGCCTGCCTCAGGCAGTTTTTGTCGCTGCTGACTTGGGTCGTCATAAACCACTCTTGCCCTCTCCTAGGGGTCCCCGAGATAATGCTCAGTCTTACTTTGGCCAATGGCTAGGAGAAAAGAATGAAGATATTTTTGATCGCCTCGTTGGGCATGTTCGCCTTGTCCCTTACCGGCTGTAAATCGAATCCGCATAAGGCCGAGAAAATCGATACGGAGATGGAGAAGACCCAGTCCGTGACCGGGGATGAAAACCTAGGAGTGAAGGACGGCAACCTTATGGTCCAAAAGAAGGTCGCCATGAACGAAGAGCTCAGAAAGCTTCAGTACGAAGTTTATGAGTTAGAGGACCGCGTGTACGGAAATCGAAAATACGGTTCCAAGGGGCTATACGGCGCCCTTAAGGCATGCCGCGAAGAAGTGGTTTCGAAAAAGTACGGTGGCAATGGCAAGTTGATCTGGACCGAGCCCGCCGATCGCGTGACCGATAAGGACACGGAGTTTAATATCGGCATTGATGAAAAAGACAAAATTGTTGGGGTATCCGAAGAATTTTTAAAGGATCGCCTGTCACGTTTTATGAAGTACCGCTCGGTCCTGCAAAAGCGACAAGACGAGTACGAAGAAAAACTTGAGATTTGTGATGCCGACTTGCGTGCGAAGAAAGAAAATTTGGCGGGGTCGAGTGCTCAGTAGTCTCCTGCTGACCGCTTCCGTGGCTTGGGCTGCGGCAGGGTCGCTCTTTGAAACCGGCAGCCATTGTGTGGCTTACAAAGTTGAAAAAGTCGTGTTCTTTGTCAAAAAAGATGCGGTGGTGGGGCGAAACTGCGATGTTTCGGCCCAGGTCCTGCCCGAAGTGGGGGGGCTTTACCATATTGAAGTCAATATCCCGATTCGAAGCTTCAAAAGTGGTGAAGGCGATCGGGACCGCGACGTGATGAAAATTCTGAAGGCCGACGAAAAACCGGATCTCACCTTTGTTTCCAAGCCGATGGCGGCTGAGGATTGGCGCGGACTTTTTGCCAAGGGTGAATTTGATATCGAGGGCAATCTGCAAATGGGCGGCAAGTCCTATCCGGTGAAGTTAAATTCAAAATATGTAGAGTCCGGCGGGAGCGCCGAAGTAGACGGCATGGCCCGTGTGCGATTCTCTGATTTCGATCTGAAACCTCCGCGCGTAGGTGGGGGAATTTTAGCGAAGGTGAAGCCGGATTTCGAGCTGCATTTTCATTTTGTCAGTCACCGAATTTTAGGGGCCGATTCGATTAAGCTTCCAACGGGAGGAAAGAGTCAGTGAGGCAGTTGGTTTTACTTAGACATGGTGAGAGTCAGTGGAATCAAGAAAATCGTTTCACCGGTTGGGTGGACGTGGACCTTAGTGAAAAAGGTCGCGAAGAGGCTAGACGCGCTGGCCAGTTGTTAAAGTCCGAGGGTTTTGTTTTCGATGAGGCTTACACTTCTGTTTTGAAACGGGCGATTCGAACTCTGTGGATCTGTTTGGACCAGATGGACGCTATGTATTTACCTGTGGAAACTTCGTGGCGCTTGAATGAGAGACATTATGGTGCCCTGCAAGGCCTAAACAAGGCCGAGACCGCAGCCAAGTACGGAGAAGAGCAAGTCAAAATTTGGCGCCGGAGCTACGACACCATGCCGCCCCTCCTTTCGGATGACGAGGTAAAAAAACAGCGTAGCGAACCCCGATTTAAAACGGTTGCGGCCGAAGATTTTCCCAAGGGGGAGACTTTGAAAACCACTTTGGCGCGGTTTTTACCCCTCTGGTCGAGGGAAATTTTGCCCAAGATCCAAATTGGCCGTCACGTCTTGATTGTGGCCCACGGTAATTCTTTGCGAGCTTTGGTCCAGCATTTAGAAAATTTAACCCCCGAAGCCATTATGGAGATCAATATCCCGACCGGCGTTCCGCTTGTCTATGAGTTGGGCGATAAGCTCAACGTTTTATCAAAACGATACTTGGGAGATCCAGAAGCCATTGCGCGCGCCCAGGCGGCCGTCGCAAATCAAGGCAAAAAATCTTAAAATTTTCTTAACCGTCGCATGTTACGTTAAGACTCAATCAACCCGTTTTATCTTCCGATAGTGAATACATGTCGGCCGTTAAATGGGTTCTGTTAGTAGATGATGAAAAAGAGATTCTGGAGCTGGGATCCACCTACCTTGAATTGCAATTTGGCGACAAACTTAAAATCATTCACGCGGCCGACGGAATTGAAGCGACCGGTAAGATCCGCAATCAGGCGTATGACTGTATCGTCACGGATCTTCGCATGCCCCGCAAAGAGGGAGCGGCCTTCATCGAAGCCATTTATCAGTCGGCCCTTAATCAAAAAACTCCTGTTATCATTCACACGGCCCATAAAGATCCGATCTTGATGGAAAGCTATCCCATGTGCACATTGATCGAAAAGCCGGCGCCGCCCGAGGCCATCCATCAGGCCGTGGCGACGCAGCTAAAGTTGGGGCGCACCGATCGCAGAGTGGGCGCTCATCTTCTCAACATGATGGTTAGGGCCACGGGCAAGCTGCTTGAGAAAGTCGTACCCAGCGGCCACCAAGTCGAAACCGCGCGGGTCAAACGCAAGGGTGAGGAGTTTGGTAAAGATTTAACTCGGTTTATTTCTTGTCGGCTAGGCAGACAGACTGCCGATTTTGCTTTTAATTTTCCTCTGCAACTGATTCAGGATTTGGATGAGGCGAGCACTCCCGGTGTGAACCATGATCCGGAAAAAGTTTTGGTGGCGGCTACCAACACGATTTTGTCCACCGCCTCAAGACTTCTCGGACCAGATGCGGTCAATGTAGCCAAGTCCCTGGTGTTTTCGAAGTCTTCCCAAGAACCGCCTGAGACCAAGGCCCGCAAAGGCATTATTATCCCCATAAAAACCGACAAAGGAATCGTGGAACTCTTGGCCGCCTGCTAAAAGTGGGACATTTCGCCTCAACCGAATCGATTTTTTAGGTCCGCAGTTGACCTGATTTTTGG
This sequence comes from Bdellovibrionales bacterium, assembly GCA_050250515.1. Taxonomy (GTDB): domain Bacteria; phylum Bdellovibrionota; class Bdellovibrionia; order Bdellovibrionales; family UBA1609; genus JALHOQ01. The sequence goes on along the minus strand of JBFWON010000055.1, from coordinate 19,504 downwards.
ATTGGGTTTTTCTGTTCGTATGAAACCATCCGTACAAGAGTATTTCGACAAAGCAACATGGACTCTAACTTACGTGGTCTTCGACCCCAGCTCCAAAGATGCGATCATTATAGATCCTGTTATGGATTATGATCCTGCATCTTCGATGGTCGCCATGAAGGCACTTGAGGCGCCCACTCAGTTCCTAAAAGATAAGGGACTTAAACTTCATTTTATCTTAGAAACTCATGCACACGCGGATCATCTGTCGGGTGCGCAAGAATTGAAAAAACGATTTCCTGGGGCTAAGACGGGCATTGGTCGCAACATTACGAAGGTACAGGAAGTCTTCAAAGGGGTGTTCAACCTCGGCTCCGATTTTGCGACTGACGGTCGGCAATTTGATGTGCTCTTGACTGATTCTGATCCGCTTCGGGCAGGAACGTTAGAGATCAAAACGATATTCACTCCAGGGCATACGCCCGCCTGTGCGACCTACGTGATCGGGGATGCGGTGTTCACAGGTGATGCGCTTTTTATGCCCGATTACGGGACCGGACGCTGTGACTTTCCAGCCGGGAGCGCGGAAGATCTTTTTGATTCGGTCCACAGCAAGATTTATGAACTGCCCGATGGCTATCGTGTGTTTACGGGTCATGACTATCAACCGGGCGGTCGTGAAGTGCGCTTTATGGCGACCATTGCGGAAGAGAAGAAATCCAACGTTCAGCTTAAAGCGGGCACGAAAAAGGAGGAATTTGTTCGGTATCGCCAGGCTCGCGATGCGAAGCTCGAGGCGCCCCGACTGCTTCTACCGAGTGTGCAGGTGAACATTGATGGTGGTAAGATTCCACCGCCAGAGAAGAATGGGGTGAGCTACCTCAAGATTCCTGTTCGTTTTAAGGCTTAAAGTTCTTACGATCGGCTCCCCAAACTTTGTCGAGGAACTGATCTCGGCCTGAGCGATATCGGTAGTACTTGTATTTCAGTTCGCTCTTCTTGTAATAGTCTTGGTGGTAATCTTCTGCCGGGTAAAATTCTTTGAAAGGTACGATCTCAGTGACGATGGGCTTTTGGAATTTGCCTGTTTTTTTGAGTTCGCTCAGCGATTCTTCGACGATCTTTTTTTCTTCCTCGCTTCCATAAAAAATAGCGGATTTATACGATTCTCCACGGTCGACAAAGGACCCACCCGCATCTGTTGGATCTATTTGGCGCCAGTAAACGCGTAAGATTTGTTTGAGGCTGATCTGATTTGGATCGTAAGTGATCTGGACGACCTCCTTATGGCCCGTGGTGCCGGCGGAAACTTCTTGATAGGTCGGATTCTTCTTATGGCCACCGGCGTATCCCGAAACGACGGATTTCACTCCGGCGAGCTTTTCAAACGGCGGTTCCATACACCAAAAGCAACCACCGGCCAGGGTGATTTTAGCTTCGGTCGGCACCACTGCACCGGCCTTTCCGGCTGAAGAGGTAAACAGATTCAAAAAATCACCGTATCCTTCTTTGGCCAAATTCTTGACCGGGATGAACTTGAGCGAGGCCGAGTTGATGCAGTACCGAAGTCCGGTGGGTTTGGGCCCATCGGGAAAGACGTGACCAAGATGGGAGTCACCCAGCTTGCTTCGTACTTCAGTTCTCTTCATAAAAAGCGTGTTGTCGGACTTTTCGACGATCATGTTTTTGTCGATGGGCTGAGTGAAGCTGGGCCATCCGGTGCCTGAGTCAAATTTGTCTTTTGAACTAAAAAGGGGTTCGCCGGATACGATGTCAACGTAAAGTCCATCTTCATGGTTGTCGAAAAACTCGTTTTTAAAGGGAGGTTCGGTCCCTTCCTCCTGGGTCACTTTGTACTGCAGGGGCTTGAGAGCCTTTTTGAGCTCAGCCTTGGAGGGCTTCTTAAATGTCTTCCAGCTGGATTCGGCGGCCCAACCTGGGGTTGTGGCCATTAGAGCAAGAGAAAGCGTCCAAATACGATTCATATCGGCCTCCTGATTTCTGCTGGATCATTCGAACGATCGGGCACTTGGGTTACAGGCCTAGCGCCATACCTTAAATTCCACTCGGCGGTTTCGCTGCCGGCCTTGGAAGTTGCCATTATCGGCGATGGGTCGAGTTTCACCATAACCAAGCGTCTCAATTTGAGCTTCATTGAACCCATGCTTTTCGATAAGGTAATTTTTAACGGCCAAAGCACGCCGTTCGCTCAGGATCAGGTTGTAATCTTCGCGGCCAACGGAATCCGTGTGACCTTCGATGACGATGCGTTTGAAGCCCGTGCTCTTCAACTTTTCAGCGAACTCGTCGATTTCGGCCATATAGCCGCCGCGAATTTGGTCGGAGTTATGACCAAACAAAACCTCGGAACTGAAGACAAAGAGTTCGTGGTCCTCTTGCACCTGCATTCCGCGAGAGCTTTTGGGCTCGTCACAAACAGGACCGATCGCCCAGTTGAGGCCAGTGTATAGGCGCCAATCGGGGCTTCCTAAAGAGTTGCCGATCTCCGTGCCGCCTCCGATGTGAAAGGCGAGAGAGTGGGTGAAGTCGTGTTTAAGACCGAGCAACCATTCCAAAGCGTTGAGGCTTCGATTCGAATCATAATCCACCGCATGGGCGGCCCGACTTCCGAAAAACTCGAGAATCACTTTGCTATCGGATCCGGGAATCAGGTAATTGCCAGCCACGGAATAGATGATTTGGTCTTTGAGAGGTGTAAACGGTTGGTTGGGAATCGTGTCGCCCGGCTGGCGCCATCGATAGCCGAAATTGGCCGCGACGGCGAAGTCTCCAAAAGTATGGTCGAACACGGCCTCAAAATTGGTGGTCGGGCCAGCGCCGCTTCCAGTGAAAGGATTGTTTTTAATCAAATTGAAATTGAACGACAGGACTCCGGCCACGCCACCGGATTCATCCCCTAGGAACCTATACTTGGTGTTGAGTTTGATTTCGTTGAGTCCGTTCTTGTTATAAAAGGTGGACCCACCTGGATCTGAAATTCGTTGTGAAATAATAAACGGAAGTCCGATACCTGCATCCCAGTGAGGAGTCAGTCCAAAGCCAGCGCTTAAATCGCCCGCAAAAATACGATCGTTGGCTTGTGAACCCGAATTCGTTGTCGAGCCCGCGTAGTTCTGCGAATAGCTGAGTGTGTTGGCGGCGTAGTTGGTGAAGAGCCCGAGGTTGATTACACAGGGCTTTAGGGTCTCAGAAGAGTGAACGGTGACGAAGTCGAGACCTGAGCTGGTCGGATTGAAGTTTTGAAAGTCCGAACCGCAAATATTGGCGGAGGTAGTCTCCGCTGCGGCGGTCAGCAAAACGAGTGACAATGCGAGCGGCTTGCAAAGAAGCGTATATCGCGAACGTATTTTCATCTGCCATCAGGATAGGCCGGTCCTAAAGTCCGGTCAATTTCACCTGTCCGAGGGTCCTGACGCGCCGACGCCGCTAAAGGTGCGGACTCCTTTTTAGATCACGAGGCCGACGACGGCACCGGTCATAAGCGTGGCTAGAGTGCCACCAATCACTGCCTTGATTCCAAGGCGGGCTAAATCGGCTCGGCGCTCAGGCGCCAGTGGGGCAATGCCACCCACTTGAATGGCGATAGAAGAAAAATTGGCGAATCCGCTCAGAGCATAACTTAAAATGATAAAGGAACGATCACTCATAGACGCGCCAAGCTCACTTAGGTGAACATAGGCGACAAATTCATTTAGGACTGTTTTTTCACCTAGTAGGGCGCCCGCTGCAGAAATGTCTTGGGCTGGGATCCCTAAACACCAAGCGAGTGGTGAGAAAAACAAACCCAATAAGTACTGTAGAGTTAGCTTAGGTGGCTGGCCGTTGATCAAGGCCGAACCCCATTGGCCAAATTGGATAAGATCACCAATTTTTGAAAGTGCCGCATTTCCAAGTGCAATTAGCGCAATAAAGGCGATCAACATCGCCGCCACATTGAGCGCCAGGGTCAACCCTTCACTTGCACCGCTGGCCGCGGCGTCGATGATATTTGCGTGAGGGGATCGGCTGACTTCTTTGGGGATGCGTCCGTAGGTTTCGGGCTTAGAAGTCTCCGGGTACATGATTTTGGTCATCAGCAGCGCCGCCGGTGCGCTGATAATACTTGCGGTCAACAGATGGCCCGCGATCTCAGGATTTCGGTCACGCAACAAGCCTACATACGCCGCCATCACTCCGCCAGCTGTATTGGCCATCCCCCCGATCATCAAACATAGAAGTTCGCTTTGAGTCATGCGAGCGACAAAGGGTTTAATCACCAGTGGCGCTTCAGTCTGGCCAACAAATATGTTAGCCGCAGCCGCCAAGGTTTCGGCACCCGAAGTCTTCATGGTCTTTTGCATCACCCAGGCAAAGAAGTAGGTGATTCTTTGCATAACGCCCAAGTGGTAAAGTACAGACATCAGTGCTCCGATAAAAATAATCGTCGGGAGCACTTGAACGGCCAGAATGAAACCAAACTTCTTCGTGTCCAGTAAATCGCCAAAGACAAAGCGCGAGCCTTCGAGGGTAAAATCTAAAGTGGCATTAATAGCTGCATTGGCGGCCGTGAAAATAAAAAGCAAGGGACCCTTGATTCCAAGAGCCGGTACACCCAGCACGAGAACGCAAAACAATACCTGAAGGCCGACTCCCCAAATCACCATATGGACCGGGAATTTCCGTCGGTTGTTAGACAAGAGCCAGGCCAGTCCCACCAGGACGGCCAACCCCATACATGAGACGATGCGTTCCATAGGGGCGGTGATAGCGGTTCGCGGGGTGGGTGTCGAGAGAATTTTGCAGGGATGGGTTGGGTGTGGGGGGATTGGTGGGCGGATTGGGGTGCGTGGTAAGGATTGCTTGGGCTGGTGATGTCGTGGTGTGCTGAAGCGGATGGGGCGGAGTCATGTTGTGGCGTGGTTCTAATATGGTCGTGCGGCGCTCTTCGTCGGCGGCACACCCAGTGTCCACATCATACCTATTTACCTTTGTATTTCCCTGTAGATTAGCCTTGGGCTTTCTCGTCTAGCGCGCCCAAGGCATCTGCGCTGCTGTAAAATTAGGGATCTGATTTCTAAGTTTGACTTAATTCAGCCAGAAATTGTCAGATTAGCTATGTAGAGGCACTGCCTGAGTGGTAATGCGCTTCATTTTGTATCAACCCATTTTTAATCTTGACGGGAATTGCGACTGATTGGCGATCGATTCAAGATGGTTTTTCTGCTTTCGAACGAAGGGACTCGCATCAACTTCAAAGCACCGCGGGGCGGGGGTCTGGGAGTGTTTTAGAGGTGCGCCAAATTCATTCTCAAACAGACAAAGAGGAATAGGATTGTCGTAAAATTACGATTTTAAAAGTCGTGCTAAAAGACTCTCTATGAAACAATTGAGTTTAATTCCGAATGCGTCTCACTCTTTTATCGGCAAAGTATTTTGTCCAACCAAGGGTCAGCGAAAAGCCAGGCGACCGCTGTCGACTCAACATCCAATTCATTTGATTTTGCGAACAAAGCGATTTGATCTTCGCCGGCAAAAACGCAGTGTCTGCACCGAATGGCACCGCTTTGCCAAACGCTTCGGCATGAAAACCCATCGACTTGTTGTTGCAGGCGATCACATTCATGCGATCGTGCAGCTTCATTCTTTAAAAAGCTTTGCTCCCTTTGTTCAGGCGGTCACCGGCACCCTCGCCCGGCGGTTCAATTTCAAATGGCTATGTCGACCCACCACACGAATTGCTAGTTGGGGCCGCGACTTCAAGCGGCTTTGCCAGTATGTGAAGCTCAATTGGTTGGAGGCCAATGGACTCATAGAATACCAGCCTAAACGGACACGGGCGCTGCCCGATTGGGTGAAGTTGTAGGAGTTGCGAGCTTCATTTTTCGATCTGGCAAAAGAAGATTTACTTGGCCAGCAACCCTCCAAATGACCGCGCGAGGTCGACATTTCTGCCAGGCTCATGTCCAACATTTTTGAGGCCGACCAAACCCTCAACAAGTACGCGGGCCAACACGTCTCACAATGAAACACGGACCCGTTTTACCTCCTAAATTCGCGCATTTTTGCTGCATAATATCGGATATGAATACCCCCACTCCCTTGTCCCAAAGTCATGGTGTTTGGAATTTTCACGGCTTGATGTTCGCGATAATGGCAATCTTCTATCTACATTCTAATCGCGCTCTGGCAGATGCACAGGCCTGTGAACAAAAGACCAAAAAGCTTATCGAAGAGTGCAACGAAGCGTTTAAGAAGGCTAAGAAAGATGTCGACGCAATGGAGAAGTATGCGAATAATCCAGAGCCGGATGACCCAGGGGTTCCCAAAGAGGCCCGAGACACAACCGCAATAAATATCAATGCCTCTAATTTCATTGGAGCAACACAGTTAGCAAACGCGAAGATAGAGGATGCCGTAAAAATTTGCGACAAAGCCAAGACGGATTGTGAGTCCTCCTGTAAGAGTCCCAAGTCGGCCGAAGAGCAAAAAAAGATGTCTCAGGCCGCCCAAAAGTGTAAGGACGAAACTAAAAAGAAAAAAAAGATTCTAGACGGAGCCAAGGACCAAAATAAAAATGCAGGCAAAGGTGCTGACAAGACCCAACAGGCCTCTGGTGCTGGTGGGCAGCCGCAGACGCAGCAACCGCAAGGGCAGGGCGGAGCGCCCCCTGGTGGTGGAGCGCCCCCGGGAGGAGGATCGCCGTCTTCGCCTAATACAACTCCCCAATCGGCGACTCCCGCGGCAGCGGATAAGATGCCGGGTGCAGATGACAAAAAGAAAACAGATGTCTTGGGTTGTGAGGTTACGCCTAAGCCCCCGGGTTGCCCCAAAGAATCTGGAGCCTTGGCGACTTCACTTGAGGAATGTTTAAAACAAAACAATGGTGACGCCACTAAGTGTGCGTCGCTCGCGGGCGCGGCTCCTCAGTCCATTCCTGGTTGTGCCTCCACAGCGAAGGCCACAATCTTAACAAAAGAAGATTGTAGCGCCTGTGTGAAGGATCCCGTTGTTGGTCCCGGGTTGGCCGATCGATGTCGAAGTGTCATCGCTGCGACCGATGGATACGGAACGGCTTCGTTTACGGGCGGGTCAGGCTCCGGTGGCGGTGGCGGAGGTTCTGTGACGCCTTCGGGCGCTCAAGCTGGACTCGATGGTCCGTCCGTAGGGCGACCAGACGATGTTGAAGGCAAACCCGAAGGCAACAATCTAGGCGTGGATGGCTCGGGTGGATTTGGTGGATATAGTGGCAGCGGCAGTTCCTCAGGGGGATCGAGCGGCTCCAACCCATTTGGCTTTACCACGCAATCGTCCACTTCTGGAGGTACTGCCGGCGGATACGCCACGGCCTCAGCAACGGATGTCGGAGTTGATCCTGGGCCGAGCTTGTATAAAATTATTGGCAATTTCTTTGAGACTAGCTGTGCGGCCGGTCGCTTCAATCACTGCGGACCCAATCCATGAGAGCATCAATGACGAGCCGGAGTCTTTCAGTTCCTGTTCTTTCTCTTGCGGCGCTGCTGGGCCTGGGATTTTCATTCTCAAATTATGCGGCGGCCAGTTGCGCTTCGGCGGTGCAATCGGGAATGAAGAAGTGTCAATCGAAAAGTTCTAAGTCTCTTGGTGATGCGGACCCTGGTGTAGGTATGAGCGACGGCGCCAATGATTTAATGGCAAAGTCTTTTAAATCAGCAGGACAAAATAGAGAAGCGCAGCGGTCGTGCAATGGCGAATACGACAAGTGCAAACAGGCTTGTAAGGGTGCAGAAGCGCAAAAATGTGAAGAGTTAAAGAAATTGGCCGATCAAGCCGGCGCGGGCGCCGACGCTGCTGAAAAGGCGGGACAAGCTGCGGGCCAAACTGGCGGAGCCTCCGGCATGAATCCCATGTCGATGATGGGTCCTCTGATGGAAATGCTGAAGAAGAAGCAGGAAGAGGACAAAAAGAAAGAAGAAGAAGAGCGCAAAAAGGCCGAAGAAGAATACTTGCGCACCCACGCTTACAATCCTTACACGGGACAAATTGATTGCGCCAAACCTGATGGTTTTCAGTACGCCGCTTGCGATGCTCAATACAAAGCCTCCTGCGCCAACGCCATGTCGGATCCAAGATGCCAAGGGTTTTCGGCTCGCTACTGTGCTGCGGGTGGGGCTGCGACCTATGAATCCTACTGTCGAACGGTTGCCAACTACAATTTTTGTAACGCCAACACCAATCGGGGAACTTGCCCGGCTTGCTTGCAATTGGCTTCAGGCACTGGAGTCCCCGGCGGGAATTCGACCGGTGAGCTAGCAAAGTATGTGGCCAATAAACCAGAGTGTGCGGGCGATCCCGTCGCCTATGGTGATGCTGCGGTTGTGGCGGCCCTTCAGCAGACAAGCTCTGGCCCCATTGGCGGTGGCGCGGTTGTCGGCGGCCCTGGCCCGGGTACAGGCGGTAATCTCCCCGTCGCGGTCTTACCGGGCGGCGGAACTGCGACCGGTGGAACCGGTGCGACCGGCGGTGGCGGAACCACTCCCCCTGGCGTGGTTCTTCCTGGTGGTGGAACGGGCGGTACAGGCGGCGGAACGGGTGGCACCACAGGTGGAACAGGAATCGCCACAGCGTCAGTTCACACCAGCTATTCGATGTCTTCGGTTTCCGATATTCTTCACAACAACGTCGGTGGTCCTGCAACGGATGTGCAGGGACAATACGGTCCAAGCCTATTTACAACCGGCAGCGCCGCCATTCAACAGCGCTGCGAGGCTGGTCAACTCTATTGTTACTAGTGAACTGTAGGTTGCGGTAGGTGAGGCAGTACGCGCTCGATCAGCGTCACGTCTTCACCCCGGCAACCATCGGACGGGCAGCGATTCGAAACGCGGCAGCCATTTTGATAAATATAATCCATTTCACCACGAACCAGCACTCCCACGATTTGGCCACTGGTCGAGCTCACTACGGCAGATCCAGAATTGCCGCCATAGGTATCTAAATTGGTGACCATAAACTGCTCTTCCACCCGGCGAACCACGGCCTGGCCGGCAATCTTCAACGGCAACCCAGCCGGATGACCTAACACAGTCAGTGCATCACCGACGGCGGACCGGGCGCCGAGGTTCAGGGGTGCCACTTGCGTCACCGGGCGATCGAGTTCAACAAGGGCAAAGTCCTCACCCTGCGGATTGGCCACCGAATGAATCAGTCGCTTGCAGGCGTAAACTTGACTGGCTGGAACTTGCTTCACAATTTCCGTTTCGCTGTTCATGCGAAAGCCAAAGACAAATCGGGTCGAATCGCAGGAGAGCTGTGATCTTATACAATGCCCGGCGGTAAGAATCACGTTGGGTGCGACAAGGCTGCCGGAGCAAAAGGCCAAGGTCTCTTGAGAATAAAAGGGCTCGCTCGCGCAAAGCCCCATTCCCGTGCCGTAGGCGGTGGTTTTAAGGTTCACGGTGTCACCGTTAACCTCTAGGCTGGCCGTCCTCACCAAGGCTACCGTCGAATCTGCTAGGCTTTGCAAGGAGGGACTTGCCTGGTAGTAGTCGATTCGATCATCATCCCCGTAGATAACGTTTGGCAAAATGGCCATTGCTGTTCGAAATAAGAACAGCCCAAGGGCAAAGAGAGTGAAAAGAACCCACCGACGATGGCGCATATTCCCTCCTGGATGTGGGTCGAGTTCCATCCTGGAACTAGATGTTTTATTTTAGTTATATAAGGTGTAGTTTTTGAAAATTAAGTTACGACACTGGATTAAATCCGGGCTTAGGTTGATCGCGTATGAAGTTTGAGGAATTTTTTGCCCAGATGTTTGGAGAGCGCTGGCCCGCCTTACGGGCGGCCCTCGTGGGCGAATCCAAAAAGATTGAATTAGAGTCTCCATTTCCCGAGACTCCTCAGGTCTACCGATTGGACGCGGCCTCACTGATGCCCGCCGCATGGTTGGCTCCACAGGCGGGTGAAGTGATCGGCGATTTTTGCTCAGCTCCTGGGGGCAAACTCTTAAGCATGATTTACGCCTGCCAGGGACGGGCGGAATTCCACGCCTACGATTTATCAAAAGCTCGCGCTTCTAGATTGCGCTCGGTATTGTTTGATTGTTTACCAGAAGAGATAGCCAATGCGGTTTCTGTTCGGGCATTGGACGCCTCTCGTCTTGGCCAGCGAGATCCCGATTCTTTTGATGCAGTTTTGGTGGACGCCCCTTGTTCGGGGGAAGCTCATTTGTTGGAGTCTTCAGAAGAAGATCGCTGGACGTCGAAAGCCAGCCAACGACTGGCGGTTCGGCAGCACGCCCTTTTATGCTCGGCTTTGGATTCCACGCGTCCAGGTGGGCGCGTGGTCTATTCCACTTGCTCGATCTCTCCTTTTGAAAACGATGGAGTGATCGACAAAATCCTTAAGAGTCGCGTGGGCCAAGTCAAAGTCGTGACGAAAGAGTTTGACGGAAGCGAAGCCACTAAGCATGGTCGCATTGTTTTACCTGACCGTGGCGTTGGCGGTCCGATCTACGCGGCCTTTCTTCAAAAAGTTCCAATGGAGAGATGAAATCGAAAGTCCTTTTCCCCTGGGCGGGGATGGATTTTGAAAGCAACATCGGCCGATAGCGGACCGACCGGCGTGTTGTAGCGATACCCGATGCCGACGGAGTCACGGTACGGTCTAGCGAAACGATAGCCGCTGACTTTGACCTCACCACCATCATAAAACAAGACGCCCCCATGATCGCCGTAAATGGGAAAGCGCAGTTCGGACTTGAACAGATAGTAATGGCTGTCAGATTTAATCAAAAGTTTAGTTTGGCTGCCGGCTTTAAAGCCATCGTTGCCATCGGCGGGTAACCGCTCTGTCGTATCGGCCAAATCAAATCCTCGAATGGTGTTGATCCCACCCAAAAAGAACGAATGGCTGGTCGGCACACCACTGGCGAACTTGGTATTCAAATTTGACAAATAACCACCGCGAAGTGAGTTGGCCCAAACCCAATTGGGGGATCCTAAACGCTGATAATAAGTGTAGTTGCCTTCACTGCGGACAAATTCGATTTTATCACTACTGCCGATTTCGGGATGGGAGTAATCGACGGCCAAGTGGGTAAAGGATCCTCGAGTCGGCAGAAATGGATTGTCACGATAGTCGATGTCCAAGGAGGGACCCACAAGAGAGACTTGCTGAACCGCTGCGGGGAATTTGCCACCGTTCTGATCGATGTTGTCGCAATCGGGCGGAGTGCACTTGGAGTTACGTTCGAATTCTCGTCTGGAATCTAGGCTCCAAAGCTTCCAAGTGAATTTGGTGTGCTGAGTGAGGTCTCGCTCAGTAACAAAGTCAATTCTATTACTGACCGTGATCAGGGTCACGTCGGTGGGTCGATCGTCGTAGAAAACCCGTTCCGATCTAGACAAATTCACGCGACCACGAGTTCGGGTTTCCAAAAGGAAAGGCTCAAAGTATCCGGCTGCGACTTCATTTTCCAAATAGTTAATTTGAGCGACGTTGGATTTGACCTCCACGCGACCCGAAATTCCGCGGCCCGTTCCCCAAAGGTTGTTATAGGATAAACCGGTAAATCCCCGCACCGTCAGATTTCGTTCGTTGTTTACGCCCGCACCGAAACGGAAAACGCCCGGATCACGTTCGGTCACGTTGACGACAAGAGTTCGCTCGGCCACGTTCGTGCCTTCTTCAAGGGTTCGCACATCCGCCCGGGAAAAGAGACCCAGCTTATTGAGACGGGCGGTGGCATCATCTAGTTTTTGAGGGGTTAGAACTTCGCCGATATGAAAGTCAGCCTCTTTCAGGATCACCCGAGACTTGGTGAAGGTATTGCCTTCCACGACAATGGAGTGAATCCGAATGCGTGGCCCCTCGAATAAACGGAAGGTAATTCGCGCCTGAGAGCCTGAGTCGTTGTATGAAATCAGTTCTTCGCCCTCGTTGAGCAGCTTCATTTCTAAAAATCCTTGGTTTCGATAAAAGGATTTTAGCTTTTCAATGGAGGCCTCAAATTCGCTCAATCGAAGGGGTTCGTTGGTCTGGAGTCCAGTGACCTGGGCCAATTCATAGCTTGAGAAGAATCGATTGCCCTCGAAATCAAGGGCTCTAATTTGAGTTTGGGGACCTTCATCAATAAAGACTTCGACCACGACTTCGTTTCGTGCCTCATTGTATTCGACCCTTGAACTTAAAATTTTCGCTCTTAAAAAGCCCTGATTGCGAAGGGCCGTGACCAGGTTTTTAAATCCATTTTCCAGGTCAGCCCGAACAAAAATGCGTTTTTCGACCTTAGGGGAACTATTATTGAGAATGAACTTCTCATAGAATCCAGCGCCTCGTGAGACGCGCCCCTGAATATCGACTTTCTTGATTTTTACGCGTTCGCCTTCGTCAATGTCGTAGTAGACCCTTTTTAAATAGGTTCCTTTTGGATTTTTGATTCCGGTGGAGACTTTGACATTAGGATAGCCTTCGCTCACGTAGTAGCGCCGAAGCCGTTCGGCACCTTCTCCTGCGGGTTCCACATTTTTACGTTCGAGATTGCCAAAGTCGGCAACCGATCGCATTTTTCCTTCGTTGCGAGGCTCCTGAAATCCAGAGTAGTAGGTTTCCCAGCGATAAGGCTCTTTCATTTCGATTTGAATCAACGCCTTCGTTTTGTCCTTATTGTACCGAACGTCGGGAGGGGATAAATCCACGGCCAGATAGCCGTTTTCGATCAGAAATTTATTCAGATTGCGCAAAAAGCGATCCATCCGTTCATCGGTCATATCACGATTAATCAGGCGACGAAATTGGCTCTCGAGAGAGGCCTTGAGATCGGTGTTGGCGGTCTGAAAGTCGATTCCGGCGATTTTGCAGGGAGAATTTTCAGTGATCTTAAAGTCGACCACCATGTTCTTCGACTCAGCTATTTGAAAATCTATTTCGACGACGGCGTTGAAGAATCCCCTTTCGCCATAGTAGCGTTTTATTTTTTCTCCGCTAGTGACTGCTTTCTTTCGATCAAAGCGTTCGCCGGGCTTTAATTCCATCAGGTTACGAAGTTCGCTCTCTGAAATTTGATCGGCTCCGTGAATTTGGATCGAATCCACTAAGCGTAGAGGTTTGGCGATCAGAACCAATTGATCCTTGTCCTGCTCAACAAAGATATTTTCGTAGTGACCAGTTTTCAATAGAACCCGAATCCCCTCATCGAAAGCGGATAGGGACGGATGGGAATCCCAGAGAGCGGGAATCTGTTTCTTTAGAGCCTGCACATCATCTGGTGAGACGTCGCGCAAGTGGTTCGGGGCGACTTCGGCCGCTAAAGCCAAAGTGCTGATCCAGATTGAAAAAGACAAGGTGATCCACGTCTTCATTTGAACTGCACCTTGTACTCAAGATCTAAGCCAAAGACATTGGGGGTCGTCACTTGTTGTTCGGGCAGGGTTTCCTTACCGTCCCAGGTGCCGACCACCGAGACATTTTTGTTCATTTTGTACTCGAGCTTGACGTTGTTCGTCGGATTGGCAGCCAGGGTGCTTGAAGCTGAAGCGCCGAATTTAGGTGTCCACTGTTTGCTCAAGGTGACCTTTGGTGTGGAAGTGTTATCTGGAGTGGGCTGCGAGGATGAGACTTTGAAATCCACTCCGAAGGTGTCCTTCAGTCGTTTGCCCCCGGCCTTTTGCAAGATGGCCGTGGTGACGGCCGTTGAGGTGTTGGCCACCTGAGCGTCGGAGGACCGGCGCTCATCGAGGGCTGAACTCGTCACTCCAAGGGCAAGGAGCGAAACGATTTCGCGCTGACTGAGGGGGGGCTGTGAGGTCAAAATAATTTGTGGATTAGGGCCGCGGCCCTGAACCAGCAAATTCACGTCGAATTGGTGTTCGGAAGTCCTCTGCTGCTCATCTTGCACGCTCTCGGACACCCGAGCATTGGCGGTGAGGTAGATTCTCGGCTTGGGGGGTGGGCTTCCGTCATACTCGAAGTAGGCGCTGGCGATATCAAACGGAACATCTTTAAAGAAAACCTTGCCGCCCGGCTGGGGTGTCAACGTACCCGTCAGGGCCAACCGATCAGGTGTTCCAAGGGCTTTCACTTTACCGGTGACCAGGGCCTGTGCCATGGAGTTGTTGATAATCACACCCTTTGAAACATCGACGTCTAGATCAAATGAAAACGGATGAAAGGCCTCTTGGTGCAAAAAGCGCGGAAGGTAGCTCGAAGCTTTGACCGAACTTGCGCCACCGGAGTCCGCACCGATTTCATAAGTCACTTCGCCCGCATTAACAGCGTAATCGATGCGCATGAGGTAAGGAAACTGGGTGCCACGAATGGCCACCGTGCCATTTCCCTGGGTTTTGAAACCCTCTGGGACATTGATCCTAACGTCACTAAAATTTCCACGGACGTCGACGGTTTTGGCTTGTGGAGTTAAGGTGATCCGCCCTTCGCCCGAGAGTTTGCCACCCCCCAGCTCGGCCCTCACTGAGTTGAGCAAGATTTGATTGTCATTAAACAGCACATCCGCTCGCACGTTGCTAAATGGGTGAACGAAGTCGACAAACTTTGCGTAGCCTTTATCAAGGTAAGCGGACCCGCTCAATTTTGGTTCCTGCAGCTGACCACGAAGGTCAACTGACAGGGCCATGTTGCCGCGAAGATCAGCAATAAAGGGTGTGAAGAGACCCATTAGACTCAGATCCAATTTGCCGTTCACGCTGGCATTGAAACGATTGCGCGAAAGATCATTGACCTCAAGCTTTAGGTAGCTATCGCCCGAGCTCACTGAGCAGTTTTTTGAGTTAAGCACACCATCCTTGGCCACGAGAACCATTGGTTTTTCGGCGGCCATGACGGTGGAGCCCTTGCGAATTTTGAATTCGTCGACTTTGATTTGTCCGCTCGAGGCCCAAAGTCCCCCGCGCGGGGCTTGCAGGTTCATCGACAGACTGACCGAGGTTTCAAAATCCAGTTGGCGAGCCGATTTAGAGATCAAAGAGAAGAGGGTGGTAAAATCCCAACTGTGAGTTTTGGCGCGGAACAGGAACGGGGCCTCGTCATTGTACGGAATAATAAAATCGCCAATGACTTTGGTTCCTAGAAATTGGCCCGAACCTTCCAGTCGGTCTGATCGAAAGCTAAGTTTGAAAACAGAATCTTCGGCCGGCTGGTCGGCCAAGACCATGCGCGAGAAACGCCCGTTCAACTCAACACCGGGGTGGGGCAGCTGTCCGCGAATTAAGACAGTGGTGTCCGCCAAGCCCTGCACATCAAACCCAAGGGCATTGACGTTTTCAGATTGTTCCAAGCGCAGAGACCGGCCCACTACGACAGAGTCGATTTCTCCTTGCGGAGTGATTTGGCCCTTCATTTCGATGGAGCCTTTGCCCTTGGTCATGTAAATGCGTTCACTTTGCACCAAGCCATTTTGACTGCGAACATTGAAGTTGAGCTGATCAAAGCTTTCGCCGGCCACCTGCCCTCGATAAAAGGTGGACTTCAACATGTAAGACATATCCCGAAACCGAAAGGGTCCTTCAGCCTCTAAATAGCCGGTGCCAGTGCCGGCCGCCTCAATGGGCAAGCTCACTTTCCGTTGGAACATCGACTGAATGTCTTTGAGTTCGACGAAGGGGATCAGCGCCTTCACCTTGAGGCGATCGTCGATCAAGTTGATGTCCATATCGCCACTAAAGCGGGTGACTTGATACTGACCTTGAATCCCGGGAAAACTGAGATGGCCGGCCTTGTACCTGAGTTTGCCGGTGAGCTCACCAAGCGGGTAGTCCTCTAGCCAAAAATCCTTGGCGTTGACATCCATGTCGATCGTCGCCCATTTTGATGTGCCAATTGTATTTCCTTTAAGGGCGGCCGTGCCTTCAAATTTCAAATTGGCCAGATTGTCTACATCAGTGAAAGCCAGGCCCGGAGTTTCATACTCGATTTGAAAGCCTTTATCGTAGTGAATAACGCCTTTTGAATTGGCCTTGGAGGATTTGCCGACTTCGAGGGTGGCTTCATACTCCACTTGTTTGGTAGTTACCTTTACCCCACCCTGAACTCGCAGGTTTCGTCCGGCGACGATGGTGGAATTTTTCTTGCCCGAATAGACGCGCAATCGAGGGGAGGAGATTGTACCCCGACAGTTGAGCTCTCGCTTTTTGTTCCATTCACCCACACAGTTCAGGTCTCCCGATACAGGGAGTTCGACTGGAACGCCATGGACATTGAGATTGTCGAGGAAGGTTCGCAAATCCAGATTGTCCGCTTTAACTTGCGCACTCAGACCCGGCGCGGGCTCTAGCGGAATATGAATGCTTCGCAGCTCGGCTTTGCCGCTGGAGTTTTGGACGGTCAGAAGCTCGGACTTAATTTCTTTAAAGTTGGTGGAAAACGATGTGGCGAGGTCGCCTACGATAAACTTTCCAATGTGTAAGCCCGAGGTCTTAATGGAGGCCGTGGCTGCGGACAATCGATTGTTGGCCACTTCCACCCCGATGTCGGCCTCTCCCTCACCCTCCAACACGGGCAAGGTGGGAGATTCTCTCAAGAGCGAATCCCATAAGTTGAGATCGGCGAAGGACATTTTCAACCGCGTGTTGAGGGAGCCACTGTCGATCTGACCCGCCCCGAAATCGCCGTTAAACCGACCGCTCGCAACGAGAAACCCTCGTTCGGCCCGAATTTTCAACGCCGAAATTTGAGCTTCTTTCGACTCCACAAGTCCTCTCAGCTCCAGTTGCAGTTCCACTGGGCGCTGTGGGCCACTGGGCTTCGCCAAAATTTGAGGCGCTGAGAGATCCACGTACAGAGAGCGGAATCGATTTTCCAAGATCAAATTGAGTGGATTGATTCGAATCACGGCATTTTGCGGCTCGATTCGAGCTTGCAGAATCAGGTCCTCGAGGATGAGCTCATCGATCGGCAATCGGTAAATCAAATCAAAGTCCACTCGAGTGGGCTGGGAGCTACCCTTGAACAGCTCTTCACGTAGGAACAGGTTAATCTCACTCCTTTCAAGTTTTAGGCTGGAAAGACGAAATTCGCCTCTCAGCAGAGGAAGAATGGCCAAGTTCGCACGAACCGACTTCAATTGAGCCGGTGCCAGATAACGATCGAAAGGTTCTTGCGCGAGCAAGCGCACGTCGCGCATTTCGATTCCGAGAGGAACCAAGTGAAAGTGAAGTTGGTGAGCCCAAACACGGACGGGGGAATGTTTTTTAGTGAGTCGTTCCACCTCGAGCAACAACAGGGATTCGAACTTCGGCAGCCAGTACTCGTACATAAAGCCGAGCAGCCCAAAAACAGCGGAGACTAAGGTGACCCTTAGGGCCCAGTGGCGCACTACTCCCAACCCATGCCTCCCGTCCAGTCCTGGATCAGGGCTTGGGCCGAACGATAATTGGGCCGAACACGTGCGATTGATCGCATAATTTCAAGAGCGGCATCTTTTTGTCCAAGCTCGCGAAAGCACATGGCTCGCATATAAGAGACCGCAAACGCGGTCTCCGGATCATTGGCGTAGCGAACTTCCATCTGGTTGAGCAAATCGAGAGCTTCGACAAAGCGGCGCGCGAGAACAAGAAGCTCGGTGCGGAGCCACTCGTTGGCCACGGTCGGGCTGGCCCATGGCAGGATCTCGAGGCTGCGCATATAATCTTGCATGAAGAGAAAGCCCACTGCCAAATCAGCCGCAAACTCCCGATGCTCCATGGCGATTTTTTCACCGGCGGCTAAGAAGCTGGCGAGCATTTCTTCGTCAGAAGAGGATTTTTCTTGTACCGCGCGCTCAATTTTCTCATTGGACAAGGTGGCGATATGATTGGACAGCACATCACGAGCCCACTGCTCGTCAAAATCCGCTTTCATTTTTTTAAGTGAGTTATCTTCGGGAAAGAGATCCAGCATGCGCCTTAGGACTCGCCCCGCTTGTTCGGTCAGGCGTTGGTTGTGCAGAAACTGGAATTTCTCCAGCATGGTTTCTTTCATTTGGACGGCGCTGGACACCCGGCGCCCCAGAAGTTCTCGGCGCATAACACTGAAGCGCTGATCCCACTTGTCCCAGCCCGTGGCGCTGATCAGCTCCTCCACACCCTCTTGCTTGCGAACGCCCTTGAGTACGGATTCAATCACGATCTTCGTGGGCCGAACTCGATTGCGATTGCACATTTCGATAAGGGCATCGTACGGGATACGGCCTTTGTGGGCGAGAACTTGAATGATGGAGTTGGCCAAAGTGCTGTCGCGACCGGTTTGGAACAGAAACAACCACAAGACGCGCTTTTCATCCCAAGATGTGCCGGCGGATAATATAGCTCTCACCACGCGGCGAACCAGTTCAGCCGACGACGGTTTTTTAAGAAGCCATTTTCTGAGCTCGAGCTCGTTGATATTTTCCACGGTGATGCCCTTTGTCGATAGCTCGGATAAACAAGCTATCTTCATAATTGTCCTAGGGTTTTTCGTCCACCGCGAGGCCTGACCTAGCGCGCTAAATCCGGCCCTACTTAAGGTTCACACGCTCGACGTAGGCCCCGTCCACCGTGTTGATTTTTAAGGTGTCACCTTCGTTGATGTGCAAAGGCACCTGCACCACGTATCCACTCTCAAGTGTGGCTGGTTTGTAGGTGTTGGTCACGGTGTTGCCCTTAAATCCAGGATCGGTCTTCATCACTTTCAAAACCACGGACTTTGGTAGTTCGACACCGACGGCTCGATCATTGAAGAAAACCACCTTCACCTGCAGATTTTCCGTCAGAAAATTGGCGGCATCGCCCAGCAGATCAGGATCTAACGAGATTTGCTCGTAACTACTTTGGTCCATAAAATTAAAGCCCGACTCGTCTTTGTAGAGGTAATCCATGTCCTTGAACGCCACATCGGGGACGCCAAACTTTTCACCCGATTTGAATGTGCGCTCTAAATTCGAGCCGTTAATAAGATGCTTAAGCTTGGTTCGAGTAAACTGATTTCCTTTACCAGGTTTGACATGCTGAAAATCGACCACGGAATAGGGTTCTCCCTCGATCAAAACTTTCAGACCTTTTTTAAAATCACTGAGATCGTACATAGCCAAATCCTTATCTTTTGGGGAGTCCCATGATTAATGGAGAATTACCGTTAAGTAAACTGAGATTTCTCCTGAATTTGGCGCAAAAGTCCTTCCAGGAACTTAATTTTACGCTCCCGTGCCTCGCCTTCACGACTCGGCGGTGGTTCTTTGCCCGTGGGAGCGCTCGAGGACTCGTAGGCAGCCCCCCGTTGATTGATGATCTTGAATCTTTTGGTGATTTCCGTGTGGCCCGGGAACAGTAATTCCGCCTGTTTCAAGGTGCCAATGGCCCGATCCATATCGTTGCGCACGATATAGGCGTCGATCAACGACAGATGGCGTTCCAATTCGGGTCCTGACTTCAGTGGTTTCAATGACTCGGGTGTTTCGGTGCTAAGGGCGTCGACTTGGCGAAGCGGCTTCATTTCAAACAAATCGTCTTCGTATTCGTCTGCGGGGAGAGCCTCTAGTTTTTGTACCGCGTGGAGGGCCTGGTCTGTGGTCGGCGCC
>JBFWON010000054.1:0-27268 GCA_050250515.1 Bdellovibrionales bacterium | reverse complement strand
GAAACATCCGGCAGAGCTTTGAAAATGGCCTCAACGGCTTGGGTCAACTTCTCCGACAAGGACTGGCCTTCCTTTGGTTTCCACTGCTTAGTTTTCTCATCCATGTAAAGGTCCCGATTGATCTCCACCTGAATAGCCTCCTGACCTTTTTCTGGATGGCCGTAGGTTTCGGTCACTCGGCCACCAAAATAGGGCCAGTTGTAGGCCACCTTCAAACCTGTGGACCGATAAGACTCGATCACCAAGTCCTTGTAACTTGTCGAACAACTTAAGCCTTTACAATCCGACACGACGATATCGGCCCGGCGCTCGCCAGGGTCGCGGTGATTTTTGGTTCCAAGTGAAGGCATTGAGTGAGCATCCAGCTGAAACACAGGTCGAGCGCCATTCGCAAAAAAGAAGTCATACTGGGCGCGCACGGCCGCGTGAAAGGGTTCAAAATACTTTTCCACCAAACGCTCATGCAGCTCTCGTGAGATCGGCTGCGGCAAAATGTTTTGTCCTTTCATCGAGCGCACCCAATGAAGCCCGGTGGGGAATTTCCCCGGCGGGTTGGGACTGCCAATGACCGAATCTTGGTCTACATCATCAGGCAGGCGATTCAGATCCAGGGCGTATCGGTGCCAATCCGTCTTGACAAAAGGCAATGCCAGCTTTTGAAGGACCGGGGAATACAGCCGATCCACGTAACGATCCACATCGTCCATCAAGAAAACTTCGTCGCGCCCCTTCAACCAGGGCGCTTCTTCAGGGATTCTTTCCCCAGAATGGGGAATCGTTATGAAAAATGCCTTCATCCTCTTCCTGCTTCCCGAATATCATGAGATATTCGGCTCCGATTGACAAGCCATGGAGAAAATCATGAAAGCCAAGATCTACACGAAGGGTGGCGACAAGGGAGAAACTTCGCTCGTGGGAGGCTCCCGCGTGGCCAAAAACCATCCTCGCCTCAACGCCTATGGCACTCTGGACGAGCTCAATAGCGTTTTGGGCTTGATTCGTGCACAAACCACGACTTTTTCAGGCTCAAAGTTCAATGATGAGACCTGTGCCCGCATTCAACGCATTCAGGACAATCTTTTCAACTTGGGTAGTCATTTGGCATGTGAAAGCCAGTCCTTAAGCGAAAAATTGCCGCGCTGGAGCGAGACTCTTTTAGGCGAGTTGGAAAAAGACTTGGACCAATGGGAAGCCGAACTCCCGCCGCTGAGAAATTTCATTCTGCCTGGCGGCACGGTTTTGGCCGCACAGGCCCATATGGCCCGCACGATCTGCCGAAGGGCCGAGCGCCATTTGGTGCATCTGGATCCAGAAGTTCAAGCCCGAACCGAAAGTCTTGTCTTCGTTAACCGATTGAGTGATTGGCTTTTTGTTCTCGCTCGAAAGTTCAATGCATCGGCAGGCACCCGAGATATCGAGTGGTCGAAAGGTTAGTACAACCGCCACGTCGCAGTTGTTGAATTTCCCGCACGGGCCGCGCAGTTGTCCATAGCGTTCGAGATCGAATACTCAGACGCGTAATAGTAAAGGTCCACCTGATAAGACTGACCCTCGTTGAGAATGCAGGTCCCAATGTAATCGCCAGCGGTGGAGCACTCCCCGTCGAAGTAGGTACCACTATAAAACGCAGAGCAAGAAACCGGCAAATCGGCGGTGTCGTAAATGGCACCCGTCCAACTTCGGCATTGGCGCTTGGCGGGATCCGCATCCAAACGGTGATCGCAACTCTTGGGAGAAACCGATAAATGTTCCGGGCCTGTCGACGCCGCCGAAATCACATTCGTTTTCTTTTTATTACTGCAAGCTACAGTTCCGAAAAGAAATAGGCACAACGGAATAACTAAAACACTTCTATTTATTTCTGTCTTAACCCCACCCATATTGACTTGAATTGCAAGGTCAGGGCCCAGGCCACTCCTGTGTTCAAGCCTGAGACAGCTTAAGTGCCAGTTAACTCGAGACATTTTGCCCTCTGATAGAGCCATCTCAAAACAGAATGGCGACAACTTGGACGGCGTCCATTCGCTGGTCGGATAAGTTCCTCCGAATTTGACGATTGTCACAGTTCATATGTAAATCGATTCATCCGCTGATTCGCCACTGGACTTATTCAAAAAAAGACGCTTTCCTCTGTGCCCATGGGCAAATCCGAACATCACTGTTTCAATTGTAAAGCCAGAACTTGCTCGGGATTTGCGTCTATCAACTCAAGACAAAATGATCTTTTGGCTTCTATAAAATCGGAGCATTTTTTTGCCCGCGGGGAAAATCTAAACTTTTCGCAAAACAATGAGGTCGGCTTCTACTGCCTTAGGAAAGGCTTTGCCAAAATAACATACCTCCATGGGGGGCAACCTAAACCGGTTCGCATCTGCGGAGCGGGTGAACCCATTGGCTTCAACAAATTGAAATCCGCATTAGCTAAAACGGTGCAAGCCAGCGCTTTTGGCGGAAGCGCCGAAGCCTGCTTTTTACCTTACAAGGAGTTCTACGAGATCGGCCTTCAAGAACCCATGATTATGATGGGACTGATGGAGTTGCTCGGTAAGCTTGTCGAACAGGCTGAGATGCGCCTCTCCCATCTCTCGGATCACCAATTGAAAAGCCGGGTTGTTTCGGCTCTGCTCTATTTGGATGATAAATTCGGACAGAAGACGTTGAACGGGAGCCGTATCGGCGTCAACATCGACCGGGCGACACTCTCTCAGTTGGCTGGAACCGTTCGCGAGAGCACCTCTCGCGTGTTGACTGAGCTGGAGGCCGATCAGCTAATTAGCAGGATCGGCCGCCATATTTTCATTCGCGATAAGGCGCGCCTTCTCAAACTTATTTCTTAAGCTGGTCTTAGTTCGCGACGGCCAATCGGTCCTCATTCAGGAGCGACCAAAACCAAGTCAGCATGGGGTCGAGTTCGATGCTTTCGAGCACTTGGACATCCCTTGCTGTGAGATCGCGCATTTTTCGACCAAAGATGCTGTGTCCTGGACCAATGACGACCAGTCGCTCAAGATCATGGCCTTCCACAATCTCCACCACCATCTTTTCGATATCTTTGTTTTTGACGTCCACCGGCACATATCCCTGCTCACTTCGTCGCACGATCCCGTACTCGACCAACTGGATCCCCGCTAGAACCGGCATTTCCAAGCCCGAACCAGGAATGGGTTTGAGCGAGCGAGTCGCTTGGTTGGACACACATGGGCTTTGCTCAATCATTTGCGCAAAGGTCATCTGACCAGCTGCCACTTTTAGCGGCGAATCACCGTTGATGGCACCCACAATAAATTCGGGAAGCCGGTAGTTTTTGAGATAACGGTCCAACAGCCCCACCTGCACCACCGCGTTGGCGAAGCTTCGAAGCCGAATATGGCCTAGAAAAACACTATCTTCAGACGCAATAAACGTGGCCAGGTCCATGGGCAAACCCGACATCTTGTCCCAGATGATCTGGGCCTCTCGCACCCGGAGCAGGACCTCCGGAATCCGAATCACATTACTACGTACTTCTTGAAAATCTAGATTACTGGCACCATTGAAAACCAAAGCGTCCCGCATGAAACCCCCCCGAGCTCTATTGCAGTTAATCTTATTTAATTTTCTGGTGAAGAGTTTGAACTCTCCCCCTTCCCACTTTGACACCAAAAGCAAGGGTCGTGCCTGGACGGGGTTTATTCCAAATCCACCACGGTTCTCACTGAGGCCAAGACCCGACCTATGTCTATGAAAACCTTTCATCCCCTTGTAATTGACGACTTGTGCTAGTGATTTGCTATTCTTTAGCCATGGGCTTCTTGAGTCGCGGCACAGGACTTTTCTCGAAAATGAATCGCAGTCCGTCCGATCGTCCACCGTTCGAAGGTCAGTATCTTTACGTGCTGGCATTGTTGGCTGGATATTGGATGGCTGATCTTTCCACACTTTTTGTGCGCCCGTATCTTTTGCCCAATCAGCCTCCACCCGCGAGACCGGCCCGAGGCGTAAGACAAAACATTATCGACTACACCCAGTACAAAGCCATCGAAGAACGAAACATCTTTAACAAGGATGGAAAAATTCCGGATCCACTGAGTTCCGAAGGTGGCGGAGATGTGGAAGACAATTCGGCTCCCGTTCTTTCGCAACTGCCTTTGAAATTGGAAGGCACGATGGTGCACAGTCGCAATGAACGCTCTGTGGCCACCATCAACGTCAAGAGTAAGAATGAAACCAATGCCTACACCGTGGGCGATGACATTGAAGGCATGGCTCGCCTGGAACGGGTCGAAAGACGAAGAGCGATCTTTCGAAACCTCAACAACAACCGCCGCGAGTATATCGAGATTCCAAAAGACACGGCCGTCACCTTCGGCGTGAAAGAGACGGCCGCTAACACCGGGGGCGAAGTGCTGAAGCGCGGTGACTTTGACATCGCCATGAAACGCTCCGACGTGAACAAATACATTTCCGACTTAGGCAATATTTTGCAACAGGCGCGCGTGGTCCCCAATATCGCGCCCGGCAGTGGCGGCCGAGTGGATGGATTTCGTTTTGTGGCGATCCAGCCCGGCAGTATCTTTGAAAAACTAGGATTTCAACCGCAAGACGTGATCAAGAAGGTCAACAATGAAGACGTTAACAGCCCGACAAAGGCGATGGAACTCTTCAATGCCCTTAAACAAGAGGGTCGATTGCAAATGACCGTCAATCGCGGCGGGCGGGACGAAACTTTTAGATTCGATATTACGGAGTGAGAACCCAAGGAGGGGTACCATGACCTGTGGTTGGATATTGGCCGGACTCGCGTTGATTTCGGGACTGGCATCAGCGCAAACACAAACTCCTGGCCAAAAGCCGCCGGACAAAGGCTTCACCTCGAAGAAAACGGGTAAGTCGATCTCCTACGCGGGGATTGAAGAGTTCACCAACGAGAATTTTCCCGACATGATCGAGTCCTTTGATTATCCGAATGCCGACATTGCCGATGTGATCAAAGCGATTTCGGAGCTCACGGGTCGAAATTTCATCGTGGACCCACAAGTTCGCGGCAAAATTACGATCATTGCGCCCTCACGAATCACCGTGGCCGAAGCTTACAAGGCCTTCCTCTCCGCTTTGGCGATCAACGGTTTGGCCGTTGTCCCCGGCGATGGCTTTTACAAGATCAAACAGGCGCGCGCCGCCCAACGCGACAATCTTGAGACCTTTTCGGGCGCTTACTACCCGACCGCGGACCAAATGATCACGCGAATTATCAAACTCAAGTACATCAGCGCCGATGAAGTGAACAAACAGCTGAGAATTTTGGCGTCGACCAACGGGGAATTGGTGCCCTATACCCCGACCAACTCGATCATCGTGTCGGACTACGGTGCGAACATGGATCGCATTATGAAAATCTTGGAGCAATTGGACGTGCAAGGCTTCGAAGAACAGTTGGAAGTGATCCGGGTTCGCTTTGCTCGGTCGAAAGACATTGCCGACCTCGTGGACCAAATTATCAACAAGGGTGAGAAGAAATCTCAATTCGGTGGCGGAGTCCCCCGCTTTCGGCCCGCCGGTGCGCAAGATAGTGGTGGCGGTTCGGGCGCAGAAGTTTATAACTTAGTGGTACCCGATGAGCGCACGAACTCGATCATCGTGGTGGGAAACAAAGCCGGTATTGAGAAAATACGCCGACTGGTCAGTCGTTTGGATTATCCTATGCGACCTGATGAGCAAGGCGGATTTTTTGTCTATGCTCTGCGCCACGCGGAAGCTGAGCCCATGGCGAATATTTTGAACGGGATCGCGTCCGAGTCTAAGAAGGCTCAAGATGCAGCCGCCAATTCCAAGGCTCCCACCATCGGTGGTCCCACCGGCCAGGTGCAGGTCGGACCGGCGGCCACGGCCATTTTCGGCGGAGACGTGAAGATCTCGGCGGATAAGACGACGAACTCTTTGATCATCGTGGCCAGCAAGCAGGACTACGACATTATTAAAGGATTGCTCGCCAAGATCGATATCCCTCGTGATCAGGTTTATATTAAGACCATCATTATGGAAATGACCGCCAAGAATGGCCACACCTGGGGCATCGACTACTATAAGTTCGATAAGGACTCTAACGGTATTGGCCGTATCGGCTTTCGCGGATCCGACAATCTTCAGTCCATCATCTCTCCGGCTCAAGACAGTGGAGCGATTCTTGGATTTGGTACTGGTGGTCTGATCGACATGGATATCACCGGAATTGGTAAGGTGAAGGTGGCCAGTCTGACTGGATTGATCAAGCTGATTAAAGCGACGACCAATGCCAACATCTTGTCGACTCCGCAAATCATGGCTCTGGACAACGAAAAATCCATCATCGAGGTCGGATCGAAGGTGCCCGTTGCCATCACATCGACGACGAGCGCGGCCGGCGTCAGCACGCCCAACGTTGAGCGCCAGAATGTGACGACAAAACTGGAAATTACGCCTTATATTTCACCCGATACTGAAACTGTGCAGATGAAGATCAATCAGGAAATTAACGATTTGGAGAACACCCAAATTCAAGCGTCCGAATTGCAAAAAAATGCGATTGCTACCTCGACTCGTAAAATTGAAACCCAAATCGTGGTCAACAGTGGTGACACCGCGGTGCTCGGGGGCTTGATGAAAGACACCGACACGGAAGAAGTGGTCAAGATTCCGGTATTAGGAGATATTCCCATTCTAGGTTGGTTGTTTAAGTCGCGAAAATCACAAGTGGGTAAAACGAATCTGGTTGTCTTTATCACTCCGAAGATTGTGCGCAATCCAGCCCAAAACTCGGCCCTGGTGGATGAAAAGATCAACGAGCGCATTGAATTTATTCAGCAGAACATGAATGGTCGCGATCCACACGGCAAAGCGATCGACTCTCTACCCCGCCGCCGATTGGGCGGCGGAAGCTCCGGCCCTTCTGATCTCGAAGAGCCCGCGATCGAAACTTTTTAGTCGATCGCACCAGCCGCCCGGCGCGGGATTCGGCCCGTGCCGGCAGCCAACCGCAGATTTCCTCGGTATCAATACTCAAATCCATGGTTGGCCTGCTTCGCTTGATTGAGGCCCACCCAACGTTCTGCCTCAAAACCCGCAAAGGGCGGCGGGATGGTCGGCCACTTTCGATTACGAATTCCATGCATCTTGTGCTTCGATCTTCTAAGGCTCGCGGTCCATGGTCATTCAAGCTTAAGAAAAACAGGTACGCGATCCAAAAAATATGTCAGAAATTCGCCCATAAAAATGCCGTGCAGATCGTCTCGATGGCCAATGTTGGCAACCATCTTCACTTGCAAATTCAATTGGGACATCGAGGCGGCTATAAACCGTTTATCAGAGCCATTTCGGCGGCCATTGTAATGACGGTCACCGGGGTGAATCGGTGGACTCGAGGCAGAATCAAAGCCGGCAAATTCTGGGACCATCGCCCTTTCACACGCATTGTGATGGGCTATGGGGCAAAGCTCGCCCTGCAAGATTACATTCTAATCAACCAACTCGAGGGCGGCGGGATCTCACGCACCGAAGCTGAGCTCTGGGTTCGAGGACCTCCGCTATTGGGATTGTAGATTGACTCGACGGCATTAGGACAGGTGCTCGTTCCGCCCTCAAGAGAAATGACGCCAGGGGAAAATCCTTCGGAGCCACCTTATAACCCATGTCTCCAGCATGCTACCCATGTGATCGGAATAGACCCACACCAGACCATGGAACCGGTCGCTGCCACGAAAATCCAAATCAAGATGGCCACTCAACGTCGACTTCGGACTTCACGAGAAACCGCAGGCTCGCCGGCGGCCCGACCTTCGACTATTTCTTCAAGACGCCGAACCTGTATCACTACAATCCGTACACTTGGCGGGAACCTAAACAATCGTGGGTATGCTAAGCTGAGTTTAAGTGTAAATAATGACTCAGATTTTGACGAAGAGTGTTTGGCGTATGACTTGCTCAACCTGGACCCTGCGAGGTCTGTTCATGTTATGGATTGGAATGTCAGGCACAGGGACAAGTGCGTGGGCGCAAGGCCTCACCGCTTCACCTGCGGACGCCGAAAATTTCCAAGAGCAGCCCATGCGTGGCCCGGCGTCTGTGAAGTCTTCCCGAAAAGCAAGAGTCTCACCGAGCGGAAAGCGAGCCCCAACAACTCCTGGACGCAGCCCAAGTTCTACAACTGCGGACAAATCGACGACTGGCACAAGCAATGACGCAAACAATGCCACCGGCGGATCGCCGGCCTCTGAAAATACATCGAGGGCGGCCGCAGGCACACCGGCTGGACCCCCTACACCAGCTAACGCCGCCAACGCCACCGCCGGGATCACCGACATTAGCAAAATTCCCTATCCCGCCCGACCGTTAAGTCCTGAGCTTGTCGACAACCTACTCGAAGCGGATTCCACGTTCCCCGGATGTGAGAGATGCAACGTCCATTCAACACTCAGGTCACAAAGTCTTGTGCAGTGGGCTCGTCAAGTTCTTCGGATGGCGATGGACAATCCGGGAATTCCAAAAGAACTTCGCCACAATCAAACGTCAGACCCTACTCAATCGGAGAGCTCTAAATGAAGAAGGGACGCCAACTCCTGAATCACTGTTTGCGACTGATCACGGTTTTGGCTGGTTTAACCATTGGGTTACTGAGCGACGACCTCATTCCAACGGCTGAAGCCCAACTTTATTGGATGCCAAAGTTCAGGGCCAAGCCCGTGAAGCAGGAGCCCGAGCCAGAACCCAAGGCAGATCCTAAAGTTTCGACCGATCCAAAGCCTTATTTACCACCACCCGCACAGCGCGAGCCGCCGCTTCCGCGAAGGCCAAGCCGTCCTCCCCCACCAGAACAACCGCCCGACCGGGATGAAGACACGGAAGCTGGCACCGTGACCGAATGTGTGAACTGTCGACCTAATAAAAACATTGAAGATTTAAAAGCCGTTGTGGCCCGCGTGAAACGAGTAAACGATATCAAGAGTTGGAAAAAGAGTAAGGGCTTGGTCCAAATACCCACGCGGGGCGAGAATGGCAACATTGGGCCATGTGGCACTTACCATTATTCTCCTGGCGGACCCGCTGATGACGTGAATGACAGTTACGCCAGCCCAGAAGCCGCCTGTGCGTTTATGTCGTTGATACAGGACTGGAAGAAGGAGTGCCCTAGCACAAGATCTGGCTGTCGAATTCAGTGGGGCGATGTCTCTCACAAAACGATTCGACAGTACGTCAAGGGGCGATGGCCTCACCGTTCGCACAATGATGGCCACTGCATAGACATTCGGCCTTTGCGCAAAGGGGCACACGAAGACTCGGCCATGTTCATTAACTCTCGTTCTTATGATGGTAAAGCTACAAAACGCCTGATCGCTTTGGCCAAATCAAAGGGAGCCTCCCCCATCCTCTTCAATGATTCCGCTGCCGGCGGTCAGTACTGGGACGGCCACAACAATCATCTCCACATATGTTTTAAACCCAACTCCACCACACGTAGAACTTGCGCAAACTACCAATACGACCCTAAAGTGTGTGGAACTTTCGGAGGCGCCAAATGATCAATTTCTTCCGATTCATTTTTTTAACACTCGTTCTATGTGCATTGCCCGTGGCTGAAGCGAAGAGCTGTAAAGAGTTGCTGTTGGGCTTCGTCACCTGGGAAGACGAAGACGACGATGGCAAGCTATTTAAAGGTTTCACAAGCTTTGAGTTGCGCTCTTACGATCCCAACTCGGATTTTAAAGGATTATTGTTGGCGGAGTCGGCAAAGGTCGTAAAGCCCACCCTAGAAGTGGAGTTTCGGAATAAATCAGGTAAAAAAATTCGATCTGAGACATTTTCCAAAACTCGACCTTTCCCTTATAAAGAATCTCTAGCTCATTTTTATGAATTTGAGACAGGTAGCTTCTTTGGCGGTTTCCAAGAAGGCAAAATTAAGATCACACTGCGCGACGGAAACTCGGAGGTCTGCTCCCAAATAATTCCTAGCCACGAAGGCGATTAGACCTTCCATCCAAGGAACCAGCCCAAAGACGGGGCGAGTGTGCAGTTGTGTCCCTAAGTCGGATCCGGTACTCTATCCATATAAATGGCCGCGGCATTTGAAGCACTTATCAAAAAAGGTACAAGCGTCACTGACGATCAGCTGACCACGTTACTTAGATCCGTGGGGCCCAAGGGCCAGCCACTCAATGAAGCTTTGTCCAAAGCCAATGTGAACACCCCCGAAGAAGCCTTGGCCGAACTCTGCAAACTCTTAGGGATGGATTTTCTAAAAGATGTCCCGGTCAATGACATTGCGGTGGACATGGTTCGTGGTATTTCGATCAACTACGCCAAGACACAAGAGGTTCTACCCTTTAAAGAAGAAGCGGACCGGGTGTTGGTACTGACGACAAATCCGCTGAATCACAAAGCGCTTGAAGATATGCGAGTCAAATTCGGCAAACGCATTCACCCGATCGCCACGACTTCGAGTCGCATTCAAGATGCCATCAACCGTGTCTATGAAAAAAGCACGGCCGCGCTTGAGGGCCTGGATGACATTGGCGGTGAGGAAGTCGACCTCGATGATCCGGTCATCGATCTGCTCGAATCCGGCGATGACGATGCGCCCGTTATTAAACTAGTCAATACCCTGCTCTTTCGCGCGGTGAAAGAAAAAGCCTCTGATATTCATGTGGAACCCTATGAGCGCGATATGGTGGTGCGCTTTCGTATTGACGGTATTTTGTTCGACATCTTTAAACCACCGAAGAAACTGCAAAATGCCATCACCTCTCGTATTAAGGTGATGGGAAATCTTAACATCGCGGAGAAGCGCCTGCCGCAAGACGGTCGAATTCCCTTAAAGCTCGCCGGTAAGGACATCGACGTTCGTTTGAGCTCCGTTCCGACAGCCCATGGCGAGCGCCTCGTGCTTCGTTTGCAGGATAGATCCAATGTGGTATTGGAGCTCCAGCAGTTGGGGTTTTCAACGGACTCTCTGCGTAAGATTGATGGACTGCTGGAAAAAACCTACGGAATCGTGCTCGTCACGGGTCCTACCGGAAGTGGTAAATCGACGACTCTTTACGCCTGCTTAAGCAAAATTAATAAGACGGACATTAACATCATTACGGTGGAAGATCCGGTGGAACAACGGATTCACGGGATCGGACAAATCCAGGTTAACAGCAAAATTGGTCT
Organism: Bdellovibrionales bacterium; assembly: GCA_050250515.1. GTDB lineage: Bacteria > Bdellovibrionota > Bdellovibrionia > Bdellovibrionales > UBA1609 > JALHOQ01. The sequence goes on along the minus strand of JBFWON010000054.1, from coordinate 16,108 downwards.
CACCTTTGCCAGCGGTTTGCGCTCCATTCTTCGTCAAGACCCTGACGTCGTGATGATCGGTGAGATTCGCGACTTGGAAACCGCCGAAATTGCGATCAATGCGTCATTGACCGGTCACTTGGTGCTCTCAACCATTCACACCAATGATTCGGCGGGAGCCTTTCCTCGATTGATTGATATGGGTTGTGAACCCTTCTTAATCGCCACCTCTTTAATGGGTGTTATGGCGCAACGCCTGGTTCGAGTGCTTTGCCCCCATTGCAAAGAGCCCCATGTGCCTACGGACGTGGAGCTGAGATCCTTAGAGATCACCCGAGAGCGCGCAGCCAATGCCACCGTTTTCAGGGCGGTCGGCTGCAACCAATGCAATCAAAAAGGCTATCTAGGTCGGACCTTGATTCAAGAATTAATGCTCATTAATGACGACATTCGCTCCCTGATTATGAAGCGTGCCGATGGCGCCACCATCAAAAAAGAGGCCATTAAGCAAGGAATGATCACTTTCCGTGATCATGGCATCGAAAAGGTCCTGAGCGGCATCACCACCATTGAAGAAGTTTTGACCAGCACGCAAATGGATCTGTAAAATCGGGTATGCCGATTTTCGAGTACCGAGGACTCAATAAAAACGGAAGCAACGTCAAAGGGACCGTGGATTCGGAGAATATCCGATCCGCTAAGCTCAAACTTCGTAAAGACGGCGTCTTTGTCACTGACATTAAGGACAAAGGCAAAAGCATTAAGAAAGCCGGCGTGCAGAAGCGAAGTGGGTCCCAACGGGGGGTCAGTGTCTCCGACCTCTCTATGATGACTCGGCAATTGGCGACTTTGATCAAAGCCAATATCCCGCTTGTTGATGCCTTGAGCGCCGTATCGGAGCAAATCGAAAATCCGTATTTGTCAGAAGTCGTGGCGGATGTGAAAAATGCAGTGAATGAAGGCGGCGCCTTCAATAAGGCTCTCGCTAAATATCCAAAAATTTTCGACAAGATTTATCTTTCCATGTGTGAGGCTGGCGAGATGTCCGGCACTCTAGACATTATCCTGATCCGTCTGGCGGAATTTAAAGAGGCCCAGACGGCGCTCAATTCCAAGGTCAAATCCGCCATGCTTTATCCCGTGGTGATGCTTCTTTTCACGATGATCTTGCTGGGCGTGCTCTTTATTTACGTCATTCCTCAAATGGTCGAAATCTTCGATTCCGCACCCGAATTGAAGCTGCCTTGGTACACACTTATCGTGATCGACATCAGTGGCATCTTGGTGAACTACTGGTACATCCTTCTTGGCTTTGGTTTCTTAAGTTTCCTCGTCTTTCTCAATTGGAAGAATACGCCCACGGGTCGAGCTCAGTACGATGCCATTTTACTAAAAGTCCCCGTGGTGGGACGACTGGCCCGGGTGATCGCCGTCAGTCGCTTCGCTCGCACACTCTCCACCCTTTTGACGGGTGGCGTTCCTATGCTCTCCGCCATGGGGATTGTGCGAAATGTGGTGGACAATGAGGTCCTCGCCCGCGCCGTCGATATCGCTCGCGACAACATTTCTGAGGGAGAATCGATCGCCGGCCCATTAAAAAAGTCTAATCAATTTCCTCCGATCGTCATTCACATGATCAACATTGGCGAAAAAACAGGCGAACTGGAAAACATGTTGGTGCAGGTCAGCGATTCTTACGATTTTCAAGTGAAGACCGCGGTCGAAGGTCTGACCGCCTTGCTCGAGCCCTTGATGATCGTTGTGATGGGTTGCGTTATTGGCGTGATCGTCTTTGCGATTATGATTCCGATGTTTGAATTGTCGAGTCTAGGCGGATAGTTTAAAAGGAATGTTCAAGGAGCGCATATGATTCGAAATGAAAAAGGTATGACGTTGATCGAAATTATGATCGTGCTCGCCATTTTGGGCGGCCTGATCACCATCCTCGCCACTCAGGTGACGGGCAAGTTGAAAAGCGCCAAAATCAAACAGGCCAAGATTCAAATTGCAGAAGTGGGTAAGTCGCTCGACATGTATTTCACAGACTGTGGAAGTTATCCGACCAACGAAGAAGGCCTGGCCGCGTTGACCGCTGCCCCTTCTAGTTGTTCCAACTGGGGTCCTGATCCGTACTTGAAGAAGATCAACAAAGACCCCTGGGGCGGAGAATTTGTCTATGAATCCTCAGGCAATAACTACATCCTACGAAGCCTCGGCTCCGACAAACGCGAAGGTGGTACGGGAGACGCTGCGGACATTTCGTCGGACCAACTCTAATGAGGTGGTATGAGAGTTAAATCGGCGGGGTTTACTCTCATTGAAATCATGGTCGTCGTCGCCATCATCGCCGGTGTGGTGGCGCTTTCGATGCCTTACCTGTCGAACAAGAACAATCGTTCTAAGAAGTTCCTCAGAGAGTTCACCGTTCTAAGCCGAGAACTTCACACTAAAGCTAAACTTCAAGGTGCCATATTCCGACTCGTGATCGATTTGGGCCAGCCCGATGGAAGCGGCAGAAAGCCAGTGCAAAAGTATTGGGTCGAACGCTCCAATGGCAAAATGGTCTTAAGCGAAAAAGACGAAGAAGAGGCTCTCGAACGCCTGTCTGAATCGGACCCCGAGAAGCGGAACAAAGATCCCAAGGGCTACGAGATGGACACTTCCATGATAAAAGAGCCGGCGGAACTGCCGCCCGATATGACCTTCGACAAAATTGAGATCACCCGGCTGAAAAGTCCGATGACCGTGGGCCGCGCCTTTATCCACTACCTGCCGCAGGGCTTGACCGATGAGGCCGCGATTCATCTTGTCGGGGATCGCGGTCAAACGTGGACCATAGCTATTCATCCCCTGACAGGTAAAGCCGAATTAATGATGAAGACGGTTTCTTTGAAGGAGATTTCGGACCAATGAGCGGGAAGCCTTATCAAACTAGAGGAATCTTCCAAAGCTCCGGCTTCACCCTTTTAGAGGTGCTGGTCGCCCTCATCATCCTGACAGGCGCGATCATTGTGGTGGCCAACTCATGGTCGGGCAATTTCATGCGCATGCGAAAGACGGCCATGTATAACAATGTGGCCACGCTGTTGGAGCGACAGATGGCCGAAATTGAAGCTAAGTATAAGGATAAGCCGCTCGGAGAAATTCCCGACAAAGACGGTGAGGACTTTGGCAATGATTTCCCCAATTACCGATGGGAGATGGAATCGCGCGAGCTCAAATTACCTGATTTAACCCCTCTCTTGGTGTCGCAAGAAGATGGAGCCAACGAACAGCTGATCTCCATGATGAAACAGATGACGGAGTTCATCAGCCAGACGGTCAAAGAGGTCAAAGTCACCGTCTTTGTGAAAAGCAAAGCGAAAGAAGTGGCCTTCGCGGCCACGCAATACTTCGTTGACTACAACAAGTCCTTCGCGGGAGCGGCGACGGGCGCCGCGGCCGGGGCCGCCGCTGGCGGGAGTGGAGGCAGTAACCCATGAATCGCCGTGGCTTCACCCTGATTGAGATTATTATCGCCATGTTGATTATGACATTTTTGTCATTGTTCACCGTGCAAGCGATTCGAAGGGCTTTTCGCACCAAAGAGAAAGTTCAAAGGGACATCGACAAGAACTCGACCGTACGAGACGCCTTACGCATTATCGAGCGCGATATCAATATGGCCTTCAACTATCGCGATCCTTACATCGAACTCTACAACGAAGCGCAAAAGGTGCGAAAGAAGTTAGCCGAAGAACAAGCCAAAAAACCAAATCCAAATCCGAATCCGGGAACCACGAATCCACCGCCCACGCCGACCACCAATCCGGACGCGGGCCAATTGGACCCGAACCAGTACAAACAAAAAACCGAAAAGCTCTTTACCCAGTTTATTGGCGAGAAAGATCGACTCGACTTCACCAGCCTTTCGAATATTCGAATGATGGAAGATTCCAAAATCAGCACCCAAGCGGAAATTGGTTATCACATCAAATCCTGCCGCCGGCGTGCGACGCAAGAGCAGTCGAGCAAATGCCTCTGGAGAAGGGTCTCAAACTACATTCACGAAGATATCACCAAAGAGGGTGAAGAAACGGTCCTACTTGAGAATGTGACTGAATTTAGTTTGCGCTATCTCGGCCCCGGAAAGGATGGGGAATGGGTAGATTCTTGGTCCTCTGGCGAAGGGGGCGATGATGTCACCAAAAATAAATTCCCTTACGCCGTGGAGATTACCCTAGAAGTAAAGGATTCGGATCCAAAGGCAAAAGATAAGTCCTTACGTATGACGATCGTAGCCAGCATTCGAAACCCCAACAACCCTAAACCTAAGGATCCTCAACAAGGAGTAGACGGTGCCGCGCCTGTCACTCAGTAAGCGCATTCTCAAGTCCCAAAGGGGAATGGCTCTCATGATCTCTTTGGTGGCCATGATGATCTTGACCTTCATAGCAATGGAGGTCAGTCGCGACACCAGCGTGGATTACTTGGTGGCTTCACAGCAAGTCAATCGTATCAAAGCTTATTACGCGGCCAAAGCCGGTGTTGAAATCAGTCTTTTACGAATCATGCTTTACAAGCAAGCCGTCGCAGCCTTTGGCGACGCCTTAGGGGGAAATACGGGAATGCTCGATCCCATTTGGGCCTTTCCGTTTATGTGGCCGCCGACCATGTTGGACGCAATGACCGAAGTCGACAAGAGCACCATTAAAGATGCGGTGGATGAGTCCTTTATGAGTGGCCAATACTTGGCCACGATTCAGCCTGAAGGCGGGCGAATCGATATCAATGATCTAGGTTCGGACGTCAAAGCGTTGAAAAAATCCATGATTCAACAGATCGTTAAAATCTTCCAAGCCGAGGTCGAGCACAACGAAGACTTCGCCGATAAGTATAAGGGCTTTAATTTTGAAGAGGTCGCCAACAATATCGCCGACTACATCGATGAAGATTCGCAAAGCCTAAATGGCGGTGACGAATCGGCCCCCTACCGCGATGTTCGCGAAGAGGGTTTGACTATGCCCCCCAACCGGCCTCTGCGCACGGTGGATGAACTCCATCAAGTCGGTGGAATGACCGATGAGTTTTACAATGTTCTAGCCCCTAGGCTTACGGTGCATGGATCCAAAGGGATCAATGTCAATTACGCTGACAAAGGCACGCTGATGACTTTAGACGTAACCATGACTGATGAGGCCGTCGATAAAGCGATCGCCAGAAGGAGTAATCCAAAGATCGGGGGTCCTTTCAAAGGGGACCAAGACTTCTTTGGATTTTTGCAACCTTTCGGAGTGGACGTGAAGGCCATCCAAGATTCAAAAGTGCCGCTGCTTTATGATCAGGAATTCAACTTTCGAATTGTGTCGACTGGCATCTCGTCCAACGTCCAGCGCACAATTACGGTCGTTACCTACGACTTTCCCAATTTGGCCGACCGACTGGCGGAAATGCTGAACAAACAAGACGAGCAGGACAAAGGTCAGGCCGGTGGAAGCAATCAGCAAAACCCCAATTCGAGCAATCCAAACGATCCGGCCGCTAAGCAGACACAAAAAAATAAGATTAAATCAGCGAAGGGACGCCCAACTGTGGTGTCTTGGGAAGAAAACTGATAGCCTTTTGGCTAAGATATGATCAGCGTCGGCGTTGACCTAGGCACCTACAGCATCAAGTTGGCAGAAGTCGAAGCGACTTCTAAATCTTACATCATTCATCGAGTGATGGAGATTCCACTTTCATTGGATCCCAATAAGGATCGAAAAATCCAAATCATTGATGCTCTTCGGACGACTTTCGGCAACTATGACTTATCGAAAACTTCGTTTGTTTTCTCTTTACCGCAAAAGTCTATCTCCAATCGTTTGATCCAGCTCCCCTTTCGCGAGCGATTTAAGGTGCAAAAGGCGTCGATCGCCTTACTTGAAGACGAAATTCCATTTTCATTAGAGGACGCGATCTTCGATGCCAAGATTGTCCGATATCAAGGCAAGGGGGCCGACGTTCTGGCCATGGCCACGCCCCGCGAACGGGTGAATGAGCTCGTACAGCTGGCCCATGATTGCGGTGTGGATCCGATTTTGATTTCCTGTGACGGGGTAGGCCTTACCAATCTTTTTGAAAAATGGTGGGACCCACCTTCGGAAGCACTGCCGGCCTTGCAGGAGGTTCCGACCGCCAAAGTGGCCGACATTGTGTTGAACCTTGGTCACACGACGACCGACCTTTTAGTTATGGCGGAAGGCTCGCTTCTCTCAGTTCGCAATGTGGATTGGGGGGCTAAAAATCTGGCTGAGGCCATTGGTCATCGATACGGACTGAACTACCTACAGGCGATGAAGGAACTCCAGTCCAAAGGATTTGTTCTGCTCGAGAAAACCCCGGCCAGTCGAGAGCAACAGGCTTTTTCGCAGGTGATCGAGGGTTCTTTGGAACTTCTTGTCCATGACCTCCGACTGAAATTACTGGAGCTACAAAGTGAGCTCGGTCTTCAATGGGGTAAAGGTTGGCTCACGGGAGGCGCGGCGGCTCTCAAAAATCTCAATGGCTATTTGACTCAAGGTTTACAGATCCCGTTCAATCGCTACAAGCAATTTGATCATCATCCCTCCGTCAATTTCAATGTGGATGGGCACACGGACTTAGTCACCAGCGTCGCCGTTGGGCTTGCCATCGAAGGTATTAAACGTCCGCGAAATCCAGCGAGCAATTTTCTAAAAGGCGACTTAGCAAAGCAATCCAATTTCTTAGAGAGCGTCAAAGAGAAATGGGGCTACGCGGCCTCGGTGGGCGCCACTCTTTTCTTCATATTCTTCGTCTATGCGGTGATCCGAGACTCCTTGGCACTGAGTCTATTGGATCAATCCCAGCTCGCCCTAAAAAAACAGGCCGAGGCTGTGGCTGGCTTGAAGGGCAGCCGTGCCAATGAGCGCGGCATTCGAAACTTTATCTCCAAGCAGGAGAAAATCGCCCGTGGACGAAAACAAGCTGAAAACGTACTTAAGCTGAACTCGGCCCTCGATGTGCTGCGACTGATTAGTTCGTCAGTTCCTTCACGTGATCAAGGTGATCTTGAAATCAAATACCTCACCATTCGCGGGACCGCTGTCGAGGTTCATGGCTATGCTGGCAATGGATTAATAAAAAACAACGTGGTCAAAGGTCTCACCGGAATGGCGAGCGGGGGTAAATTGCACGATATTCCTAATCGCGTGACCGCCATACCCGCGGGCCAAGTTCCATTCTCCTATAAAATGACAACCAGTCGATCTGGTGGGGGCTAGAGATGTTCGACGATCTGCGGGAGCAGCTGCGCGAAAGAGCGACGGAAATCGCTTCCAAAGTGCAGGAGACCTCGGCCTTTAACAGCGCCCGCGAATGGTACGAGAGTCAATCCGCCCGTGGGCAATTGATCGTCAAAGCCTTGATGGGAACCGTCCTGGCTATTGTTTTCATCTATCCCCCTTATAGCTACATTAGTTCAAGCAGTGATTACTTGGAACAATTTGAAACCAACCGAAGTCTGATTCAAGGCTTGCTCCGCGCTTCGCAATCAGCCAAGGAGCCACCCGCCCTACCGCCACCCATGCCGAGTTCCAACATTAAGAGTCGCATTCAAAATGTCACCATGGGGCAAAAGTTAACGGCGGAGCAGATCGGGCCCATGGAAGATGTGCCCCAAGAAGCCTACGCTAGCTTTGTTCCGGCCGGTGTGGAATTTGCCGCGGTCGTCGCGAGCATAAAGAAACTCACCCTCCGCCAGATTATTGAAATTGGAAACGCCATTCAAAACATGGCTCCAGGTGTGAAACTTATGGGGCTCGATGTGGTGCAAAGCCCAGGAATGGACCACTACTATGACGTCAATTTTCAAGTGGCCAGCTTCGGAATTCAGCCTGTCGCCGATGACGAACCATCACCACCCCCACGGGGTCGCGAAAAGCCCTCCAGTAAAGAAGAAGACGAGGGTGACGAATGAAGTACGTCAACATGTTCTTCGGTACACTCTGGCGCAACCGATTGGTCGTGGCCATTTTCATTGGGGCCTATTTTCTTTTTCTTTTCGTGCTTTTTCCGTTCAATGATCTGTCGAATTTCATAACAAGCGCCGTGGCAGAAGGAACCCGAAACCAGGTGTATGTGCAGGCAGATCAGATGAACGTACACTTTTTACCCCAACCCGCGATTTCGGCCGAGAATTTGACTGTCGACATTGCCTCGCCCCCCGGCTCTAGGCAGCTGGGGCCCCTCGAAGCCAAGTGGGCTAAGGTGACACCCGGCCTCTTTAGTGTGTTGTTCAATCTCCCCGCGCTGTTGAAGGCCCAAGCCGGCGGACTTCCTCCTGAAGTCCTCGCAAAATTGAGCGGTCACATTCGAGCCGAGGGTATTTGGAACGGAGACGCCGATTTAAGTGTAGGCTCTGGAAAAAAAGGCGAAAGTGGCGCCGCCCGATCGCGCGTCTCTTTGATGTTAGATAAAATCAATCTCCAGCAGGTGCGACAGTGGGCCGATTTGCCTGTGCCGCTTTCGGGCACCGGTTCAGTTGCAGCCGAATTCTTAATTGCGCCGCAGATGGAAGATCAACCCGAAGGCGATTTCGAAATGAATATGAGTGCGGTGAAAATGTCGACCTGGACGGACATCAACTCTGGACTTGTCCTCCCCGAACTTAAGCTCACCGATGTCAGCGCTAAGGGACGGCTGGTGGGGGGCAGTTTGATTGTTGAGGAACTTCGTTTCGGCAAAAGCCAGGATCCCCTTTCGGGGCGGATTAAAGGCAATATGGCCATTAATTTTCGCCAGCAAAACGGCATGACTCAAGCCCTACCCGGTCAATACAATTTCACCGTTGAACTCGATATGAATCCAACGGTTCAAAAGGCCCTAGGCACCTTTTTGGCCGTAATGATTACCCCGGACAAAAAGGCGGACGGCAGCACCCATTACCTTTTCCGGGCCTCCGGACAATCTTTTGCCGTAATCCCGAACTTAACGCGCGTCTCCAGTTTTTAACTGTGGGCACGGCTTGACATCCCGCTAAGGCGGCGGTCTATCTTTAACTTCGCCTGCTTGCGGAGGGAATTATGTCAGGGATTAATAAAGTCATTTTGATCGGACGACTGGGCGCGGACCCGGAAGTCAAAACTATCACCGGCGGAAACAACGTGGCCCGCTTGTCGGTTGCCACCAGTGAAAATTGGACCGATCGCGAAGGTCAAAAACAAGAGCGCACTGAGTGGCATCGAATCGTCGTTTGGGGAAAGCTCGCAGAACTGTGTGGAAAGTACTTGAGCAAAGGTCGACAGGTCTATGTCGAGGGCCGTTTACAAACGCGTTCTTGGGAAGATCAGCAAGGACAGAAACGTTATGCTACAGAAATCGTCGCCAATACGGTTCAGTTTTTGGGGCCCAATCAATCGACGTCGACTTCGGCTTCAAGCCATGACCAAGATTTTGGCGTGCAGAACTTTGGACCCGAGCCAGCCTTTGATAGCGCGGATGAAATACCTTTTTAGTCTAGTCGCCTTCATGACACTCAGCGCCTGCTCGGTCTACCAGTCCGAGGGGCGCAAGTTTTTAGAAAAGCAGGCCTTCGAATACACCGGGGCGAGTGCCTACTTACAGGGATGTAGCAGTGGAAAAGTGGCTTCTGGAGCCCTGATTTCTAGCTCAGCGACGACCTTGTCGTACCAAGCCTCTGAGCCTGCCTTCCACCTCAGTGTTTTTTCACGAGCCCAGACCGATTTTGCCTGTGATTTTCAATTCTCTAGCCAATCTGAGCTAGAAGAGCTCGCACCGGCTGCGGTCGAGTTGACCTTCCTCCACCTTGGGCTAGGTCAGTTTGCAAACAGACAATTAAATCTCCTAAAATAAAGCAGGGTCACTTTTGAGGAGACATCTTGATGCGCAGCTTTGTTGGAGCCCTTTTGTTGTTCTGCTGGTCGTACTCTATTCTGGCCGCAGAAGTCGTTAAGGTTAAAGGTAAAAGCGCTTTGGTCGAATTGAAGGGAGAACCCGCCTCCCCTGGCGACCTCTTTTATCTCATTGCGCCAGACGGTAAGCGCCGGGGCATTTTCAAGGTTTCTAAGAAAAAGGGCGACAAAGCCATCGGCAAGATTATGAAGGGAAAAGCGCAACCGGGTTTTACTCTTGAGTATCGCTCGCCCAAGGGTTCGGCTAAGGGCCCGAAGCTTTCAAAGCCTTCTATGGATGACGGATCGGCACAGGCGGTCCTCGGTACCACGCGCTCTTACTGGGGAGCCCTGCTTGGATATTCCAGCGACACCATGTCGGTTAAGGTGACCAACGTTTCCAACCAAGATGTAGGAACGGCTTCAATGAGTGGCTCTGGCTTCAGCGCCAAGGGTCTTTTTGATTATGAACTCTTCTCTTCCATTTGGTTTCGAGGCGCCGCCGGTATTGAGATGTTCAATGCGGAAGGCAGCAAAATTTGCGGCGTGAGCAACAACGCCTCTTGTACCGCCAAGCTTATGTACCTGACGTTCGACTTTCTTGGTCGCTATGTTTTTAGCAAAGGTACCTTTCGACCCTGGATTGGTGGCGGTCTCGACTTGTTATTCCCAGCTTCAAAGGATGCCTCGGCTCTTGATCCTTCATCTATTAGCACCACCAACGTCATCATTGCGGCGGCGGGGCTCGATTGGTTTATGTCCCCGACTTTCTATATTCCCATTAGCATTGAATACGGCTTGCTACCCAAATCGGATGAGGTCGAAGCCTCGTGGATCGCGTTTCGCGCAGGCTTTGCCGTTCCTTTCTAAAAGAGGAGATTCTTAAATGCGTTGGCTGATTATTTCATTGTGCCTACTTATGCCCACTTCCGGTTTTGCCGCCGCTGGAAAAATGGGTGGTACCGCTTTTGGATTTAATCTGGGCGTGGTCAACTCGTCCCAACCTTCGATCAATCAGCTGGTGAAGAGTGCTAACTCGAGAGCTGGCGGAATTTCCACAAGCGAATTGAACCAAGCCTATGAAGCCCAGATTTATCTGCAATATCGATTCTCGGGATCCATCTTCGCCATTCAATTTCGCCCATCTTACTTTTATCAAGTCGAAGATGGCTCGGGAAGCCTTGGGACATTCAAATACGACATGCAAGGTTACACTTTGTTCCCGATTTTGCGCCTTTACACCCTGGAAAACGCATTCATGAAGTTCTTCCTACAGGTCGGGATGGGTTACGGTCGCTTAAATGGTGCTATTCAAGAAGGCACAACCAGTGGTGATGCAAAGGTCGAGTTTTCGGGCGGCACCTTTGGGTCGCAATTGGGTCTTGGCGCTGAGTTTTGTTTTACTCCTGCCCATTGCCTCAACGTTGAAGGCAACTATCGCTACTTAGCGTTTGAGCGATTCAAAGTTGATAAGTCTTCCGGAACTTTCGATACAGCTGGCGGCTCACTTTCACAGTACGACAAAGGCCAAGAGCTTGAAGTCGACGGTTCTGATCTTTCCGCGCGCATGGGCGGTCTGATGTTCATGGCCGGCTACACAATGTGGTTTTAGCATTTAGAAATCCTTAACCGCCAAATCTTATTTAAGCGTCCCAAAAAGGGAATGAGAGCCGGCCCGGCTTAGTATTCATCAGGTTCACTAAGTTGTTTATCGAGTGCCAATGTCTCAAAGCGAGCTGTAAGTGTGGGAATTCACTGTCTCACTGAGACACTGAGAAGCGACTCTTTAGCCCTGGCAAAAAATTTGTCCGGATGTGCGACAAACCCTAATGCAATCAGGCCCTTAGTCCGATTCAATCTATGGGCGAAGAAGAAGCTACAAACCCAAGGGACGTATTTTGCTTTGTAGAAAGTTCGACATTCTTGCAAGGGCTTTAGCCACCGCTACGGGTGTGGCTATGCTATCCGCTTGCGGAGGTCAGCCCACCGAAGATGTGCAGAACCAACCTGTACCTGTCTTCGCTGCCCCTTCAAGCATCACACTTCTAACGCCCGCCTCCTCGCCCAATACCGCCAACAATCCTACCGTTCAGGTCGCAGGTCTAACCACTGGTGATCTGGTTGGTCTTTATTCAGATTCTAGCTGCTCAACCCTGATCTCGGCCGCAACGGCTGCAGGGTCCACCCATGACTTCACTGGGTTCGTATTGCCCGAAGGAACGTCCAATCTTTACGCCCGACGTTCCGATGGCACCAGCGTTTCGAGCTGCTCGTCGGCCACTTTGGCCTACACGGTCGACACGACTGCGCCGGCGGCACCAACTGGTTTGGCGCTTTCTTCGCCGGCTTCATCGCCAGGCAATAGTGCCACACCCACGATCAATGTAACCGGCGTGGAAAATGCCGCAAGTGTGAAACTGTTCTCGGATGCAAGCTGTACAACACAATTAGGAAGCGCGACCGCTATCGGAAGCAGCGCTTCGGTCTCCTCTTCTACCCTTTCTCCCGATGGTGGGTTTACCTTTTACGCCAACCAAACAGACCAGGCCGGCAATATCTCAAGTTGTTCAACCGCCAATGTGGCCTACACATTGGACACGCTGGCACCGGCCCTCCCCTCTTCGCTAACTTTGAACACGCCTGCGAGTTCACCTAACACTTCAACCACACCATCAATAGACATTGGCGGAAGTGAAGTCGGGGCCACAGTTTGGCTTTACTCTGATGCAAGTTGTGCAACTTTGGTCGGTTCGGCCACGGCGACGGGTGGAACGACCACTGTGACTTCCAGCGCTCTGGCGACTGGGACCTATACAATGCACGCTCGACAATCCGATCCAGCCGCAAATGCTTCCGCCTGTTCGACAGCGTCTGTTACCTATGAAGTCGACAACTACGCGGCTCCTCCAATATTGCTTACTTTGAGCAATCCGGCCACCACACCGAATACAGACACCACTCCTACCATCAACATTGCCACGGTGGAAACCGGTGCAACAGTCCGTTTATATACGGACAACACCTGCTCGACCCAAGTAGGAAGTGCGGTTGCAGCGGGCGCCAATGTGGATGTGACCAGTTCCGCATTGAGTGATGGCACCTATAATTTCTATGCAAGTCAAACCGACGTTCTTGGTAACGTTTCGACTTGTTCAACGGCGACCGTGCAATATGTCTTGAACACGGCGGTTCCTGCTGCCCCCAATTCGCTTACTTTGGTGACTCCAGCCACTTCTCCTGGCAATGACAACACACCTACCATTCGAGTGGGCGGCGTCGTTAGCGGAGACACCATCAAACTCTTTTCAGACGCAGCTTGTACGACGCAGGTGGGTTCAGGATCAGCATCTGGTACAACGATTGATCTGACTTCCTCAACCTTGTCTCCTGACGGTGTTTTTAATGTTTATGCGAATGCCACTAATATTGTAGGAACGTCATCCTGTTCGACCGCCACGGTCGCTTACACTTTAGATACAGCGGCACCTGCTGTGCCCAGTTCACTTGTGTTGAATACTCCCGCGACTTCACCCAACACCGACACCACTCCCTCGGTGGACGTCGGAACCACAGAATCAGGAGCGACCGTTGGATTGTATTCGGACGCAAGCTGTACCACATTGCTGGGAACTTCTACAGCGGCAGGCGCCACCACAACGGTAACTTCAAGTACCTTAGCCGGCGGGTCTTACACCCTCTATGCCAAGCAAACCGATCCGGCTGGCAATGCTTCGGCCTGTTCGACGGCCAATGTGGCCTATGTTCTGGATTTGACTCCACCAGCTGCACCCAGTGCACTAACACTGAGTGTGCCAGCCACTTCACCTGACACAGACAATACACCGACCATTAACGTAGCGGGCGTTGAGAACGGGGCCTCTGTTGCTCTGTATACCGATGCTTCGTGTTCAGCCCAAGTGGGTACTGCGACTTCCGCAGGCACAAATGTGGACGTGACCAGTTCGACCTTGTCCGAAGGTGTTTACACTTTTTATGCTAAGCAAACCGATGCCGCTGGAAATGCTTCAACCTGCTCGACAGCCAACGTCGGCTACGAAGTCTTGACCACAGTGCCAACCGTACCGAGCGCTCTTAGCCTCGTGACACCCGCAACTTCACCGGGCAACAACGCAACACCCACCATTCAAGTTTCTGGCGTGGCCAACGGCTGGACCGTTAAACTTTTCAGCGATGCTTCGTGCACAACGCAGGTCGCCTCTGCCGCCGCCACTGGATCCACGATCAATCTGACGACACCTACTTTATCGCCAGACGGTACTTTCAACTTCTATGCGAACAGCACAAATGTAGCGGGGACTTCGGCGTGCTCGACAGCAACCATCGCGTATACATTAGATACCGCGGCACCCGCGGATCCAACATCTCTGACGTTGAACTCCCCTGCCACTTCTCCAGGAAATGACACCACTCCCTCAGTGGATATCGGAACGACAGAGACTGGCGCCAGTGTGACTCTTTATTCGGATGCCAGCTGTTCCACTTTACTCGGAACTTCGACGGCGACAGGCGCCACGACCACGGTAACTTCAAGCGTACTAACGGCCGGCTCCTACACCTTCTACGCCAAGCAAACAGATGCCGCTGGAAATGCCTCCGGTTGCTCGGCGGCGAATGTGGCCTACACTCTGGACTTAACTGCACCAAGTGCACCATCGACTTTAACATTGAGCAATCCCGCCACTTCACCGAACGCGGACAGCACGCCCACAATCAACGTGGCGGGCGTTGAAAATCCGGCCACCGTGCGACTGTATACGGATGCCTCTTGCTCGACGCAAGTGGGATCGGCCACTTCCGCTGGCGCAAATGTGGATGTGACGAGTTCCGTTTTAGCAGATGGAACTTACACATTTTATGCCGATCAGCTGGATGCAGCTGGAAACGCCTCTACCTGTTCCACGGCCAACGTTGGTTATGAAGTGCTCTCTTCTCCGCCCACTGTGCCTTCTTCGTTGACTCTAATTACACCTGCAAGCTCACCGGGCACTTCGGCCACCCCCACTATCCAAGTAGGAGGCGTGGCCAATACCTGGACCATTAAGCTTTTCACTGACGCCGCTTGTACTACCCAAGTGGCCTCTGGTACGGCTTCGGGGACAACCATAAATTTGACCTCCTCCACCCTTTCGCCTGAAGGGACATTTAACTTCTACGCCAATGCAACTAATGTTGTCGGCACTTCGGCGTGTTCGACCGCGACGGTGGCCTACACACTCGACAATACAGCACCCGCAGATCCCACCTTGCTCACTTTGGTTTCGCCCACCGGAACACCCGGAAATGACACCACTCCTACAGTCGGGGTTTCGACTACAGAAACTGGTGCCAGTGTTATGGTTTTCACGGATGCCAGCTGTACTGCCCAGGTGGGTTCTGCCACGGCCATCGGAGGCACCACTAGTGTTACAACAAGTGCTTTGACCGCGGGGTCGTACGTCTTTTATGCCAAACAAACGGATGCGGCCGGAAATGCCTCGGGCTGTTCCGCGGCCTCAGTCAATTACACTTTAGATACCACGGTGCCAAGTACCCCGACCTCTATCACATTGGTAAGCCCAGCCTCATCGCCCGATACGGACACGACTCCAACAGTTGATGTCGGGGGAATGGAAACCAACGCCACTGCCAAACTCTATACGGATGCTTCTTGCTCCACCCAAGTCGGTAGCGCACAAGCCTCTGGATCCAACGTCAACGTAACGACCAGTGTTCTTGCCACGGGCTCTTACACCTTCTACGCCAACCAAACCGACTTGGCGGGAAACACCTCGGTTTGCTCGTCAACCTCGCTCTCATACCAAGTCATCGACTCACCACCTTCGGCGCCCAGCAGTTTAACTCTTGTTTCCCCGTCGGCTTCACCTGATTCAGATTCGACCCCGCAAATTCGTGTTGCGGGAGTGAGTACGGGATGGACGGTCGCTTTGTTTACTGACGCCGCATGTTCCACACAAGTGGCCTCCGGTACGGCCACTGGCACAACCATTGACTTAACATCATCCACTCTTTCACCGGATGGGACCTTTAATTTTTATGCGAACAGCACCAATGGATCGGGCACTTCTGCCTGCTCGACCGCCACTGTTGCCTACACCTTGAATTCAAGCCTCATTCCATTGAGTGCTCCAACAGGCCTGACGTTGATTGACCCCGCCTCATCGCCTAACACTGACAGTACCCCCATAGTTCGGGTGGCGGGTGTGGCCAGCGGCGATACA
>JBFWON010000053.1:0-27914 GCA_050250515.1 Bdellovibrionales bacterium | reverse complement strand
TTCCCTTGAACAAACTGATCCACGCCTCATTCGTGCAGGCTTCGACGGCGTCATCCCAAAACCATTCTCATTAAACCAGCTAGAAACCATCGTCCAACAAGTCCTTAAGCCGACTCTAAACTCCTGACACTTAAACCCCGACTCGATAGGCAAGTGGGGTTTTTGCGGCCGTCACAACCCGCTTTTTCTACTTCCCGAGCATCTCTTCGATACGGAGGAGTTGGTTGTACTTGGCCGTGCGCTCGCCGCGGGAGAGTGAGCCGGTTTTGATCTGCTCACAATTGAAGGCGACGGAGAGATCGGCGATCGTGGTGTCTTCGGTCTCACCACTTCGATGCGACATCACACAGGCAAAGCGGGCCTCTTTGGCCATTTGGATGGCCTCGGCCGTTTCGCTTAAGGAGCCGATCTGATTGACCTTGATCAAAATTGCATTGGCCGCCTTCTCTTCAATACCACGTTTGAGGCGCTTGGGATTGGTCACGAATAAATCATCACCGACCAGCTGAGTCCTTTGACCCATGGCCGCTGTCAACATCTTCCACCCCTGCCAATCATCTTCCGCAAGACCGTCTTCGATCGACATCAGCGGGAATTCTTTGGCCCAACCCTGATAAATTTCAATCAACTCGGCGGCGGTAATTTTAGCTCCATCCCAAAGATACTGACCACCCTCAAAAAGCTCAGTGGCCGCCACATCAAGAGCAAGCTTAATATCTTCGCCGGGACGGTAGCCGGCTTTTTCAATTGCACGCATCACGTACTGGGCGGCCTCTTGATTATTTTTGAGTTTGGGGGCAAAACCGCCCTCGTCACCAACCGCAACGGAGTGACCCTGTTCATCTAAAATCTTCTTGAGCGAGTGAAAAACCTCTGCGCCCGCTCGCAAGGCTTCTCGAAAAGAGCCTCCACAAGTGGGCACAATCATAAATTCCTGTACATCAAGGCCATTGTTCGCATGGGCCCCACCGTTCAAAATATTCATCAGCGGAATCGGCAGTCGAGTGGCACTTTTGCCGCCAATAAAACGGAACAAAGGTTGACCTTCGGTCAAAGCGCCGGCGCGGGCGCAGGCGAGGCTCACACCTAAAATCGCATTGGCACCGAGCTTGGATTTATTTTCTGTGCCGTCCAACTGCAAAAGTTTCTGGTCCACTTTGCGCCAATCGATTGGATCCATGCCCAGAACCGCTGGGCCGGCGATCTCTTTCACATTCTGGACGGCCTTGAGCACACCTTTACCAAAATAGCGCTTGGGATCTTGATCGCGCAGCTCAATGGCCTCGTGGGCACCCGTCGAAGCTCCAGATGGTACAGCGGCTCGCGCCGTGAGATTCTGGTCCGTTGTGATTTCAACTTCAAGAGTGGGATTTCCCCGCGAATCTAAAATTTCGCGAGCGGTAACCGATTTGATTTTTGCCATTTGCTTTCCTTTAGCTGCCGAGATTAGGTACCGAGGTCAATGTCCAGCGACCTTTGCGCGGACTTTTCCCTTTTAGCGGGTCTCAGGCGCTGATTCAACTCATGCTCGAATTGTGTCAAAAGATCGGCCACTTCTTGCGCGACCATGGAAGATTGAATCTTTACGTATTCCCAATCGACGCGCTTCATAGCTTCTTGCACCTGGCGGTCCAAGCGATCTTGACCAATAAGTAGGGTGACCAACTGTTGTGATCGGACCAGATAATCGCTTAGACGCATCATATGGCCCCGAGTTCGCACCACGTGCGCCCGTAGGCCCTGAACAAACTCCGCTTCCACGGCCGCAATAGGTTGGGGACCGGAGGAATGATTTTCACTCAGCTGACTGCGTAGATCTTCGATTTGCTTTTGTGACTCTTCCAAAGCTTGCATTAAATTTTGTACAAGCTCTGGTTTGTAATTGGGTGCCAGATCATCGTCTTTTAAAAGATCGCTTTGGGCCTCAGTCCAACTGATCGTAATATGAGTCTGGACCCACTTCACATGGGCCTGGGCCCGTCCGATATAACAAGGCAGGACCTCCAAAGCGCTTCTTAGAAATTCTGTGGCCAATGGAAACTCTTGATTGGAGATCGGCAAATCAAATTCTATGGATTCTGGTTTTCTCTTCAAATCCCCCAGCGGCGGAGCCGGTGAAACGAAGTAGCTCAAAAACCGATGAGGTTGCAAAAATAAATCTTGCGGCTTTTGCATCATCTTTATGACGCTATCGAGGACACCCCAAGCTCGAAGCTCATGACAATGATGTCCGGCCAGAGTGGCCAAACTGCTTTCCTGAAAATGGGTTGCGAATTCCCGATCGATTGCGGTAATAAATTTTTCAACATCATTGGCCGGGATCCAGCACGAGGGATCACGTAGGAATTCCGTCGGCAAGTCCGTCAGCTCAAAGAGCTTTTCTGAATCGAAACCCTTGCGATCCAGATAGGTCAAAAAAGAATTGGTAATCTTGCCACTAAACAGCATGACTCTTATTTGTAACGCAACCTAGACCTTGGTGCAAAACGGCTTTTTGCCCCATGGCCCAAGTTTTGCGATGTATCTGGCGCGTCAATTTAGATGCTATGAGTCTAACGCGATGCTAAGATGCTTTGGCAAATTTAGCTCGAGGAAAGGGAATCCCATTGTCCTCGATTTCTTCCATAAAGGTCGGGAGGGTTCCGGTCGGTTCAATGTCTCCTTTGAGCTTTCCATCGGCTTGCTTGATCAGCCGTGGGATTTCGTAAATGGGGACGACATCGTAGGCGCCTTCCTTATCAAATCCTAGCACTTCTGAAATACTCGCGAGCCGACGGGATCCATCCGGATAACGGGAAATCTGCACAACGATATCAATGGCGCTCATGATCTGGTGGCGCAAAGCCTTTTCACTGAGCTGGGCATCGCCACCTTGAGCCAAGGCCTCAAGCCGAACAAGTGCATCCTGTGCCGAGTTCGCGTGAATCGTGCCCATACAACCTTTGTGACCCGTATTCATCGCCTGAATGAGCTCAAGCGCCTCAGATCCCCTAACCTCGCCCACGATGATCCGATCCGGTCTTAAGCGGAGAGAACTTTTCAACAAGTCGCGAATGGACACTTCGCCAACGCCTTGCTCGTCCGCCATTTGAGTTTCAAAAAACACCACGTGCTCGTATTCCACCTTTAATTCGCTCGAATCTTCAATCACGATCAGGCGCTGTCCTCGAGGAATTCGATTCGAGAGCACAGATAAGAGCGTCGTCTTACCAGAACCTGTTCCACCACTGACTAGAAGATTCTTACCGAGCTTAATGGCGATATCCAGAAACTGGGCCGCGTCGGCACTCATCGCCCCAATCGTTATGTAGTCCTTGAAAGTAAATTGGACCGTGGCGAATTTTCGAATAGCCACCGTGGTGCCTTTACGAGAACAGGGAGGGATCACCGCCGCGACACGAAAGCCGTTGGGCAAGCGCGCATCCAAGCGAGGCTCTTCGTCATTAATTCGACGTCCTACGCTTTGAGCGATGTTGTTGACGGCCGATCTTAGCGCGTCTTCATCTTTGAATTTGGCATTGGTTTTTTGGATTTTCCCGCGGATCTCCACCCAGATCTCATCAAAGCGATTGACCATAACCTCGGTGATCTTCTCGTCCTCTAGCAACGGCCAGATCGGTTCGAGAAATGTTTTAATCGAATTGATAAAGACGGTGACTTTATCTTGAGACATCGTTACTCCGATGCCGGTTGACGAGATTCTTTTCCTGCCGGGTAAACCACCAATTTGCCTTGGGCAGAGGTCTCCGGGCTGACAAATCGAAAAACGCCTTCTTTTTGCGGGCGAATTACGAACGTCTTAATTTTTCCGTAATAGGTGGCGTGATGCTCAGAGAAAGAATCCATTACGAAGCTGACATTTTTTTCTTTCTCATTCACGTTCACCACATGAATCTCGTAATTCAGTCCCTTCTTCACCCGGATGGTGGATGGAACAAAACCCTTGTCCGTGTTGAGAACCACGATCTCCTGTGCGACATCGCTTGATTGAAATAAAGATTCAAAAAAGCCGGGACGTTGATTCTCTGGGGCCACCTCGACGGAAACGGGTAACTCCCCAGTGCTTGCTGGTTCGCGAATGTCCTTCTCACGTGTGGCCGACGAGCGGCGGGAAAAATCCACTTTCCACTCGGCCAGTGCCGGAAGAACTAAAAGCAAGGTGCTGATACTAATGAAGAGTTTCGCGTGAGTGATAATCCGCATACTCACGGGCCACCTCCATAGCCAAATAACTAAGTGTTTGTTGGTCAAACTTTTTAAGGTTCGACATCAACTCTTCCATGTCATCTTGAAAACGGTTGGCCACATGCAGGACCTGGAAGAAGGTGTCTTCATGACCCTCCATCTCGTCCAGAGCCTTGTTCCAATCCATTTCGAGGACAGGATCAATTACGCCCATGTGGTAGAGTGCATCGAATATCGCCTGCAGATTTCCCTGTAAGTACATAGGTGTTTGACCCTTTCCTCTCTAGTCTTCCTATCGGAATGAGATCGGCCTGGCTCAACCGGACCTTGGTCAAGGAGAGGACTTGCAGCCCCTCTGTTTTGGAGCTAACGAATGGAGATGGGAATTTTTCTTCTTTTTTTGTGCTCGACAGCCTTGGCTATACCCCCTGCCACCTGCCCGGCCACCGAGAAAATGCGTCCAGATGAGACTGTGTTGAAAGGGGACTTTGATGGGTCGGGCAAAGACGACCGAATCGTCAGTTTTGTCGCTGAAATCGAGGGCGATCATCACACGCGCCGAGCGCTTTTTTTAAACCCGGCGAGGGCCACCCCGCCACCTGATGACAAGAACTGGTTGGAGCCTTGCACACTCAACGGTGAACCGACCGATGCGACTTCCCGCTTATTTGAAAAGAGATCCGTGCCCGGTCGAGATCTGATTCTAGCGGTTCAAGAAATTGGCGAATTCGCTGAATATGAACTCCTCGATTACCAAGGTACGGAAAAGCGCAGCCACCTCAAATACTCCAACGCTCACTACGACGGCCAATACTCGGATTCGAACAAGAAGAAGGCCCTGGAGGTTCAAATCACGGGTGAGGGTGATCTGACCTTAGAGGGCCAAAAGGTCGATTTGGTCGCGGCCGACATTAAGCTTAAGTGCCGGCAAAAAGGACTCATGCTTAAGCTGAATTTGGCGTGGAACCCCAAGACACAAAAGCTCGAGGAGAAATCCCGTGACTGCGTGATCGGTCAGGCGATCGACTAATCGCAGCCCCTAAGTCGAGAGACAAAACTAGACGTGTAATAGTACAACTTCTCTGGAGGCCCACCGATAAAACAAGATAATGGGTCGAATCCATCGCCTCGCATTTTTGATTATAATCTCGGGTTTAGCCCCCCTCTCAGCTCAGGCCGAGGGTTTTTTTCTATTTCAGCCCGCCGTAGGTTACCAGCAAGGTCACTATGATCTATATGCCGCGTCTGGCATTGCCGTCGATCTTCAATTGGGATTTCGGTTGGGAAAATCTTTTTATCTGGCGGGCGATGCGATGTACGGAATGCCCTCTCTCTCAGCCACCGCCCCGGCTTCGGGCTCCGGTTATGCCGCAACCCTAATGGATATGGGCGGCACTCTGGGTTGGGATTTGGGCAAAGGCCAGATCACGTTCACCTACATTTTTGATGCGAAGCTGTCATGGTCTGATTCGTCGGGAATCAATACCGTCAATTCCGGAGCGGGATACAAGCTGGGACTGAGCCTCGAGGTAATCAAAGACATGCTACTTGGGCTGAGCGCCACATTTGACTCCTATACGACGCAGTCCGTGGACGGAACCTCCACGAAGACCCCCAACTTCTACAATTTTGCGTTTATCTCCCTCGGCTGGAGGGTGTGGTAAGTCCGCTCAGTTAGAAAACGGCGCCAAATCGATCACTGGAAACAGAGTTGGATAGCCGGTGAAATCTGCTCCCCGTGAGATCACATAGACGTTTGGCATGGACCGAAGTGCGGCCTCGGCCTTGACGCAGTCATCGGCCCCGGCGCAGGAGACGACATGCGTACTGGTGGGGGCTCCCGCTTCTATAAGAGCGGCCCGCAAGATCCAAGTGTTTTCAAAGTCGTAATACAAGGTGGAGTTGACGTTGAACTCATCAGAGACACTCGGCAAACCATTAAAGCCTTTTGTCGCCTGGCTGCGATCTAGATTTTTAATAAGCAAAACCTTTTGGTTCAATAGCCCGCGCTCTTGAATTTGACTTCTTAAAAAACCGAGTTCGAGCGAAGAGTTCTGTGCGGTCATAAACAAGTTAAAGCTCGACAGAATTACAACAGCAGCCACCGTGATCCGCATCATTGAAGGCCAAACACTAAAATTCTCACGGTACAGCCAAACCAAAACCAACAGCGCATAGGCGGAAATCGATGTTAGAGTCCGAAAAAGCAATTCCTGAATGCCTGCGAAGAGCACGGGCGCGAAGGTCGCAAAAAATCCAATCAAGGCCACGGCCACTTTCCACTTCATGTCCTGATTGGACTTTATAAAAAATCGACGAACGACCAAAAACAGAAGAAAGGCGAAAAGGATCGAGCTGACGACAACGGACGTGTACAGGTTCCAAAAGTTAAATACAGCCCCCATCGCTCGCACAAAAAATCCCAGTCGCCCGAGAAGGTCGGTCGACAAACTAAAAGCATAAGTGGCGCCTCCCCAACCCTCACCCTTTGGATGCCGAAGATCATAGTCAGAATAAGGATGTAGAACAAATTTGACCGCGGAAAAAAAGAGAATCGAGCCCACCACAGCCAGTAGGTTGATAGAGATGAGTCTCCGTAAAGCTTCACGCCTGGGGCCATTGGTGAACAAACAATCCGCAAATGCCAACCCGATCAGAACAAACGCGGCGGCCGGATAAGTGAACAAACCGATTAAGAAAAGCAAAAAGGCGATAGCCTGATTTTTCCAACGTTGATCATAAATGGAAAAAGAGAGAGTTCCGAGGATCAACGCCACGACGGCTGTCTCACTAGCCATGACAAAGAAATTCAGCATACCCGGCAGAACACAAATAGAAACAGCCAGCAGGCCAGCTGTTTCACGACCAAATCCCCAGCGATGATGAAATATCCTGCTCAAGAGAAAAGCCAGCGTGAGAATCAGACCCAACATGACCAAACGGCACCAAGTTAGGTCCGACAAGGTATTGACCAATTTGAATTGGACACATTCGAGAAGCGCCGATACAGGTCGACCCAAATCAAAAAGAAGTCCATAAAACTGAGAATCTTCAGCGCAGCTCGTTTTCTCCGAAGCGGGCACCCGAAAATACCGGTATTGATCATGATGAGCGAAGGAGTAAACGAACGCCGGGGCATAGGCACAAACAAGAATCCAAAAATACCAAGGTCCAACCTTACGAAAGATCACCCCATTAGGTTAACAATCTGATTTGTAGAATACAACGGAGGTCACCGGCCACATTGACGCTCCAGGCCCCACATGTTATCGCCTTTCACTGTCGCGGAGGACGTCATGATCGTCATGAAATTTGGTGGAACAAGTGTGCAGGATGCGCCGGCGATCCGACGGTTGATGGACATTGTGGAAACCCGGCCCGGAAGGCGCCTCGTGGTGGTCTCAGCCCTCGCCGGAGTGACCAATCAATTGCTGGAAATCGCTGAGTTGGCCGGGCAGCAAAGGCTGGAGGCCGCCCTCGAGAAAATTGATTTATTAAAAAGTCGTCATGATGAGGTGGCTCGCCAATTGGGGTTACCCGAATCAGAGTCTCAACCTCTTCACAAATGGTGGAGCCAACTTCACCACATCGTCGAAGCCTTAGTGCACTTGGGCGAAGTCTCGCCCCGCTCGCGAGATCTGATCTACGCCTTTGGTGAGCTGGCGTCTTCACACCTGGTTGCGCGCGCGTTCAACGGCAACGCAAAGGCCGCAAGATGGCTGGACTCTCGCGAGTTAGTCGTAACCGATGCGACCTTCGGTCAAGCCGCGGTGGATTTTGTCGTGACCACAGAGCGCCTGCGGACCGCCATGAAAATGGAAAGTGCACAGGTTCTCATCGCGCAGGGATTTATCGGCGTCACGCCCGAAGGGCAAACCACGACGCTGGGACGAGGTGGGTCCGATTACTCAGCGGCGGTCTATGGCGCATGCCTCGAGGCCGAAAGAATTGAGATTTGGACGGACGTCAGCGGCATTTTGACATGTGACCCCAGAATCGTGGCGAGCGCCAGACCTATCCCGCAGATCGGCTTCGATGAGGCCGCCGAAATGGCCTTTTTTGGTGCCAAGGTCCTTCATCCGGCCACAATTTATCCGGCGATTCAGCGCCGAATTCCCATCTGGATCCTCAATTCTAAAGCGGCCAACGATCACGGTACGGAAATCACCTTCGATGGCAAATCATCGGATGGCGTTCGCGGCCTGGCATTCAAGCGAAATGTAACTCTGGTTAACTTGAATTCAACTCGGATGCTTGGAGCTCACGGATTTTTGAAATCGGTTTTTGATATATTTGCCAAGCACCGACTCTCCGTCGATTTGATTTCAACTTCTGAGGTGAGCTTGTCGCTTACATTGGATCCGAGCCACGATTCCCAACAGTTGATCGCGGCGTTGAGCGAACTCAAAGCCGTCGCACGTGTCGAGGTGGCCGAAAAATTGGCTACGATCTCGGTTGTGGGCGGGGGTATTCGGACAACTCCGGGTTTAGCGGCTCGTATCTTCAGCGAAGTTCGAGACTTCAACGTGCGCATGATTTCCATGGGAGCGTCGGAGCTCAATTTAAGCTTCGTCGTTTCCGACTCAGACCTACCGCCGGTGCTGGCCAA
Source organism: Bdellovibrionales bacterium (assembly GCA_050250515.1). Lineage (GTDB taxonomy): Bacteria > Bdellovibrionota > Bdellovibrionia > Bdellovibrionales > UBA1609 > JALHOQ01. Next base: position 19,120 of record JBFWON010000053.1, on the reverse strand, counting down.
ACTACATGATCAGTTGGTTGACAAAAACTGAGCGCCGAGTGAGCCGTAACTAGAAGTAGCCCTTCATCATCGCGTTCCAATACATGAATGGAATTACGTCTTTCTTTAGCACATACATGCTGTAGCGCTCTTTACCCTGGTCAAAGGGAAAGGTCTCCGCCGGGTTTCCATCGTAATCGAACTCAGCCAAAATACAGCTCGAACGTGACGTCACCAGTGGACAAGACGCATAACCATTGTAGCTGGCACTGGCTGAGCGGCCATCAACCGCTGCAAGCAAGTGTGCGACCAGGACCGGGCCTTGTTTGCGAATCGCCGCACCCGTCTTTGAGTTGGGAAGCGAGCTCGCATCACCACACGAGAACACGTTTTTAAACTTGTTATGTTGGGTGGTGTGTTTGTTGACATCGACCCAACCTGCTTCGTTGGCAAGTGGGCTCTTCTTGATAAAATCTGGCGCCGACATCGGCGGCGTCACATGGACCATGTCAAAGGCCTCTTCGATGATCTGCCCTGAATCCATGTTCTTGAAAAAGGCGACTCGCTTGCCGCCATCGATCTTTACAAGATCGTGCTTAAAGAGAGTGTTGATCCCCCTCTTCGCAATGACTTTTTCCAAAGCCGCACGATACTTGGCGACGCCAAAAATAGCGGCCCCCGCCGAAACGAACTTAACTTCTACATCTTGACGAACTCCATTATCTCGAAATGTCTCCTCAGCCAGATACATGACCTTTTGCGGAGCTCCGGCACACTTAATCGGTGTACTGGGAAAAGTGAACAAGGCCCGCCCTTTCTTAAGGCTCTTCATCGTCTCCCAAGTGTATCCCACATTTTCTCGTGAGTAGTTGGAGCAAACGCCGTTCCTCCCCAGAGTCTCCTTCAGGCCCTCCACTTTCTGCCAATCCAACTGAATCCCGGGAGCCACAACCAAAAAATCGTAACTCAGTTTTTCACCGCTCGTCAGCGTGACCTGACTGTCTGTCGGCTCGAAGGTGGTGACCTGATCTTTGATCCATCGAACACTGCTAGGGACAAACCGAGCAAAAGGACGGCTGCTTCGTTCCATAGGGAATACGCCGCCGCCCACTAAGGTCCAAAGAGGCTGATAGTAGTGGGTTTCATTGGGTTCAATGATGGTGATCTCTAAATCACCCCGCTTGCGGTGAAGATTTCGCATGACCGAAAGACCAGCCGTACCGCCACCGACGATGACAATTCTCTTACCCATTTCGCCCCCCTAAATAATTTTCGATTATGATCCTGTAAGGCTACTATGTCAAAGCGGCATAATAACCTAGGAACTTGCCCGACTCCCGAGAGCCTCCATAAAACGAAGCAAATGCCCGTCTGGATCTTGCACAAGAAACTCTTTCTGGCCATCCTCTTTTTTATCGGCGACTTGATACCAGCATTCTTTCAACCCCCGAAAGGGAGTCACTTCGCGACAGACCTGCTCGTAAAGTTTTTCGACATCTGGAACTTCCCGCCAACAAGATCGAGATAAGCGAAAGCAGGGTCCGTCCGCCGATGCACCACGCGAAAGCCTATAACGCGGGTATAGAAGTCAAAGCTCACGCTAAAATCTAAAACCGTGAGCTCCGGAACCAATTTATTCCAAAACATCTATAGAATATTCGCGGCCAGTTCAGCTAACTCAGATCGCTCGCCCTTAGAGAGCGAGACATGGGCCGAAATTTTTTGGCCCTTGAATCGCTCAACCGAGTAGGTCAAGCCCGAGTTCGAGGCATCAATATAAGGGTTGTCGATTTGAAAGCAGTCCCCAGTTAAGACCACTTTGGTCCCCTGTCCCGCACGAGTCACAATCGTTTTGATCTCATGCGGAGTCAGATTCTGCGACTCATCCACGATCAGATACTGATTCGGGATGCTTCGACCGCGAATATAAGTCAGGGGCTCGATGTTCAACATCCCTTGATTGATCAGCTCCTGCGCCCGGCCGGCGGCTTTTTTGTCGGCGCCGAGAAGGAATTCGACATTGTCGAATATGGGCTGCATCCAAGGATTCAGCTTTTGTTCGACATCGCCAGGAAGATAACCAATGTCTCGGCCCATTGGGAATATCGGTCGGCTGACCAACAAACGTTGGAATCGGCCTTCATCCAAGGTTTTGTGCAGGCCTGCGGCCAAGGCCAACAAAGTCTTACCGGTGCCCGCTTTGCCGACCAACGAAACAAACAGCATCTCGTCGTTTAATAGTGCATCAAACGCGAAACTTTGTTCCATGTTACGGGGGTGAATGCCCCAGACGCTCTCGGTTGGTGAAATCAAAGGCACGACCGCCTTGGTCTTTTCATCGTAACGACCAATAGCCGAATGGTTCTCATTGGCTTGATCGCGCATTATAAGATACTGGTTCGCGAAGAACTTGTGTTCGTCCATTTCAAGTTCGAGACCACGATCTTTGTAGAATCGGTCGATCAAGCTGGGCTCAAGGTCGATCTCCTTGATCCCCTTGTACATATCTTCAAGGTGAGTGTTCTCCGGGTCATAATCTTTGGCCTCAATCCCGAAAACATCTGCCTTAATTCTAAGATTGATGTCCTTGGTGACAAGTTCCACCACGGCGTTTGGATTTTGAGTCTTCAGAGTAAAGGCCGTTGCCAAAATACGATGATCGGGAACGCTTAGATTCATTTCCGTCGGTAGACCCGAAAAATTGAAATCCGAGACTACGTAAACGAGTGATTTTGAATTTTCGAGCGCCACACCGTTGGCCAATGACCCCTGCTCTCGCAAAACGTCCACAAATCGCGAAAAATGGCGGGCGTTGCGGCCATTCTCGCCCAAATCTCGCTTAAATCGATCGATCTCTTCGATCACGGAAAATGGGATATAAATATCGGCGGATTTGAATTTGTTAATGGCCAGAGCATCGAAAAGAATAACGTTTGTATCGACTACGATCTTACGGTCACACCGTCCTGGTAATGTCATAAGGCGATTGGCCCTCCTCAGAAGACATTCCAGCCCAGATTAAAACTCTTGTATAGATTCAACGCGTAAGGTTGGAGACTTGAATATCGCCGTGATCCGTCTGCAGACTGGCGCTCACCGTCTCAATAAACTTGACGAAATGGTGAAGAGCCTCGTCGTTAATAGTCCCCTTGACGAAGTGAACCCCGTGGCGGAAGACCGCCTCATCGGGCATGCCCCTCAGGTTTTGAATTTTGATGACAAAGGGAAAATAGGTTTCATGATTGAGATATAGGCGCATGGCGACCTCTTCCCCCACAAGAAAATGACCGGCCTCCATATCCGTGTCGAAGGCTAAGCCGTCTTCGGAAATGTCGAAAATTCTGACCTTGAGCAAACCTTTTTTAGGTACGAGAGCAAAGGCCGCAATGAATTCGCTTAAAATTGTGCGGCGGACTTTTCGACGTTCCTGGGATATGATCTCGGCGCGTTTTTCGGTCATATCGAGGACCTGCGCTTTAGGATCTCGGCTGGTGGGCGTTGTGGGCTCAGCACCGGCCTTTTCCTTTGACTTGCCTAGACGGCGAGTCAGATCTATCACGTTCTTCATGCTCTCCCCCTGACAATATTCCTATCGGATGAAAGATGTCTCAGCTTTAGATGTCAGCCTTGACCAACGCCTCGAAACAGGGGGAAATTTGTCTCGGAATGAATCAGTCCTCCGACACCGCATTTAAGGGACTTTTACTGAGCGTCATCTTGCACGCTTTGATTGTCGCCTACTTCTTAGTCCACGAGGCCCCGGCGATCACGCCCCCGCAGGCCCCTACCGAGGTGACTTTTATCGAGTCTGGGAAGTCCCGGAAATTCGTAACTGAGACGGACGACAAAAAAGAAGTTTTTGATCGATTGAAGGACCAGGCGGACTATCTGTCGAAGCTGACCAAAAGAGTGAAAAAGGAGATGAAGGCTCGCAACAATGGTCCCACCCGAAATTCCATGGCGGAGCCCGATCTCATGCCAAAACTTCGACCCCATCAAGGCGTTGCGGGTATGGCTCAGGCCCGAAGGGAAGAGGGCGAGGGGCTGGCGGCACCGGGCGGTTCACCCATGCGACGGGTGGCCATCGGACCCTCGAGCTTGGCCGAGTATATTCCTGGTGTGCAAGAAGGTGCCTTCACAGCGCTCAACTCGGACCAGTTTACCTACTACGCCTTTTTTGCACGTATCAATGAGCAGGTGCGCAATCGCTGGGTAGCTTTGGTCAGGGCCTACATGAACAACTTGACCCAACAGGACCTTGCCGCTTTGGCTAAGACCGAACGGCACACAGTCGTAGAAATCATACTGAGTGCCAGTGGTGATTTTATCCGCGCGGTCCTACACACTTCTTCGGGGGAACAGGCCCTCGACCAGACCGCTTCGGATGCTTTTCGGCTGGCGGCCCCTTTTCTGAATCCACCTAAGGAGATGGTGGAAGAGGATGGAAAAATTCATTTGAAGTACGGGTTTGTGGTCCAATTTCGCCCCTCCTTTGGGCCTGGATCGAACTGATCTAGCCCTTACAAACGCGATGTTTTTGATAAAATTGAAAGGATGCGAAGGCTTTGGTTACTTCTCTTCTTAATATTCGTAGCCCCGTCGGCACACGCCGGATTTATCGAATTGGGCCTATCCGCCAATTATCGCTCCAGCAGCTATGACAAATACAATTATGTGGAAAGCCTGTCTTACACGGGTTCCTTTTCTTACTACTTTTGGGAAATGTGTGCGTGGGAGCTCAATTACACAACGGGATATTCCAAGCAGGTCAGCAAAGGCACGGCGGTAACCGACGTAAAGACCACGATTGAGGACAATATTGAGTTGATTACCATGGACTTGGTTCTGTCCTTTGCGGCAAGGCAGGATCCATTTCGCCCCTATATCAAGTTTGGGGGAGGCTACCTGACCAAAGAGCGCTTTCGCCAGGTCGAAGGATTCGACAAGGATCGAATTTCTGAGCAAAGCGGTGTGGTCCCTAGTGCGGGTGTTGGCTTAGCACTCAATTTGACCAAAGAGTTCAGTATCAAACTGGGCGTTGAAGCCTGGACATCACCACTTGACGAGGATCAAGTCGTTGTCGATTACGCGGGCCGGGCCGGAATCTCTTGGCTCTTCTAGTTCGGTTTTCCTTGTTAGGTGCCGCACTGGCCAGCTGTGGCTGCCAACTATCCTATTATCTTCACGGTGCCTATCATCAAACCAAATTATTGCAAGACCGTGTCTCCATCGAGCGTGCTCTCAAGAGCAAAAACCTGGGTGACGAACAAAAACGCAAACTCCAACTGGTGCAAGAAGTTCGCGAATTCATCGCCAACGATTTAGGCCTCAAAGTAGGCCGCAATTACTCCACCTACGTCCAATTGGAAGGTCCTTACGTCACCTACATCGTACAAGCGGCCTACCCATTTGAGCTTAAATCCTACCTTTGGAAATTCCCTTTTGTTGGGGAGGTTCCTTACAAAGGATACTTTCGCAAAGCCTTAGCTGACGAGGAGGCCGATGAGCTGAGGGCTCGCCACTTAGACACTTACGTGCGCGGAGTCTCGGCCTACTCAACGCTGGGTTGGTTCCACGACTCGGTGTTATCCAGCATGCTCCGCTATGACGACTACGATTTGGTCGAGACCATTATTCACGAAACCGTCCACGCCAATCTCTTTGTGAAGAGTGCGGTGGACTTTAACGAGCGCCTGGCGACCTTTTTAGGCCGCAAGGGTATGATCCTTTTCTACAACAAGAAAGAGGGCGCCGATTCCCCGACGGTCAAATTGGCAGCGAAAAGTGTGGTGGATCAAAATCTATTTTCTAGCTTTCTTACCCGCGAGGTTGAGGAGTTGAAAGCCTGGTATACGTCTCACCAAGGCGAACTCACGCAAGAGCAAAAAGACCAGCGCCTTAAAGAGATGCAAGTTCGGTTTAACAAAGACATTAAGCCCGCCATGCAAACCAAAGACTACGAGGATTTTGGCAAGCGAGAACTGAACAATGCCGTCTTACTCGCCTATCGAACTTACGAATACAATTTGGATGACTTTGAAAAAGTCTGGAAGCGATTCCAAGGAAACTTTCAAGAGGCCTTTCAGTTTTTCAAAACTCTCGAAAAAGAAAAGGACCCCGCCAGTAAACTTTAGGACATTTTAGCTTTCGCATTGGCCAAGGCTCTTTCCAAAACCTCTTGAAATGCGACCAATTTCACCGGCTTCGTCATAAAGTCATCCATTCCGCACTCAAAACAGGCTTCTTTGGTCTCTCTAAAGGCGTTGGCCGTCATGGCTACGATCAAAGTATGACGTCCCTTCGTCGATTCCTGTTTTCGAATGGCCGCCGTGGCCTGGTAGCCATTCATGACCGGCATCTGGCAATCCATTAGAACCAAGTCAAATTCGCGCTCTGCAATCGCTTGCACAGCCTTCTCACCATTGTCCACAACGGTCACCGTATGACCTAGTTGATCCAGCATGGCCAGGGCCACTCTTTGGTTGATGGCATTGTCCTCCACCAACAAAAGGTGCAAGCCCGACCTGGCAGCTTTTTCAGCGGTCTGCGCGGAGGCTTTCGCTTGAGGCTGAATGGTCGGCCGATCAGTGACCACCTGGCGTAACCGCGCCAATGGGACGGGGAGATTGATATAGTAAATGCCCTCAAGGCCCTCGAACCGGCGCATTTCTGAAATTTCCTCGGGCTTTGTCAAAAAAACGGCATAGAACCTATCTTGGCTTTGCAACTCCATAAATCGGGATTGGTCGGACTCAGAGCCTCGTAAAAACTCTGCCATTTCGACGAAGACGGTTCGGGCATTGGTTCCCTGCGCTACAAAATCGCCAAGACCCGAATCCGCACTGGACTCCTCTGTTAGCTCTAGGTATCGACCAATGGTTCGCGTTAAAATCTTGTTGCGCGTGACCACGTGTATGAAGTCCACCGCGCTTAAGGGTAATCCTGCATCATCTTCCTTTTGAAACAGTGGAAGTCGAATTTCGAAACGGGAACCTTTGGCCTCCTCACTCAACACCCCCAATGTTCCCCCCATGGCATCCACAATAGATTTAGTAATCGTCAAACCTAAGCCGGACCCACCGTACTTTCGATTGTCAGACACATCCGCCTGAGAAAAAGATTCGAAGATGGACTGCAATTTGGCTGACGGAATTCCCACCCCCGTATCCTCGACCGCGAAAAGCACGCTTTGATTTTCGTGCTCAACGGTGACCGAAATGTGCCCGGTAGGGGTAAATTTGATCGCATTCCCTATTAAGTTTACAAGTATCTGTTTTATTCGTGTCTCGTCTCCGTGATAAATTCCATGAACCCTTGGGTCGACAAAAATATTGAAGTCGAGATTTTTGCTGAAAACTTCGTTGGCTAGGCTTTCGGTCACAGCTTCAAGACTCTTGCGCAAATCGAAGTCTCGCATCTCAATTTGAAGCTTACCCGACTCTATCTTTGAAAACTCCAAAATGTCGTTGATGATAGAGAGCAAAAAATCGCCCGACTTGCAAATAACTGACACTTGTTCCTGTTGTAAATCAGATAGCTTCGAGGTTCGAAGAATGTCGAGCATCCCGATCATTCCATTAAGAGGAGTTCGAAGCTCGTGGCTCATATTCATTAAAAATTCAGATTTGGCCTTATTCAGCCTTTTCAATTCCTCCTGTCGGACTGTTTGCTTTTGAATCAGCTCCGCCACATCCAACTTCATGTAATCGACGTACACGTAACAAGTCATTTCACCGGCCGAATGGCGTAGTTTTTTGCGATACACCTCAAAGTTCGAAAGAGTCACATGGCCTTCAATCGCGCGCGGAGGCGTAATTGAAAGTTCAGGAAAGTGGGTCTTCATTTGCCCCAGCGTTCTGCCTGCCGCGATATTGATGACCTCCTGGAAAGTTTCAATAATGTTTTCACGATGTGTATTATAGCCATCAGGTCCAGGGCTATCGCTACTAAGCCCCAGAAGGTTCATTGCCGTCTGACGACTCATCCCTATCAAAAATTCGCCGTAGATTTGGCCGGTAAATAAAATCGAAAATGAAATTTCGTCTTCGGATCCGAGTCCAGTTGACCGCGCGATGGTCGCGTCTTCCACGGTTTTAATATCAAACAGATCAGCCAGAGTGTTTTGCACCGACTGAGCATAAAACGCACAACTTTTCTCAAGATCGAGTTGCTGAACTTGACTCATAACGCCTCCAGCCCTGGATAATCCGCACCGACGGCGCTCTCAACCGCATGCAAGAGAGGCCCCGGTGCATTCAGCTCCTGCAAAGTAATGGACTCTTTCGCAATAAAGGCAACGGCGCCAAGAGAAAGACACTCGCTCACCGTCTGCTGGTCGTCCAAACTTGAAACCATGATCACTTTGGCGCTCGGATTGAGACTCAAAATCCCTCGCAGACAGTCTTTCCCGTTGACGTTGGGCATGGTGATGTCGAGAAGGACAAGGTCCGGGGAAAGTTCTTTGTACCGTTCGATTCCCTCTCCCCCATCGTGGGCCTGCCCGATGATCGTGTACTTGTTTTCAAGTATTCGCCGCAAGACTTTTATGAAAGTCTTACTGTCGTCTACTAAGAGTAACTTAGCCATAAATTCACCTCTCGCGTGCCTAAGTTCAGCCTCAGTATCCGCGAAAGTTATGGAGAAGATGTGGAGAAGGAAATGAGAGCTTGTTGTGTTATCGTGTCAAATTAGGATTCCGCCCCAATATAAATCACCCAACGATCGAGTTCCTCTAGTGATTTCTCGGCCGGCTTAAAAATCCCGTTGCCTTCGCCTTGATCGTCGCTGCCCTCCCAGTAGAAGACGATCTTTCGAAAGCCCGCCTCCTGTAGAATTTCCTTGATTTCGATTGGAGACCAAATTCGCCAGTCATAGGTGAAAACCTTATTCATTTTCGACCCATTTCGAGGCCGAAAATGAATGTAAAACAGGGCCTCGTTTTTAAGCGCGTCAAAATGGACCTGCTCCCAGTAATATGTGAAATCGCCATTGTCGACTTTATCCTCATGGGCGGCTTGGGTCCCGGGACCTCCAAGGCAATCCAGAAACAACATTCCCTTTTTTCCCAGGGTTTTGCGACATTTCGAAAAATAGTCCAACAGCTGCGATCGAGTCTTGAAGGCGAAGTATGAGAAATTGAGTGAAACAATTAGGTCTGAAGCAGGCAGGTCAGATCCGCAAACGTCTTTCTGAAGAATGTGGACTCTGTTCTGCTGTTCGCACTTTAGCCGGCTCAAGTAATGGGCGCGGCCATAGGCCAAAGGCTCTTCGTCTAAATCAATTCCATAGGCGCTGTTTTCTACCGACCGTTTCACCCATTCACAACAAAGGGCAAAAGTGCCGCAAAAGTCCTCGCGCAAGACCTTGGGCTTCGAACCCTTAATTTTGGAATAGGCCTTAGTCACGAAATCAATCTCAGAGGCGGGACACTGGACCGCTCTAAAATAAAAGTCGTACTTATCGATTTTCTGCATGGCCCGAGATAGCATGAGAACTCCAAGAGGTCCACGACGAGCGCATTTGGAAGCGCTGGTCGGTAAATTTGACCAAAGACCGGCTGGACTCAACGTCAAATCGAATCGAGACGATAAGCCCTAAATGGAGCCCAAGCGCCAAGTCCTGCTCATTGAAGACTCCCCGGTATTCGTACAACTGGTGCAAGCCCTTGTAGGCCATGAGTACCGCCTGACCGTGGCGGCCCTGGGCGAAGAAGGCATTCGCCAAGCCGAGGCGCAGAACTTCGATCTAATCATACTGGACGTTATGCTGCCTGATATGGATGGCTTTCAGATTTGCACCCGCTTAAAGACCAACCACAAAACAGCGGCCGTCCCGATTGTGTTTGTATCAGCCAAAAATAGTGAAGACGAAAAAGTCATGGCTTTTAAACTTGGTGCTGAGGACTATATTACCAAGCCAATCTCACCCCGCGAGTTTCAAGCCAGGCTGAGGGCGCGCCTCCGCCCAAGTCCGAGCTCGGAGAGTCTGCCTAAAACAGAAATTGAGATCAACGGCTTGCACTTGAATCCCTCCTCTCACCGAGTGACCCTACAGCAAGACGGCAAGACCATGCCCATCGAGCTCACAAGTACCGAGTTTAAGCTGCTTCATCTTTTTGTCACTAGGCCCGACCGGCTTCTCACGCGACAGATGATCGTGGCGGCTGTGTGGCCGCACGATACGCATGTTGCGGATCGTACCGTCGACTCCCACGTCAGCAAACTCCGACGCAAACTGGGCTCAAAAGGCGATTGGATCGAAAGTGTTTTCGGGGAAGGGTATCGATTCTTTCCTTCCCTGCAACCCACTAAGAAATCTGCGTCTTAAATACTTGAAGCTCCTGAAGGACGGAGGACATATCCCTTTGACACCCTTCGATTAACGGCCCAATATCCTTCATTCGCTTGGTTTCCTTGCGGGTTAAGATGCTTTCAATCGTATTGCACTTCTCCGCCAGAGACTCAGCCCCCACATTCAAACCGCTCGACTTGAGAGTATGAGACGCATAAATCAAGGCCTCATGATCTCCAGCCTCAAACCCGGATACCATATTGGTTAACAACTCAGGTCCTTGCTGATTGAAAATTTCAATCAGCTCTTGAGCCACCTGGTTGTTTGTCATGTTAATTAAGTCCTGTAAATACTGTTGATTAATAGCGGCAGTCATTATCTTAACCCCCGAATTGAGTTTCGAATTTCATTTAGTCTGGCGACTTTATCTGGCAAGAGTAGTTTCTTTGGCAAGTGTCCCCAAAACTTCAGCTTTACTGTAGGAGGAATTGCGATTTGATCCAAGCTCAAGCCTGAACTTACAACATAAGGAACAGGACCACGTTTTCTTCGATTGAAAAACTGATCGATCGCTAAAATGGTTTCGCAGCCCGATAAATCGGGCATCATCCAATCGACAATAACTAAGTCAAAATTCCGGGCCTTCACATGCTTGAGTGCCCTATCGCCACCAAAAGAGAAGTCCACAATCCAACCTGAGTGATGCAACAAAACGCCCATGTGGGAAAGACTGCTCACATCGTCGTCGATAATTAGTGCCCGGAAGGCTTTCAACTCGATCTTTGGGTTCTTTAAGAAGTCCGATTCCATCTCACGCTCCTTGTTAGGTTTAGGATGGACCTTTAGGTTGTCTTTCTTGCGCAGGTCTTGTGGAGAATATGTGGAGATTTATATTTTCAAAATGAGACTACGGCTTCGCAAATTCTCCACAAGTTCGCCAAAAGAGCTTCGAACTTGAGACCTATTCTATAGATGGTTGAAGGAGAGGAGAAATCGTATGGATGGAAATAAACGCTTACCCGGCGTACTCCTGGTCGACGATAACCCGAGCGATCTATTGATCGCCAAAGCCCACTTAGGACGGCTTGATCTTGAAGTTACGACGGCACTCAACGCCGAAGAAGCCCTCGCCAAACTGAGGGAATCAGAGTTCGCGTTGGTTGTCTTGGATATGATCATGCCGAAAGTCTCAGGAGCCCAGTTGGCCAGGCAAATTCGAGGACTAGCCAAATACAAGACAACGCCCATACTTATGCTGAGCGGACAGAGTGAACTCGTTCAGGTGAAAGAAGCGATTGTCGCTGGAGCGAATGACTATTTGCTAAAACCTGTGGATCCTCTGATTCTTCAGGGCAAGATTTCTAAGTTGCTCCGGGCGGGAAACAGCAATTGGTTTCTTTATTCCTTTGGGCAGACTGATGAAAAATCGGGTTCGCTGAGTTTGGACATTGAGCTCGTTTCTATAAATGAGATGGGAATACAGATTGTTTCTGATCATGTCTTTAGTGTCGGCAGCTCTATCCGCCTTGGTTCCGAATTCCTAAAGCTTCCAAAATCAAGCGGGATCTTGGCCAAGGTAGACTTGAGTGAGGTAAAGAACGGACGGACCTATACAACTCTTTCGTTTCTGGCCCTGGGTGATCAGGAGAAAAAAGCCATTCGAGTCCGATGCCGGGAGCTTTGGGCACAGTCCAAACAGGAGAATCTTTGAGTCAATCTAACCAGCCACCAGGTAACGTGTGCCGCGCCCACCGCCGACTTTTTTAATCTGCCCCTGTTTGACCGAACTGTAGAGCAAGCGAACGGCTTTGGCGCTACTCAAGTTGAGGCTTTGCTTGGCTTCTTCTAATGAAAATCGGCGTCCCGGGAAGATCTGAGCCAGTTGGGCAATTAGGATTTCGTCGGTCGACTTTACGACAGATGGACCTCGATAGATCAATGAAAAGTCTGAGTCCACGACCACCCGATAACCATTTTTGATGAGCTCAATCGAAAGCGGAAGACCTGAGGCTAGCAGCCAGCGCCGTAGCCGAACGATCACCTGGCGGACGCGCGAGACTGAGGTCTCTGGGTCGAAATACTCACCGGCGTAAAGCAGTCCAAATAGGTGGGGAATCGACCGAGGAGCATAGAGGTCCTGGGTAAGAGCCACCAACAATTGATGAATCTTACCTCCGGCTCTTAAATCGGCGGAAAGGCCTACGACTGCGCCCGTGGATAGATCCATATAACGAGACCTGGCTCCATTTAGGGAGAAAGCCTCGCTGGGAACCCCGTCAATTTCACGTAAAATCCGATTGCGATATCCGGCATAAGGTGTGCCAAAGTACAGATGATCGAATGGATTCTGTTCGAAGTTGATTTTCAGAAGGTAGAGATCGGTTTCTCGAATGCTTTCCCAATGGCCCAAATCTCGGGCTTTGAATTTAAACGAAATTAACTTGGACGTATCTCCATCTCTTAGCGCCGCCAGGATCGCCGCCCATTTTTCAACGAAGAGGCGGTCTAGTGAACCGGACTTTTGAAAAATCATATTGGCCTGGGCCAAATCGGCTTCACACTTGGAAAACGAGCCTTCTTGCAGATAAACCTGGGCTCGAAGTTCATGCAAATTCCCCTGCAAGCGAACGGCCTTCACAGTTTCGGCTTCGATCAAAGTTTGTTTAATGCATTCGCGTGCCTCTTCGCCCCGACCAGTGCTGACATAGCTGGCCGAAAGGTTCACCCTGGCAATAAGCTTTGTGTAAGAATCTGCCTCGGCCTCCAACATTTTTAGATAGTGAGGTATAGCCCCTTCATAATCCCAAGAGACCACATGGCAAAATCCGCGATAGAGGTTCACAAGGGGAACCTGATTCTCATCCACGCTGGACAAAAGCTCCTGCGCTTCTGCGACTGATCCATTCTGCGTCAGAAGTGCTCCATACTCAGCCAGTTCCAGCTGCGAAGGCGGTGATTCAATATGCTTACCTGGTCGAACCACCCGAGCGAGCAATCGAATGCCCTCGCTCAAAAGCCCCGAGCGGCGACAGACCCGCGCCAGAGGCAAAAGAAATTCTCGTGGCACTTGTGCAAAATTAAGGGCTTCGATCTCGCTTTTGACCGTTGATTCACGACCCTCGCGAATCTCGGCCTCAAACGCAGCTAGAAGATTTCGATAGTCTGTTGAATCCATACTTTACCCCGCTAGGTAATGATAATCTTATCGGTCTTAATACCCGAGGGATAAAACTGCCTGTATTTTTCTGAGACTATTTTCCGATGATGACGATGGTCGCACCTGTGTAGCTCGGTGGTGAGAACGTCGACGAGACCATCGGCGTTGGTCCCGCGGGAATCACCGATCCCGAAACTCTCATGGTGTAGTTAGGATCGGTAAAATGAGCCGTAAAACCCGTAGGTATGGTCGGAGAATTTGGTGTTGGCGCGGAGGCCATCACGAGCATCATCGAGTTGCCGTAATTAGCTGTCGCCGAAGGATACACCACACTGCTGCCGTAACCGGAAACCACAATTCCTGCGTCAATGGGCGAAACCGGATCCGTGTTTCGGTAGGCCAAGACCACCCCATAAATGTCGATGGGACTTGGCATGTAGGTCGGATCGCCGATCAAGAAAAGAAAATTACTTGCGGCGACGTCGGATGCGTCCGCAAATTTCCAGTAAAAATTCTGGTCGTAGCCGATAGCTTCTCGACCCACCCGACTCACCAAGATCCATCCGGCCGGAGCTGTAATCGAATCCGAGTAGTTCTGGTCGATGAGGGCGATCAGGAGATCCCCCACCTGAATTCCGTTTGGTTTGGGAATGGCCAAATTACGACTGGTGGTCGAGAGATTCCTGGCCCCAACGAATACGGGTGGAGATTGAGGGTTCACATTTCGTTCGACCAACTCCTCCGCGATCAACGATTTACCCTCAAAAGTAAGATTGTTCGGAGCTTCCGACGAATAGGAAAACTGGGTGGAGTTCAATTTTCGAGCGGGCATGACGTCCACACACTTTTCGCGATGTAAGTAGGCCTCACCTGAAGCCGCCAATTCTAAACGGGAAGCGATATTCTTGGGAGCCGCACAACCGGCGTCCACTTCAACGAAGACTTTTCCATTGTAGGGTTGGCCGTTATTAAATGTGGTTGAGGACGAGGCCGAAGATTTACCCTTGAGCTCCATGCGGGATTGACAGTTCTGAAATCCAATCATCACGACCATAGCAGTCGCAGACGCTAAGATAACCGCAAATCTTGATCGTTTACTCTTTGTGAACCTTACCATAACCCCTACTTCCTAGCTTAGCCCAATTTGACCAACATACCTCCACTTTTTTGCCCAAAATGAGGGCGCCGAGGCGGGTATAGGCATCAGCCCCGGCGCCTGAATAGGTGTAGGTGTTGGTGCTGGACAATTTCAGCTTAGGGAAATGGCTAAAAGATCTCGAGAAACAAATCTGCCCGAATTAACGTCCAAAAATGAAACACCTATAACCAATTCAACAGACGATTGGTGTCCTCAATCGATTCGAACTTTTTCGGGTCAGCACCCATGACCTTGGCCAAAGTAATACCGACGTTCTCGGGAAAGATCATTTTGGCGGTCGGTGTGCGGGTGGTTTGCACAGCCCCAGTGTCGTAATCAATTGGATAGGCAATGTGATAGGGCTCGCCGGTTGGGGACATAGCACGAGTGACCAATCGACTTGCCCCTACTACTTTCCCGCCACCAATGCCGGGACTCGCAATAAGTACCGAATTGGTCATTGGGTTGTGATCTTTACCACCGGAACCATTTAAGGCTGGCGTGCGTGCAAATTCACTGACCACTAGAAAAGTGGTGTGATCAAAAAGACTTTTGCCAGCAGCACCATACTCAATTCCTTGGAAAAGGCTGAAGATTGCGGCAACGTCTGTCCAAACTTGCGTTTGCTGCGCTAAGTGATTGCCTTCATGATCGGAATGAGAATCCAAATTATACGGACCCAAATCTAGTTGTGCGCTGGAAGCCACTTCAGATTTGAAGGCCGCGGCTACGACTTGTGGGTTACTTAATTCATCGGGCTTTCCTAAAGCCAAAAGCGTCTGATTGAACAAACGCGTGGATGGGCCCGACTCAATCACCTTCGAAACCGAACTGAGGAAGGGACTCTTCACCTCGAAATTGAACAAACTCCGCAGCAGCGAATCCAGTTCTGTCCGTCCCGGCAATTCTTTCAGTTCAGTCACGGTCGAAGTTCCGAGAGTGCGATTGCCCATATCTAGGCCGCCATTGTAGATCACTCCGAAATCTCCTTCGAACGTGGCGCGCGCCATCTCGACGGGAAGAGAGGGGGAAGAAGCTCGGGTGCTCCCGGTGGTAATGTAAAGCATCGACGCCGGATGACCGTTGTCGATTTGGCTCATGAAGACTCCGTTGACCACGGAAAATTTGCCGGCGTGAGGTTTCAGCTGGGCGCAGGCTGGTCCCAGTCGCATGTTGGGACCGATCTGCACCAAATCATCCGGTCGATACTCGATAAACATATCCTGAGGATCTGGCAAGGCACTAGCGGTCCAGGGATCCAACCCGAGAGTCACATCCCAGCCGCCGTAGGCTCTTAGAAGTAAGAAAAAATGCTTGTCCCCCGTCGTCAGAGGACCCGCCGTCGCCAGTCGATTTGTCGGAAGGCAGGTCGCAAGGGCCCCAAGACCCGAGGATAAGACGAAATTTCTTCGATTGATCTCCACTTTTCCCCCTAATAAACCAAGAATTCTTCACGTAACATGATCGCCAGTCCAAGCCGACGATTGGCATCCAACAAATTCAAATTAGAAGTCTCGGGCAGGGCCGTTCGGACCCTGGCGATCACTTCTTCAAGTCCAGATGCAAAGCCAAGATCTTTGATGACCGGATCCGGCCCGATCCAATCCTCGACAAGAAATCGAATCTGCTCGTTCTTTTCCGCCTCGCTAAGATCTTTCCACTTGGTCCCCAGAATTTCGCGCGAGGATTTCAACTTCGTTCGCAGACTGGGATTGAAATATCGAGCCCAGAGATCTTTGTTTTTGGGACTGTCCACCAACTGCTGATTCTGTAGTTCTATCAGGGCCTCCACACAGGTACCCCACCAGCGGACGAATCCGGCCGTGGGTTTGCCGGAGGACGGCTTGCCCAAGGCTGGAATACTCGCCCCTGTCACCGTTTGATTACGAACTCCCGCCGCCCAACAGTTTTGGGGAGCGTCGTCCATGCGTTCTTTGTCTCTCATAACGGGAAGCTTCTGCTCCAACAAAAGAAACATATCACGGGGGGAAAGATAGCGCTTTGAGTTTTCATCAAACGAACCCACGGCCATTTGCGAAAACAGCATCAACGATATGACTAAATATCTATTCACGAGGAGCCCCCATTTCAAACCAACGACTTAAGTTTTCGAGCTCAGCACTCGACGGCTGCCAAACCGACGATGGCGGTGGCATTGTTCGTGATTTGCTCGATCCGTCCAATCCAAGACTCTTTTTGATTTCAGCCAAAAAATGCAAATGACTGGATTCGGATCCGCCAATGGGCCAATCGGTAAAACTGGGCAATCTTGTGCGAGCTGCATGGCAGCCATTGCATTGCCCGAGTGTACGACGAACATCAGCGATTATTTGAGCATTGCTGCCGTCCCCACTTTGGTGGCCAAACTCCTCAGTGTGGAGCAAGTACGCAATAAAATCGTTGGGGCGACGGCCCAGCTTTTCAAAAGTGGTGCGCAGTTCGGTTAGTCGAGACGAAGAAAGATCTTTGTCGACCCCGACAAACCAACGCCAGAAATGACGGATCTGGCAATCCAAATAATCGGGCTGGGACGCAATCGCCACCGCAAGTCCACCCAGACCCTTCACATCTTGATGGACCCTCCGCTGCTGAGAATCTGTAAAGACCAAGGCACCTGGTGAGGCAAATGGCGACAGGATCAACCCCGATTGCTGAAGTGTTTGCCCCATTGGATCCAATTTGTAATGACATTTCAGGCAGGCGGGATCTGTACCGTGTTGATTGGTCCCCGATTGCTTGTTCCCCCCGGCTCCAGGCTGAGTTGGAAAAACTCGATCCAACACCTGATCCTGCTTGTCTTTTTCATCGACCACCACGGCTTTCATATCGTCGCAGAGGAAAATATTGAAAATAGCGGCCGCCCGACGTCGGTTTTTATTTAGAGCTGTGTTGGAATATCGACCAAAGAACCGACTGGTCGTGATAGCACCGGCTACGCGTGGATCGTCTTCGGCGAAACGAATGCTGGTGGGGACTCCGGGCTCAGACCTTTGCAAAGCCGAGTAGTAGGTTTTATCACTTAAATAGGTGGTAAAGAAGCACTCCCCAAGGTCGTAGGCCTGATACGACTTTCCTAGTAACAGATGATCCCACGGTAGATTCCGTGCCACCACTTCACGAAAAAGATCATTTAAAGAATTTCGGAAAGGAAAATCTGGAAAATCAGTTTGATTGTGAGCCAAAGCCTTTAGCGGGCTGTAATAGGAAACCCCTGATGGCTTCAATTGAAAGAGCTCTTCCAATCGAAAAATCATCTTGTCGATATGCTCCGAGGAAGCCAGGTAATACTGAAGGCGTTGGTCAAAGTAGGCCTCCTGTTGCCCGTTTTCAACAGCCTTGGCAAGATCCGCATACTCCTGCCGACTCGGCGTTATACCGCGTACATGCATCGAGACCTTGCGCAAGTACGTATAGGGACTCATGACCTCTGTGGCTGGGCCGACTTTGCCCGAAGGAGAGGGGCCTTTAGGATTCTCCGAGTGGCGGGCGCTGCAACCGGCCGCGACCACAAGACATAAAAATAGGTTCAAGATCCAACGCTTATTTTTCCGCATTCAAAAGATCCTCTTCACTTATTGGATTTTGCAAAAGGTCCACCAACTCATCTTCACCCCACAAATAAGTTTCGTAGGAAGATTGATCTTCACCGACGAGTTCGTTCACATCTGCAATCGCCAGAGCCAAATTGGGTTTGAAGTTAATTTGGCAGGGCCCCTGTTCCCCAGTCAGGATCCAGGAAACCACGTCGCCAAACATGACAAATGCGGGCGGCAAAAGAGGGAGTCGATAGATTCCCTCCACACTGGCCACAGTAGAAGTTGTGGCGGTTGTGGGTTGCAACTCAACACCGTTGAGAATGGATATAATGCGATTCTCTGCAACACCTGTTTCAGGGTTCGGCAGCATGTCCTCGGCCCACCAAGTGTCGATCATAAGAGGCTTAAGCCCATCACTCATTCCCGGCAGCCAGTCCAGATTTTTGAAAGAGAGTTCATCTGGAGGAAGGCTTTCAACAAAGTCCGGCGCCACGAATCGAGCGCCATTGGAGACAAAGGCGTAATAGTCTAACGGACCTGTCACGCCTCGTTGACTGGCCTGAACGACTTTTCCCACCTTGGATGCTTTTGGATGGGCGGTCCAAATCCACGATAGGACGCCGACATAGACGGACAACTTAAGGTCCATCACTTTGCCCCGGCCCGCGGCACAGAAATTCTCGGTGACCTCAAAAGGAATCGTGGTGCGAACGACGTCCGTATATTTGACTTTAAGTTCGGCCTTTCGACCGTCAGCCCAGGTCGCAATAGAGGGCTTACCCTTGGTCCGTTCAACCGCTGGTTTGTCCATTTGCTGATTCAACTCAGCATGGGCGATGGAAATTGAAAAACACGCGATCAAGGCCCCTGGCCAACAAGCTCTTTTCACGGCATCCCCCCTAAAATCGATGCCGCTACTGTACCCTTAGAAATCGATGGCCGTGTATCCGCGCCGCAGCTGGGATCACGTCAATTTGATCAGGATCAAATGGAGGCGAGCTTCGGTAACCTATCCTCAGT
>JBFWON010000052.1:0-28023 GCA_050250515.1 Bdellovibrionales bacterium | reverse complement strand
CTGCTCAGGGACTTGCTGGCCGCCGCGCCGACATAGCCAAAGAGGACTTCAACGTAGGAAACCGGTGCGGACAAAAGCTCATAAATGGAGCCGGTGAACCGTGGAAAGTAAACTCCAAAGGAAGCATTTGATATGCTTTGGGTCAGCACCGAGAGCATCACCAAACCGGGCACAATAAACGAGCCATAGTCTACGCCTTCTATGCTGGCCATGCGAGAGCCGATGGCCGAGCCGAAAACGATAAAATACAAAACGGTCGACAGGACTGGTGAGGCAATACTTTGCCCGAGGGTTCGCCACATTCGAGACATCTCAAAACGGTAGATGGCGTGTATCGCTCGCCAGTTCACTGGTGCACCAGATCCATAAAGATCTCCTCGAGGGAACTTTGCTTTGTCGTAATATCCTCTAAAGGCAGCTGCTCCTGCAGAAGAACTTTCATAATGTCATTCACCTGAAGTTTCGATCCCTCAGTGTCGTATTGAAAAGAAATTTCGGAGCCTTCTTTTTGCAGGGTGGGCTGAAAGGGCGAGAGTGAATGGGGCAGGCTTTGGATGGGCTTAGAGAGCGCAACGATCAAGTTCTTTCGTCCCAGTTTTTTCATAAGTGTGTTTTTGTCTTCAACGGCGACCAATTCACCCTTGTTGATCACACCTATCCGATCGGCCATCTCTTCAGCCTCTTGAATGTAATGAGTGGTCAGGACAATGGTGACGCCGGCCTCTCTAAGCGCGCGCACTTGCTCCCACATACCTTTGCGAAGTTCCACATCAACACCGGCCGTAGGCTCATCGAGGAACAAAACCGAAGGTTCGTGGGACAGTGCTTTGGCAATAAGGAGCCTTCGTTTCATACCACCCGATAAAGTCATGATCCGATTGGAACGTTTATCCCAAAGTGAAAGATCCTTTAGGATTTTCTCTATAAAGCCAGGATTGGCTGGCTTGCCAAAAAGTCCACGAGAAAAGCTGACCGCATTGAACACACTTTCAAAGGCGTCAGTGGTTAGCTCTTGCGGAACGAGGCCAATCGCGGAGCGACTCTTTTTGTAGTCCTTTACGATGTCGAAACCTCGGACCGTGACGGTTCCCGAAGTGGGATTGACAATTCCACAGACGGTCCCGATCAAGGTGGTCTTGCCGGCGCCATTCGGCCCGAGCAGAGCAAAAATCTCACCTTGTCGAATTTCAAGGTCAATATCCTTTAAGGCCTGAAAGCCATTTCCATATATTTTATTTAATCCGCGGATCTCTATGCAGCTGTTCATGAGTTCTTAAGCTTAGCGAAACTTGCTTGCGCCGACAATGACCAATGACTATGATTTGAACCATGATTCAGACTGTTCTTGGGCCCCTGATTATCTTAAATTCGGTTGTGCTCGTCCTCTTCACATTTTACATGGGAAGCCAAAGTCAGCCCCTTCCTCCGGGCTATGTGCCCCCCAGCAAGGAGGAGATGCGTAAATTCATTCTTTGGAAGTCCTTTTATGTGAATCCAGAGGACCCGAGAGGCTGGGTACCAAAAACTTGGGGCTATGGGACGACCGTCAACTTCAGAACCCGAGGAAATGCCTTGGCCTTTGCGGGGCTGATTCTTTTGACATTTGTAACGGCCATAGCCCTTGTGGTGGTGACCCTCGGAGGGTAGTCGATGAGTCGCCTGAGATTTTTGGATTCGGTTAAGAAGATGCCTGTTATGGCTTTGCCCGTCCGCTCGATTCTGGTGGATGGGAAGAAGTCCATCTTGATATCGCCTGGCTCGAATTTGACTCGCGCGCAGCTCGAGTCTTGTGGTTCGGTAGACGAAATTGTCGGCAACAATCTGTTTCACTGTGCCGGTATGGCGGGAGCGGCCGCCGCTTTTCCGAAGGCTAGGGTTTGGGGACCCGTGGGTGCGAAGGTGGCAAAACCTGATTTGCCATGGCAGGCCGAGTTGACTGAAGAGACATGGCCTTATCACGAGCAGCTACCGATGGTGGTCCTTAAGGGAATGCCTAAGGTGCAGGAATCTGTTTTTGTTCATCGTCCATCTAAGACACTGATTGCGGCAGATTTTGCCTTTAACATGACCGGCCCAGCCAGCTTTGGATCTTGGCTTATTCTGCATCTGTTTGGAACCTACAAGCGATTCGCGGTGAGTAAGTTCTATGCGAAATTTGTCGAGGATCGGGGTGCCTTTCAGCAGTCCTTGGTGCGCCTCTTTGAGTTGGACTTTGATTCGATGGCCATGTCACACGGAGAACTCGTCGTGGGCGGCGCCAAAGAAAAACTCAAAGCCGCACTTAAAGAGAGAGGGTTCTTCTAGTGTTGGCGCGCACACGAGAAATGAAAGTGGTGGGACTGGGTCTAAAAGATGGCGAAGTTCGCCTGGCGCCGAGCGTACCACAATGGAAAAGGGCTTATTCAACTGAAGCCTACCAGATCTTTGATTGGCTTCGTCTTGAGTCGCTTCGACTTTATTTTATCGGTAGCGCCAGTGTGCCAGGGCTAGTGGCCAAACCGGTTTTAGATATTTTAGGTTGCGTGTACTCTTTGGCCGAACTGGATGCGGTCTCCCATCGATTAGAAGGCCTTGGCTATGAGTCTTTGGGTGAATATGGCATCCCGGGACGGCGCTACTTTCGATTGAGGAGTGAAGACGGCATTGATTACGTCCATCTTCACCTTTTTGAAGAGTCGGATCCGAAGTGGACCGAGCATCTGAGATTTCGGGACTCCCTGCTCAAGGATGAGGAGCTTAGGGGAAAGTACGCCACCGCCAAAGTGCAAGCGGCAGAAGTGGCGCAGAATCGGGATGACTATCAACAGCGTAAAGCCCAGGTCATTAAGGAAATTTTGGCCAAGGCGATCCCCGAAGCGAGAAAAGCGGTGGCCGTATTGGGGGCAGCTGAAGGTCACGGAAACACTTTGGCCTATTTGCAAGAAGCTTACGATGGATGGGATTTGAAGATCCACGATTTAAATTCTGTGCGTGTCGAGCCTTACTCCTACCGTGAGCGGCGACAGGATGATTTTTTTAGAATCATCGACGATGCTTTGGCGGCCGATCGACTGGTTATTGCCACGCCGGTGTATTGGTATGCGATGTCAGGCGCGATGAAAGATTTTTTGGATCGGTTCTCAGATCTGATGGGCGGCCCCGGTAAAACGAGAGGCGAGGCTCTTTTTGGCAAAAAAGTAGAAATTCTAGTTTCCGGCTACGATCACAAACTTCCCTTTGGCTTTGAAGTGCCAGTTGCCGCCACTTGCCTTTACTTTGCCATGGATTATCTAGGTGCCCGGTACCGAGCCAATCGGCACTAACGGCGAAGCCGCTTAGCGACCTCGTCTTCGAGGCGATCTAACAATCCCGCTTGCTTTAGATCTTTTAGGAAAACGGCCAGGGTCGCGTTGGTCCAACCAAAGCCTTCTTCATTGCCATAGATTTGCGAGCCTTTTGGCAGAGTGATGGAACCATCTTCGCCTCGGTATTTTTCAAAAAACTTCCGGCCATTGCGGTGATAGGCCGAGATCACCATCAACGAGTAATCAAAGGCGAGGCGAAGGGCCTCTTCGTGGAGGCCATTCTTGCGTAGTGCCTGGTAAGCCATCTCATTGAGTGGCGCCCATGTCCAAGAGCCGTCCCATTGACCGTTGCCGTCTCGATCGGTCGTATGAAGTCCCAGGTGGCCGTCTGGCTTTAATTTTTTAAGTAGGCCTAACAGCTGATTTTGGCTTGTCGTTGGATCTTTTGGCAGAAAGTAATAGGGGAAGAAGGCGGCGGCCGTAATGACATGGGACCGTGTGCCCGCGACAATATTGTAGTCGAAATAAGATCCCGCCTTCGGATCGAACAAATACTTTTCAATGCGGCTCTGGATGCGCTGAGATTCTAGATCGTACGCATCTGCTTTTATTTGAAGTCCGACTTTTCGATAAATGTTCCCCAGAGATTGTGTGTATCCTGCAAGAATGGCATTCAGATCCACCGGTAAAAAATCTTGCGGATGGGTGCCAAATCGGGTGTACGACATGTCCCAACCAGACTCCGCGTAGACGCGGTGAGAGTGGACTTCTTGCGCGACTGGTTCAACCAATCCGCGCTCGGGTCGCACCACCAAACGCTCGGGCGCGGTCGCACCACCGGCTCCGTCGGAGTAAGAGAACAGTCCGTATTTTTTATGAAATCGCTCAGTCCCTAGCCAGATTTTCTTATAATATTCATCGGCCACTCGAAGCGCGCGGGATTCCAAAGACGTCGGGTTCGACACCCGCGGCGAGTTGAATTTCAGCAAGCCATTTTCTTCCAGCAAGCGAATCATTTCCATCAGAATCGGCGGCTGAGTTCGGCTGAGATAGTAAAACCGATTCCCGTTTGGGATGATTCCGTAGCGTTCAAAAAGGTAAATCCAGTTTTCCAACATCCCAAGAGCGATCGAGCCATAACCACTCTCGATCAAGCCTTTGAAGATCCAGTAAGAATCCCAGAAGTAACCCTCGGTAAAGCGTCCCCCGGCCACCACATACGGATTGGGCAATACAAGTCGGGAGCTGCCAGTGATGCGGCGATCTTGTCTGAGCAGCTGCTCCCACATTTGATGAACGGACTCGAGGGATTGTTGAACAAGGGGTCCTTTGATTTTGCCAAACAGAGGGTGATGATCGCTCTTTAAACCGGTAGGAATTTGCGCTTGAGAATCGCCTTGCATGGAACTGAGCTTGTAGTGATCGACAATGTGTTTGAGAATTTCGTCGTTGGTTGGATTTGAGGGCAGAACCTGCGCGCTTAAACCGCCTGGAAATCGGGGGGCGGCATCTGCCAGCTGCTTAAAATCGCGAATGGGGGAGCGACCTTCTGCCTGAAGGCGCAAAAGATACTGGCGAAAGTCTTCGCTTAGATACGCCTTTTGAACGATGGGGTCTCTCAGGACAGCAGGGATAGGGACGGACCCGGCCTTGGTGTGTGGGGTCCATTGGACTCCCAGAGGCATAGAAAGGGGATCTAGGGCCCAAGTGCAAATGGAGGGATCCTGACCCTGGTGGGCGTGCGCAAAGGGTGCGATCAAAGT
This sequence comes from Bdellovibrionales bacterium, assembly GCA_050250515.1. GTDB lineage: Bacteria > Bdellovibrionota > Bdellovibrionia > Bdellovibrionales > UBA1609 > JALHOQ01. Next base: position 22,976 of record JBFWON010000052.1, on the reverse strand, counting down.
CATGATCGTCGTCACAATGACAATAATTGTCGCCCAGAGCGGCCACAGGGTGGCGCTTCTCAGCCTTCTTTCATTTCGCAACATATTAAGGGGCAAAAATGCAATCACCCGGCCAAGTGGTCAAGGCGGATTCTTCCACTCGGCCATAGTTCGAACTCGCGGTATTTTGACGCCATCCGTGCGGTAGAGATCACCCGTTTTCGGGTCGACGTGCACGATATTATCGTCGCAGTTCATGACGGCAATTCGGCCGCTTTTATCCTGATATATGCTGATCCAATACTCAATAACGGTCTCGTCAGATAGTGGGAGGGGTTGTATTTTCCAGAGAAACTTTCCATTTGCATCAAAGGCCCAAATGTTTCTTCCTTTATCGTCGCCGGCTAAAAATCGCCCTTCAAACAAGACGTAATGAATCCCATCGATTTGCCTCGTCAGATCAATTTCATCGGGAAGAAGAACAGTTTTCGAATCAATTGCATATTGGCGTCCCATTAGAGATCTCCTGCGGTTCCAAATTGGAGCCAGCGCTCCAACTCGCTCATATATCCTCTCCGATGAGCTTCATCCACTCATCGATAGTTCGTACGTGAGGTATTTTTACTCCGTCGGTTCTATAGAGCTCACCAGTCTTAGGGTCGACATGAAAAATCGCGTCATCGCAGTTCATCGCCACGACTTTGTTATTTTCTCCTAGATATAGCGAGATCCACCAATATTTGAATCTTTCATCCAGTAACGGCAGTGGCTGAACTTCCCAGAGAAACTTTCCTTTGGAGTCAAATGCCCAAATGCTTGTGCCCATTTTGTCGTCACTCAGCGATCTGGGGTCAAATAGTATTAGGTGAATGCCGTCGTGTTCAAGTGTGTGGGTGATCTTGCCCGGGGCTTGAATAAGGATCTCACCTATTTTTAGACTGCGATCGCTCATACATCCTCTCCGATGAGCTTCATCCACTCATCGATAGTTCGTACGCGAGGTATTTTTACTCCGTCGGTTCTATAGAGGTCACCAGTCTTAGGGTCGACATGAAAAATCGCGTCATCGCAGTTCATTGCCATGATCTGCCCATCAGGGCCTTCGTAAAATGAGCTCCACCAATTTTGAGTTTCCTCTGTGAGGATAGGTAATGGTTGAATGGACCACAAAAAGTTTCCATCGGGACTATATGCCCGAATGTTTCGACTTCGGTTCTCATCACCAACTCCACGAGGATCAAAAAGGATTAGGTGAACACCCCCTATTTCGAGACTACGAAGAATTTCGCTGGGAGCCTGAATTTGAAAAGCCACTGTCTTTTTCAAATCTCCTCAAAAATATAGCTGGGTACGGTTATCGTCAATGAAGCTGCCCATTGTTTTTCGGCATCTCGAAGCTCGGCTTTTAAATGGGCCTTCCCCGTACGAGCCAACGAGGTCGTGAGGGTGAAATCTTCTTCGACCGACTCCCAGATGTTTGTAGCTTCGTCTCTCGATTGAATTTCTCTACTTGAATTCTTAAGGAAAGTGATAAGTGTTGAAAAATCAGTATAAAGGTAAACAACCTTTTTAGCGGAAAGGTTACCATCCTTTAGTTCGACCTCAATATAGTTCTCATCCTTTCTCTGAATAATGATTGAGCGACTTTGCTCAAAATCTTCGAAACGCAATTTTGTTTTCATTCGCTTGTCCTCATCACTGTGACTACCAGTTCGTCGCGGAAGACCTAAGGGGGATTCTTCCATTCGTCCATGGTTCGCACTCTTGGAATTTTGACGCCATCCGTGCGGTAGAGATCACCCGTTTTCGGATCCACATGAACGATATTGTCGTCGCAGTTCATGACGGCAATTCTGCCCTTTTCATCCTTGGAAATCGAAATCCACCATTCCTTAAAATTTTCTTCAATTAAAGGTAACGGCTGAATTTCCCACAGAAATTTTCCCGCAGAACTGAATGCCCATACATTCGTGCCGCGCTTTTCCTTACTTAAAGACCTTGCATCAAACAAGATGAGGAGGATGCCTTCACAATCAAGAACGTGGGTGATTGGTCCAGGGACTTGAATAAGGACCTCATCTATTTTTAGACTGCGATCGCTCATGTATCCTCTCCGATGAGCTTCATCCACTCATCGATAGTTCGCACGCGAGGTATTTTTACTCCGTCGGTTCTATAGAGGTCACCAGTCTTAGGGTCGACATGAAAAATCGCGTCGTCGCAGTTCATCGCCACGACTTTGCTATTTTCTCCTAGATATAGCGAGATCCACCAATATTTGAATCGCTCATCTAGTAACGGCAGAGGCTGAACTTCCCAGAGAAACTTTCCTTTGGAATCAAACGCCCAAATATTTTTCCCACGGTTCTTCGTAGGAAGTGCCTGGGGGTCAAAGAGCAGTAAATGAATTCCTTCAAATTCCAATTTGTGGGTTATCGTGTTAGGCGTTTGGACGATTGTTCCACCCAACTCGATTTGTCGATTATTCACAATTATTTAACCTTTCCGAGAATACACTCTCAAAATCCTCCGGACCTACGGAGGATTCTTCCACTCGGCCATAGTTCGAACTCGCGGTATTTTGACGCCATCTGTTCGGTAAAGGTCGCCCGTTTTCGGGTCGACGTGCACGATATTATCATCCCGATTCATGACGGCGATCCGATTGTTTTTGTCTTTGTAAATTGAAATCCACCACTCTTTGAAGCTTTCCTCGATCAGTGGCAGTGGTTGGATCTCCCAAAGAAATTTTCCGTGGGAGTCAAATGCCCAAATGCTTGTGCCCATTTTTTCGTCACTCAGCGATCTGGGGTCAAATAGAATTATGTGTATCCCGTCTGTTTCAACGGTTCGAAAGATCGGCCCAGGAAGCTGAACAGTAACATTTCCGATTGAGTAAACTCGCACCTTCATAAGTTTTGCGGCTCTCCAAACCTCAGTAGTTTAAAATTTTCAACCTCAACTTGTATAGCTCCAGCGATATGATCGCTTGCCGTTTTTTCAGCAATCGATATGTGTACTGCTGTGCCGCGCGGGACTATTACCGGAACAATTCTATCCGGAATGTATGATAGGTTGAGCACTCCTTTAATTTCCATAGGTGATAGACCCTCAATAACCCTCGGATCCACTAGCCATCCTCCAACTAAATTATCCTTTTCTGAACTAAACACCCTTACTAAGGTGTGCTCGTAATCAACCAATCCCGCTATGTATCGCGATCCAACTAGATAGCTGGCTGAGTGGTCGGCGCCGAATCGTTCTCGCGCGGCCCGATTCAAATCGTCGGCCATACCCAACTTGACGTTGGTGAGCTTAATGCCCATGGCTTTGGTGCGCAAGATGATGCTTTCGTTTATGTCGTTCAGGACTTCTTTGGCGGTGCGGGTTCCGTTCCAACCGACCGAGCGTCTAAGGGTCTTGAGGGCGCTGGTCCTTTCGACTCCCATCTCGTCGACCTGTTTTAAAATGGTCTTGGCTTCTTTGGCGGCCCTCGAGAGTTCGTCGGCGTTGGCGCCGAGTTTCTTTGCGGCCTTCATGATGCGGCTCGCTCCACTGACCACTCCGAAGCTGATGACGCCAGCCAGGGCTAGTCCTCGTTCCACATCGGTTAAGAGCTCTCCAGTAAGCAGATTTTTTCCGGTCAACACTTCATAGATGTCTCTTGCTTCGCCAACGACGGGGATAAAACCCACTCCAATATCAGCTAAGGCCGCAGCAAATTTTCCTAAGGTGTCGCCGGTTTCGTTGTCGCCTCTTCGGTAAGCATCGTCGGCGGCAGTGACCGCGCCAAGACCCAGGGCTTGGGCTGTGCGCGCCTGGGGCGAAGTGGCTCTGGATGAAACGATTCGATCATAGATGGGTTGAAGCTTAGGTGTCGTCGGGCGCTTGGCGCCAACAAGGGGTCCGCGGGTTTCGAGGATCTCATTGTTTAAATCATTTTCAGATTCGGACCGGGCGAATTCGCCATGAACCTCTACTTTTTGGTTTGCCAGCTCCTTGAAGTTGGCCGATCCAAGAGACTTTACCATCGTGGACAGGTTTTCTTTAAACAGTTGCTGAGTGATCTGGTTCTGATCTCGCATATAGCTGTCAAAAGCGGCGCGTTCGACGCCTTCGACCCTCTTCAAGAATCCTGTCATGATGTCGTTGTCGGGGCCTTTGTCCCAGTTGAGGGGTCCACGAGGTCCCAAAGCTTGATCGACAAGCCCCTTCAAATCCCCATTGCTTGGAGATTTGGGTACAAACAGGCTGAGCGAAGATTGATCTGGAGCTGGCAGCTGAAATTTGGAAACTTGGTCAAAAGAAAGGTCTTTTTTGGCTAAATCTTCGCTGACCTGTCGATAAAACTCAGAGTTAATTTGCGACATGTTTTGCGCGATCTTCAGCTGCCATGCCGACATCTCTTCAAGTGTCTTGATGTTCGCTCGCGCTCCCTTGGCATCAAAGCCGGGCATGGCCCTTCTGAGGACATCGTCTTCGTTCGGTAGAGCTAGCTCCGGCTTAGGGGCTTGAATCGGCGGATGAGCTATATTTGGAGGTAAGCTGGGCAAATCGGGAAGATTCGGAGGCAATGGGGGCGGTGGGGGCGGTAAAAAAGGCGCCGGTACTAAATTTACAGGCGGCTGCGGAATCACATGAGTGATGTCGGGGATTTCGACGCAAGTGAAACCTCCGTAATCTCGCCCAGTGCTTTGACATACCGATCGCGCGTTTGAGGTTAGTGTCCACATCAAGAGGATTGGCCACAACTTGTTCATTGGGCGGACCTTTGCTGTGCAATCATCTTCAGACTGTAGAGCACGCTTAGATTAGGGGACTTGTCCCGGCAATTGAGGCCAAGCCGTTCAGAGTTTTCCAGAGATTCGCATTCAGTTCGATATCGTTGTATGAAGTCGTCCGAGGTGACCAGGCGCTTGAGTCGAGCTTCATGGGCGGCTATTGCTTCCTTGAGTGATGAGAGGTCAACAGCGCATGATTTCTCAGAGACTTCAGCAAGCCTCATGAGCTTTCCGGCCGAGTCGAGATCATTGGCCATATCGTAAAGGCCTTGGTTGGGTTTGTTTTTTTCCAGAAGGCGAAGCCCTCTTTGCAAGAGAAGTGGGGCTGTCAGGCATGAGGCTCGGTCTTCAGCGTTGGCCTTGACCTGTGCCGTGTCTTTGGCATCTAGGGCCCGACGGATTTTAAACTTGTTTTCTAGCCAAAGATTGAAGACTTGTCTGGTTTCGGACTCAAAACCCTCCAACGAAGAACGTACGGCTTCAGCCTGAGCTACGAGCTCCCGGTCCTCAACAGAAGCCAAATGAAGGGAGCGCAGTCGTAAAGCCCCAACCTTGGAAAGAATAACTCGCAAATAATCCAGACATTGATCGGCCTTCTTAAGATCAGTGACAATCTGGCAATTTTTCTGAGCACTAGATAAGGAAACCCGAATGAGAGTCACCTCGAAGTCCAGACTCAAGGCTTCCTGGCGCTCAGCTGACATCTTCAAAAGTTTTTGCTGGTAGTCCGCTAGATAGGCAGCCCGGGCGTTTTCGTGATCAAGGCGGCGCAGTCGAGCCTTGTCTTTTTTGTACTTACGTTTGTAGCCAATCCATTTTTGAGTCTGCTCGCCAGGGTTCTTGGCAAAATTTTCGAGATCTCCCCCCGCGAAGGCAGTAAAGGTCGTGAAGGACAGCAACAACATGACTATGCGAACTCCCATTAGTGAGGCCCCCGTCGAAAGACTTGACGCTCGAAACATACGATTTTGTCATTATCGGCGATAAGGCCGTCTCGCGTTCTAATGCGGCCATTTATCGACGCCTCTATGCCGGCGATCTCGGCGTCCTTCGCCGCTAGGTTCGCGCTGGCGTCCGCCAATTTCTTTTGCTCGGTTTGGGTCTGGCGCCTGTTGTCGAGATTTTGATTCTCCAGATTATGAATAATGTTTTCGTAGAATTTTTCGAACTTGGCACGAGAGGCCTGAATTTTTTCGACATCGGTCGAATTTGCAGCCTTAATGAGAAGCATTCCGGCGCGCCAAAGAAGCGATTGGTCATCTTCAGGCTTGGAACTTAAGAAGGGCCCCAGGGCGGTGGCAAGTTCGGTCGAACCTAACTGAAGGCGTGTTTTATCAAATTCTCCGGGAGCTAACTCCAGATCTCTAAAAATCAGTTCGAGATTCTCAGCAATCTGTTTTCGTCCCGCTTCCGAAGCCATCATATAGTCAAAGATTGTCTTGGAAGTAGCCATGGCGTCTTCAATCTTGACCTTAAGATCTTGGACTCGTTTGTCGGATTTTTCGATATGTGCGAGGTGATCCCTTGAGGACTGGACGAGTGCGGCATGGGGGATCCGCTCGGCCTTTAGCCGGGCCAATTCGGCTTGCGACGCCGCTATCTTTTCATTCTGATAGCTGATTTCAATATCGTTTCGTCTCTTTCGGTCTGTGTCGCAGTTCAACGCCGCCACTGTAAAACTAATGGACAGGCAGGCAAGTAGAGCCGCTTTTTGTAAGACAGTGTTCACGTTTAGAATCCCTTCGGTAAACTTATTTAGTAGCGACGTCGCGCGACAACAAAAGCAAGATTGGGGCCGGATTCGGCTGGACCGTTTGTTGAACTGTTTTACATAGGTGAACTGATCGGATAGCCTTTGGACGGGGGTTCAAATGAAATACGTGCTTGGTGGAATCGGGGTTCTAATAGGGGTAGTGCTGTTACTCGGTATTTTGGCGCCGACGGATTTGCATATTGAGCGGCAGATCGAGATTCAAAAACCGAGGGAAGAAGTCTTCGCCGAAATCAAGATGCTTCGCAATCACAGCAAATGGAGCCCGTGGGAGAAGAAGGATCCCAATATTATCAAGAGCTATTCGGGTACGGACGGGGAAGTCGGTTTTGTCGCCTCTTGGGAGGGCAATAGCGAAGTGGGAGTGGGTGAGCAAGAGATCAAGGCCATTCAAGAAGGCAGTCGAATCGACTATGAACTGCGTTTCAAAAAACCAATGGAAGATACGAGCACGGCTTACCTAATTACGGAAGACGCTGCCGGTGGTGGGACTTTGGTGACATGGGGCATGCGCGGCAAAAGCCCCTTTCCATTTAACATAGTCTGCCTGGTTCTTAATATGCGAAAGCAGCTCGCCGCCCAGTTTGATGAAGGCCTGCTTGGCCTTAAGGCTTCGCTTGAATGAGGTGGACATCCCTTTGCGGAAAGGGAATCTGAATTCCGTGCTTTCGAAAAGCGGCATCGATGCTAAAGCGAAGGTCGCTTGAGACCACGTCGATCGCCCAAATATCTTCACTCCAATAACGAAGATCAAAGTCGAGCGAGGACTCACCAAAGTTTTCGAAAACGACGGTGGGTTCTGGTGTCTTGAGCACCCTTGCATGGGACAGCGCCTGTTCAAGTAAGACCTGTCTGACTTTTTCAACATCAGATCCGTAGGCGACCCCGACCTTCACGTGCTGGCGAATATAATTGCCGGTGAAGCTATCGTTAACCACGTCTTCGGAAACCAATTTTGAATTTGGCACAATGATTGCGACATCATCGCGGGTTTGGATAATAGTCGAGCGAACGTGAATATCGGTGATTCGACCGGTGGACGAGCCGACATGAATAATGTCCCCCACTTTAACGGGACGCTCGATTAACAAAATGATGCCTGAGATAAAATTCTGCGTGATATTTTGCAGACCAAATCCAACGCCGACCATAAGAACGGCGCTCAGGGCGGCCAAGGACGTAATCGAAATCCCCAACATGTCGAGGGAAAAAAGAATGCCTCCCGCGATAGTCAAATAGCGCGTGAAGCGTTCGAGCGAATCCGCCACACCCGAATTGACGGCCTTTCGAGTCAGGGCGCGATGAACCGCCCGACCCAAAATTTTGGCCAACCGAAACGAAAGAAAGATGACAAAAAGAGCGACGACCACGCTCGAAATCGACACTTTCGACTGATTCAGGTCGAGAAAAGGCGTGTTGATTACTTTTAAGAACTTAGCAAAAGCGTCAGAAAGCCATTCAATTGAGTCCATCCTAAAATTATGAAGTGCCAATTCTGTCTTGTCGAGTGATCATCGAAAGCTATGAGAATTTTTGTTTTATTTTGTTTGATCATGGTGGGCGCAAATGCCTCAGCCGTACCGCCTGAAAAAAATGTGATCGAGACCAATGCTTTGACCCTTCACAATCCGCCCAAGTGGTTGAAGCGCACCCGAGTGGAAAAGTCGATCGATCGAATTCAAACCAAGCTGGAATGGACCATTCGTCGCATACAGGTCTATTACTATTCGTCATTCGATGACTTTGCCAAGGCCCACAGTCTGGGTCCCATGGCTTTGGCCGTCACCCAAACGGGTACGGGCGAGGCCGTGGTGCAGATAGGTCCCAGTGTCACCAGCGAGAACTTTGACGGCGTCTTGGCCCATGAACTTGTTCATGTGATTGCCTTTCAAAAATACAAGACCGCCATTCCAAAATGGCTTGAAGAAGGCCTAGCCAATCATTTGGCCAAAATGCAGAAGGTGGATTACAAGTGGTTGGCAGCGCAGCCGTTTCCACCGGATGTGAAGGAACTGGCGCACCCTATGCGCGGCTCGACTTCTGAAATCAGTTACCGCTACAAGGCCTCGCAAGCTTTCGCTGAAATGCTGGATAAGAAATGTGATTTGGAAAATCTGATTCGACTCAGTGTTGAGCGAAAGATGGAAGACTATATGCGAACCTATTGTGAGATCCCTGATCTTAATGAGGCCTTCAGGGCTTGGGTCAAAAAAAAGGCGGGCCCAGCTTAAGCTGGCAATCTTTCTAAAGCCACCAATTTGACTTGGACTTTGGCGAAGTCAAATCCATCTGGTAGCTGCGGTGAAAAGCTGACGGTCAGATTTAGATTTTCTGGCCAGGATTTGACCTCGCTTCGTCTCAAGGCGCCCAGCAAAGTGTTAAAGCTAAAATTGACCGCCGTTTTGGATTTTTCTTTTTGCTTGAGAGTTCGCAGAAATCGAGAGCCGCTTTGGCCATTGAGATCCCGCGCCAGGTCCTCGTCCTTGGGGTCCGCCGCCACAAGATGAAAGCGCCAAAGCCCGCCGGGAGCCACCCGATTGTCTTGCAATGAAAGAGTGCAGGCCGCCGATGTGCGCGCTTGTGGAAGGCCCGCGAGCGTAAATCGAAAATCGTATGGAATGTCTTCATTCAAGGCCCGGGTCAAAAGTTCTGTCATTCGGCGCGGAAAAGGAGGAAGGGTCAGACGAAATTGATTTCCGTCGATCTTACTGACGGATTTAAAGCCCACTTGGGAGGCCGTGGCCCGACTTAAAGATCGAAATCTTCTGGGACCGCTTGATCCTCCCTCGGCATGCAGTAAGACTTTCGAGTCATCTGGCTTCGGCGGGCGAATAGTGGAGTGAAAACAATAGCCCACTTCGTAGGTGTCAACCAAGTCGATCGCTTTTCGAGAAGAAGATGAACGTCGACCGTCGGCTTCATAAAAACCGGTCAAAGGAGCACCGGCCCACGAGCCAAATGCTTTTTTTAGTTCGGCGGGATCGCGCCACTGAGGAATTCGATCTTGCCATTCTGCCCAGATCCGATCGATGTTAGAAAGATGCATCCAATAAAGGGGAGCCAGTGGCGCCCGCTGTGAGGCGAAGACATCGCCCAGAGACAAGCGAAAATGATCGGCCAAACCGGTTTCGATCACACCCGCAGCCCCGGCTGAACCCAGAAAAGTTTCAAAGTCGATCGGTGGCAATTCAGTCAGTGCTGTGGCGAAAGGGGCGCCCTCATTCAAGGGGGCCAAACGATCGGCTTCAATGTAGAGCGGGGAATTTTCTTTCATAAATATTTCGGGAAGCTCCGCCGCCGCCATCCAATCCCAATAAGGCAGCGCAAAGCGGGCTTCACCGGTGAGCTGTTGTACCATCGCTTCAAAGCGAAGCAGGTATTCGCGATGCCACGGAAGAAATCGCCAATTGCCGTGCTCGCCGTAGTTCATATGCACTTCAGCCTGTCGGCCCCAGCTCAGTCCGTTCGGTCGGCCACGAGAGCCAACGGGGCTTGTCGGCGGCTGACCTTTCATGATCTCCACGGCGCGCGCCAAAGTGGCCAGTTGAGCTTGCGCCTCCGGATGGTGCAGCTCAAAGCGAACTCGCGTTCCCAGAGGGACACTCGCCGGTAAACGGCTGGCGGGTCCCTTGGACAATGTCTTCGCCGCGCAGCCGCTGAGGCTTAATAAAATGGTCGAGCGCAAGAATTCACGTCTTTTCACTCTTTTATTATCGGCAAGATAAGGGACCGAATCAAGACTGACAGCGGGGCCTAAAAGCGATAAACCGGGGCATGTCCAATGCGATTCTACAAATGTTTGAGGGCCATAAGGCCTTTGGAGCCCAAAGCCTATTTGTTGGCGCCAGCTTCTCGTTGAATGAAGGCGAGCACGTCGGTGTGATTGGACCTAACGGCGCTGGCAAAACCACTTTGTTTAAGGTCTTGGTCGAAGAAGAAGAACTCGATTCAGGACGGTTGATTCGGTCCAAAACTTTGCGCATTGGATACCTCTCGCAACATGACGAATGGCCAGAAGACCTGACGGGAGAGGCGTATCTACAAGCCAACGCCCAAATCCCCTTGTGGGAGTTAAAGTCCCAGGCGCGGGCTCTGCAAATTTCGGAAGCGATCTTGGCTAAGCCGATTCGATCCCTTAGCGGAGGGTATCGAATGCGAATCAAGTTAATGGGTCTATTGGGCCACGACCCGAACCTGATGCTTTTGGATGAGCCAACCAACTATCTTGATTTAGAAACAACACTTTTGGTCGAAAGATTTTTGCAGAGCTATCGTGGGGCTTTTTTGCTGATTTCCCATGATCGAGAGTTTTTGCGCCGGACGACGGATCATACGCTCGAAGTCGAGGCCGGCGAGATCACCAAATACAATGGAAACATTGACGACTATTTTGAGCAAAAGACTTTGTTGCGCCAGCAACAAGAGGCCGCCGCGCAAAATCAAGCGGAGCGCCGCCGGCACTTGCTCGAGTTTATTGAGCGCTTCGGGGCCAAGGCCACAAAAGCCCGGCAAGCGCAAAGCAAAATGAAGGCCCTTGAGAAAATGGAGTCCATTGAAGTTCGCTCGGTCCCAGTGACGGCGAAAATCAAGATTCCAGCGCCTAGCCATGTGGGTAAGACGGTTTTAAAGATTCGCGATGGAGTGTTCGCCTATGGTGGTGGGCGACCCGTGCTCCAAAGCGTGAATGTCGAGATTCGAAGGGGTGATCACGTGGCCGTGGTGGGTCTGAATGGGGCCGGCAAATCCACCCTTCTCAAGGGACTGGCTGGAACTTTAACTCCAGTTTCTGGTGCGCGCGAACTAGGACTTGGCGTCGAGATGGCTATTTTCAATCAGCATGTCGTCGAGGTGCTCAAGCCGGGCTCCACCATTTCGGAGAGCTTAGCAGAGGGCGCCCATCCATCGGTCACTCCACAAGATGTTCGAGGCATGGCGGGGGCATTGCTCTTCAGCGATGATGTGGTGAATAAACGAGTCGAGGTTTTATCCGGTGGAGAAAAATCACGCGTGGCGCTGGGACAGGTTTTACTTCGCCGAGCGCCGCTCCTGCTTTTAGATGAGCCAACGAATCATCTGGATTTTCAGACGGTCGAGGCCTTAACCCAAGCGCTGAAGGATTATTTGGGGACACTGGTGGTCGTCAGTCATGATCGGGGCTTCGTCAGTCGAGTGGCCAGTCGCATTCTCGAGGTCTCAAGCGGCGAAGTGCACGGATATCCGGGCACATACGACGAATATGTTTGGCATATGCAACAGCAGTTCAAGGGTGAAGAGGGCGAGGAGACCGCTCGTTCGTCCGCTGGGGAGCCACCACCCAGTAAGGAAAGCCCGGGGGCTCTTAAGAAAGAGATGGACCGCAAACGTCGTCAGGCGGAAAGGCGTTTGCAGCAAATTGAGACCAAAATTCAAGAGTTACAAGCCGAGGTTGAAAGCTGCAACGTGGCCATTGCGGAAGGGCGTGGCGACGCACGGGAGCACGTGGAGAAAATGAGCCTCGCGAGCCAACAAATTCAGGAATTAGAGTCCGAGTGGTTGGAGCTTAGCTCTCACTTATAGACCGAGGGCTTAAACTTCCAGACTTTTTCTTTGACCCAGCCTGGAGTGATCAGGCTGATCATACGGGCTGCGCTGCGAATGCGGGTAAAGCTCTTCATCCCCCAAGGATAGTGAGACAGAAGGATCTCTTGATCCAGATGGTTAAAGAAATAATCCAACACGATGGCTAACAGAACCACGTCATCCATTAGACCGACGATAGGGATCCAATCTGGGATTATATCGACCGGAGAAATAATCAGGGCGATCAAGACCACTAGAATCGCCTTGTCTGATTCTGGGATCCGATTGTCCTTTGCCACATCTTGGATAAACTTGATCAATTCCTTGATTCGACCCATAATGCCCACGGTATCAAAATGAACTTTCCAATACAAAGAACGACGCAACTAAAGCCCTTACCTCCAGCAGATGACCTGCAATTTGGCCGTCATTTCACGGATCACGTGTTTTATTGCGCCTATAGCGACGTAAAAGGTTGGCACAATCCGCACATCGCGCCTTATGGCCCCATCTCGATGCCGCCCTCGGCCGCCGTTTTTCACTATGGTCAGGCCATGTTTGAAGGGCTCAAGGCCTACCGCCAACAAGATGGAAAGGTGAAGCTGTTTCGTCCTGATTTCAATTGTGATCGGATGCGTTCGGGCGCTCCCCGTTTGTGTTTGCCCCAGGTTCCCGTTGAAATTTTTCTGGGCGGTATTCGAGAGCTCGTCCGCCTGGATGAGCGCTGGGTTCCCTCCGTTCAAGGGAGTGCGCTTTACATTCGACCTACGTTGATCGCAACGGAAGGGATGATCCGGGCGCGCCCGGCGACTGAGGCTCTATTTTTTATTCTGCTATGTCCTGTCGGGCCCTATTTCAAAGGCCGAACGGGACCGGTTCGTATTTATGTTGAAGACCATGATGTCCGCGCGGTGCCCGGGGGTCTCGGCTCCACTAAGGCCAGCGCCAATTACGTGGCTAGCTTCGCGAGCGCCATGCGCGCTGTGCAAAAGGGTTTTGATCAAGTGCTTTGGCTGAATGCGGATCACAGTGCGGTTGAAGAAGTGGGCACGATGAACATCTTTTTTGTTTTTGATGATGAAATCGTCACGCCCGCTTTGAATGGCAGCATTTTGCCCGGGGGTATGCGCGATTCTGTTTTGCGGCTGCTGCGAAAGCGCGGTCGCAGCGTGAGCGAGCGTCGAATCACCATTGAAGAAGTCGTGCAAAAGCAAAAGGGCGGTCATCTTCGCGAAGTTTTTGGTACCGGCACCGCCGCCGCTATTTCTCCCGTGGGCGAATTTACCTTTCAGGGGCAGACCTACAAGGTTGAATCGCCCACATCAGAGACCACGGCGGCCTATTTGCTCGACGAAATCACGGGGCTGCAATATGGCCACAAGCCCGATGAATTTAAGTGGATGAGGGACCTGGATTCTCTTTGACCACGCTGAATAAGAAATCGCTGTAATATTTCTTTGAATCCAAGTAGTGTTGCAAGACTCGGAAGCCGGTCTCTTGCGCCAAAAATTCCACGTCTCCCAGAGTGTATTTGTAAGAGTACTCCATATGAATGGCTTCAAAAGCCTTAAACTTGAAACTTTTTTGTAAGTGTCGAATGTAAACCGTCTGATCGCACTTGGAGATGATGTAGCTCTCCATGGCGCCGATGCGCGGGTTGTAGGTGCCGAAGTGTTCAAAATTTTCGACCTGAAAGTTGCCACCGAGCTCTCGATTGATTCGAGTCAGTACGTTGAGATTAAAGCGGCTCGTGAATTCTTGCCTGTCGTTGTAAGCATTGATCATCACATCGACATCCTTTTTGAGATCAAAACCCACAAACAAGGCATCGCCCGCATTGAGCACGTTCCAGATCACGCGCAAAAATACGATCGCTTGAGTTTGGTTGAAATTACCAATGTTGGATCCTAACAGAAGAACGACCTTTGGACCTTTTCGATTGCGATTGATCCAATTCAAGCCATCCGCATACTCACTGACGATGCCGTGGATTTTGAGTTCGGGTCTTTCCTTCGTAAGACGTGAAGTCAAGTCGGCGACGGCGGCCTCTGAAATATCAATGGGTAGATATTCGAAATCGGCACCTTGCTTAAGGAGCTCGCTCAGCAAGACGCGCGTCTTTTTTCCATCGCCCGCACCAAGCTCCACGAGGCTAAATTTTTTAGGAAAGTCGGCCACAATTTTATTCGCGTGTTCGGTTAGAAGGGACATTTCAGCTCGAAAGGGATAATACTCTTCTGTCTCGGTGATTTTCTGAAACAGTTCGCTGCCGGTGGCATCGTAGAAATATTTGGACGGCAGGCCTTTCGGTTTGGATGAAAAGCCTGTCAGGACATCGAGGGCAAAAGTCTCGCGAAAGGCGTCGTCACTTTGCTGCTTTTCTTTGGTTAAGACAAAATAGCTCATGTCAGATCCTTTGCTAATCGGATGCCAGAGAACATCCACTTCTGATCCGGATAAAAGAAATTGCGATAGGTGACCCGGTGATGACCCTCAGGAGTTCGAAAACATCCACCTCGCAAAACGACTTGATTGATCATGAATTTTTGATTGTATTCGCCAAAAGCGCCTTTGGGGCGGCGGTAGCCCGGGTACGGCTGATAAGGGGAGAGCGTCCACTGCCAAAGTTTTTCGTTCATATCTTTCAGACGGGGGCTTTCTGCGACGGATTCCCATTCTTCTTCGTAGGGTAGGCGGTGTCCCCGCCAAAAGGCATAGGCCGCGGCCTCATAGAAACTGACGTGTTGAACGGGGGCGGATAAGTCGAGGGGAGCCGAAAACGTTCCGTCAAATTCGTACCACTGATTTTCGCGCTGAAACCAGTAAAGCGGTGCTCCCTGTAACCCTTTTTGGACCAGTAGATAACCGTCGCTCAGCCAGTGTTCGTGATTAATATAAGCGCAGGACTCGATAAACTCCAGATACTCGCCGTTGGACACCAAGCGATCGGCCAGCGCGAAGGGTTTTACATGGCGAACATGTCGTGGACCCTCGTTGTCGTAGCTAAAGTGTGGATCGCCGTCATTTCCGATGCTGACAGAGCCCGGATCAAAGTGAATAAATTCAATCGGGGCTGAGCCCCCTTCAAATCGCTTGGGGCTTGGAACCTCGGCGGGTTTCCAGTTCTCTCGGCACAGGGGATTTTGAAAGGCGTTATATTTAGTATCCATCCACAAAAGCTCTTGGTGCTGTTGTTCATGGTTGCAACCCAGGGATAAAATTTCTCGAACGCGTGAGCTCACTGGATTCTGATTCAGCCAAGTGTGAAGACGATCTTCGACATAGGCCCGATAGTCCATAATCTCCGCGACCGAAGGACGAGCCAAAAGTCCGCGCTGGCCCTGCGGCCAAAATTCACCAACCGTGTGATAGTAAGAATTTAGAAGTTTGGCGAAGGCCGGGTGGAATTCTTGATAGTCGGGGCTGTGAGTCTTAAGAAAAAATTCCTCAAAGAACCAGGTCGTATGACCCAGATGCCATTTGGGCGGGGAAACAAAGGGAGCGGTCTGTATGACAAATTCTTCGTTAATTAGGGCTTCACAAAGCTTGACGGTGTCTTTACGAACTCGCGAAATTTGATTCCACACGTCTTATTTCCCCAGGTTTTCAATCAATTCAAGCTCGGCCGCAGAAAGGTCAAAATCCTCGATTTGGAGATCTTCTTTCATATGTTCGGGATCGGTGGTTCCAGTCAGCGGGATCATTCCGACCTTCTGGGCAAACTTGAAGACAATCTGGGGAATCGTTTTCCGATATTTATGTACGAGATCAACTACGGGTGCCGTTGAAAGCTCATTTACGTTGGCTGTTAAAAGAGAAAAACCCTGATAATAAATCCCGTGTTGGCGGCAAATCTGGCGAACGTCCGCATCCCATTTAAAGCGGGCAAAACAACGATTTTGAACAAAAGTGGGTTTAACAGACACTTTCGTCAGAAGTTCGCGCAGTTGTGAGGCATTGATGTTCGAGACGCCCAAAAATTTGGTCTGTCCCTTTTTGTGATGGGCTTCCATCGCCGTCCAAGTCTCAAAGTCCTCTTCACCCAAACCGTCATTGTAGTAAGGGCCATGCAAAACGTAAGAGTCCAAATGATCTGTCCCCAAGTGTTCAAGTGAACTGGCAAACGAATCCTGCACTTGCTTGCGGAAGGGATCTTGCTCGTTATAGGGCTTTCGATGGTCCTGACCGCGGGAATAGGTGAATTTGGTTTGCAAAAAAATATCATCTCGGGAGAGGCCGGACTCAGCCCAGAACTTCTTTAGGCCTTCCCCGACACCCGCTTCAAAGTAGTGCTTTCTTTGATTGGCTGTGTCGATAGCTCGATAGCCTGTCTTCAGTGCCAAATAGGTTAAATCGGCTGTGGCAGACTCTTTCCATGCCGTCCCATAAATGAAATGAGGGATACCTTGGGTTTCGGTCATTCGATTGGGGTAACGGAAAAGCCGCGTCTTGGCAAGGGGCCTATTGTCGGTAGATCCTTGGGCATGTCGAATGAAAAATGTCCCTGCGAATCTGGTTTGGATTTTTCCTTGTGCTGCCACCCTTTCCTCGCGGGGGAGCGCCAAGCCCCCACGGCCGAAGCTCTGATGCGATCACGCTACAGTGCTTTTGTAAAAGGTGAGGTGGGTTATATTAAGTCCACCCTTGCCCCTGAGTCTCGACAAGATTTTGATGAGAAAGAGGCCAAGGCTTGGTCGGCCTCAGCCGATTGGAGGGGGCTGAAAATCCTTTCCACCAAAAAAGGCAAAGAAGCCGATAAAAAGGGGACGGTAGAGTTCGTCGCGACCTACAAACAAGACGGTAAGACACTCGAGCATCACGAAGTTTCAGAATTTCGAAAAAATGCTTCGGGGGCATGGCTGTTTGTCGATGGTGAGTCGCATACTCACGAAGAAGGTCAGGGTCATGATCATCATCACCATCATCCCGTTCGCGAAACGGTGGTGCGGGAATCCCCTAAGGTGGGGCGCAACGATCCCTGTCCGTGCGGAAGCGGTAAGAAGTACAAGAAATGTTGTGGAGCTTAGGCTCTACTCTGCCCGGTAACTCGAGATCAATTTCTCCACATCCAGGTTCTTATCGGTAAGTCCCGATTTGGATAGGTATTCTGGATTGTAGAGCTTGGACGCGCTTCGCTCACCAAGGTCGCAAATGAACGTCACGATTCTTTTGCCGGGACCAAATTTTATCGCGGTGTGAACGGCGCCGGCGACATTAAGGGCCGCACTGCTCCCCAGAAGCAGGCCGTCTTCGTCTCTTAAATGATAGGCGATCGTAACCAAATCTTGATCGGGCAGAGTGATCGCGTCGTCGACTTTGGCTTTGGCGAAATTCGCTACGAGCCTCATAATGCCAATGCCTTCGGTAATAGAAGATCCAGTGGACTTGAATTCGCCCGTCTTAAAATAACTGGTCAGACCCGAACCCATCGGATCGATAAGTCGAACTTTAGTGGTGGGGGATTTCTCCTTCAAAAAGGCGCTGTTCCCGCCGATGGTGCCCCCTGATCCGGCCACGGAGACCAACCAATCGATCTTGCCTTGCATTTGATCTAAGATTTCGGGTCCCGTACGGGTGAAGTGAGCTTTGAAGTTGCTCAGATTTTCAAACTGGTTGGCCCACCAATACTGATTCGGGTTCTCCTCCGCCATTCGGCGGGCGGTGTGGTAAAAGTGGTTCTGATCTTTGAATGGAACGGGTTTTACTAAGTGGAGTTCGGCTCCATAAAGTTCGATCATGCGCTGTTTTTCAAGAGCTTGTCCCTCGGGCATGACGGCTTTCATTTTGAACCCAAGGGCGCGAGCGGCCAGAGCGAGTCCAATGCCCGTGTTCCCGGCGGTGCCCTCGACGATTGTCATACCTGGACGCAGCTGCTTCGCTTCGACGGCATCCAAAATCATTTGTAGGGCGGCCCGGTCTTTGATCGAGCCGCCGGGGTTGCAGTTTTCGCACTTGAGGAAGATATCGCTACCGGTGAGTCGGCATAAACTTTTGATCTTCACCAAAGGAGTGTTACCGACCAAGCCTGTAACGTCCGAAGCCACCACCATTTCACACGCCCCTTCGTTTAATGTATTGAGGACACCTAGCTCACAAGATTATCCTCATTAGATGTCAGGAATAGAAGCAAAACTCGCGGATGAGCTATACCGTTCCAAGTATCAAGAACCTCCACAGAAAATTTTTTGGAAGGATATCCGGATGTTTGCGGATTCACTGGTGAGACTGCTGTTTCCCCAGATTGGGCATTTGGAGTTTAAAGACCCTGGAAAGCTCGAAGAGTACTTGGTTTCCATGCGCGCTCACCTAATCGAGATCGTAGAGTGCGTGAGAAAAGATGGACATGGCCTGCTAAAGCCAAATGAGACTCTGGCCGATGATTTCTTCTCGCGAATCGTCGAGGTCGGGAAACAGCTGGAGCTTGATGCCCAGTTTATTCATGAAAAGGACCCCGCCGCCGAAAGTGTAGACGAAGTTATTATCTGCTATCCCGGCTTTCGGGCTCTGGCACTTTATCGTCTAGCGCACATCTTGTACCAGCTGAAAATACCACTCGTCCCGCGGATCTTGTGCGAGTACGCCCATGAACGCACAGGGATTGATATTCATCCTGGGGCTGAAATTGGTTCGCCTTTTTTTATTGATCACGGCACGGGCATTGTCATCGGTGAGACAACAAAAATAGGTCGCGAGGTTCGAATTTTTCAAGGCGTGACCTTAGGTGCTCTCTCGGTAAAGAAAAATCTGCGAGGTCAGCAGCGTCATCCCACCATCGAGGATGGTGTGATCATCTACGCCAATGCGACGATTCTTGGCGGTTCCACTGTGATCGGCAAAAACAGCACCATTGGTGGAAGTGTTTGGCTCACTAAAAGTGTCCCGCCTGGTAGTCAGATCTACTTGAATTCGATGCCAGAAGAGGGATCCGACAGTTAGTCTAGAAACACTTGGCGCACTTGCTTTTGCATCTCTGGGCGCGAAAATAAATCATGTCGACCGAAAAACTCAATCGGCGTGAATTGGTGGTGGCCGGCCTGGGCCTGGCCGCTGGTCAATGGGCGCTTGGCCATGAGGTTCCCCTATTTGCAGCGAAGAAGTCGATTGAGCTTGTCTCCGCCTATGGGGACTGGGTCACTACCTTTATCGATAAAATCGATCCACCGCTTAAAAGCGAACTGGTGTTCTTCAATCCACAATCGCGGCGCTTTGAGCCCTTTACCGTGCCGTTTCGAGTTCACACTCTTGTCCAAAACTCGGCAAGGCTCAGTCAACTTTTCCTCGTGCCCAAGTGGGGACAAGATCTATGCGAATTCGATCGCGCGGCTGGGAAGGTCGGTCGTCGAATTCAGTGCAAAGACGACCGGCGCTTCTTTGGACACGCCGTATGGGATGTGGAAGCTGAGGGATTTTGGGTGACCGAGCACGACGATAAAAACTTTGAGGGTCGCCTCGTTCTACGTGGCCCGGATCTAAAAGTGAAGGAAGACTTCTCGAGTTTTGGTGCCTTTCCGCATGAATTACAATTCTCTACTTCAGGCGATCTTTTAGTAGCCAATAGCGGGAATTTTGATGGAGAGCACGGGGATCGTGCGTTGGATAGACGAGTGAGCAATCTTTCATGGGTGGATCGGAAGACGGGAAGGTTAAAGCATCAGATTCCGTTTTCTGATGTGGTCGGTATTGCGGGTGCCAGCCATTTTCTTCAGATTCCCGATTCGGGCGAAATTTTTGTTGGAACCATGAGCAAGACGGCCGAACAAGTCACAGCGGCCTTTCGAGTGAAGGGCGACAAAGTGGACCGATTAACTGCCGAAGTGAAGGCCAAAGAGTCCTTCCAAGGTGAAATCGTGTCGTTTGCCTATTCGCCCGAGGATCGGCGAGTTTTGTGGACGCAGTCCAAGGCACACGGAGTGTTTTCGCAGAGTTTGGATGCGTTAGAACCGGCTCGCCTGGTCTATCAGCGAAAATCTAAGGGAATGATCGGAATCAATGGTCATGTTTTCTTCACCGCGGGCAATGAACGCGATCTTTATAGTGTCGAAAACGGTGCCGTTCTATCCCTGGGCCGGGCACCCTGGCGCTGGGGATCCCGCTGGGGCTCCCACCTCGTCGCGATCGAATCTTAAAAACTGCTTCTGAATTTGTCAGTAACCAGAAATGTCGTTCTCAAACTGGAGTGTTGGTTCTTCACGGCGCTCGACCTCATACAATGGGGCCGCGATATTAGAGCGGCGTCATGACGGCACATCGGCGAAATCACCCGCGCCAGTCAGTAAACGCTGCGGCGTTAAGCGCAGAAGTTTTGTCTTTATACATTTTTAGTTTGACGATATTTTCTGCGAAATTTGCTGGGGGATCCTGTCCGTGGGACTTCGCTGAGGCGGGCCTTTGTGGCTGCGCTCCAGCTCCTCTGCCGCACGAATCTTTAAGACTCGCGATCCACCCTGGTCTCGGCTCTAATTTTCCTTACCTAGCCTCTCAAGGGCATAAATCTAGGATCTTGAAATGCGTGGTAAGGTGGCGCGAGCCAAAAAGGGGGAGAAACGTGAATCTAACATCTATTCCTGACGGTGAGCTGATCGAAAGAACCGACTCGATCGTCAAGCGAGAGCGCGAGGTTTTGGCTGAAGTTCTTCAACATCTTCGTGAAATTGAACGCAGGAGATTGTTTTCGACTCTTGGCTTTCGATCTCTATTTGATTACGCAACCAAACGGCTGGGATACGCTGAGGATCAAGCGGCTCGCAGGATTTCGGCCATGCGCCTGTTAAGAGATCTGCCGGAGCTTGAGCCGGATGTACGGCAAGGTTCATTGACCCTCACCAACATGGCCATGGCTCAGACGTTATTTCGACATGCGATGGTTGGTGATTTCAGTAAAGACCGCAGGCTCGAGTTATTGCAGGATCTAAGAAACAAATCAAAAAGGGAAGCCGAGCATATCATTGCCGCCCGCTCTAGCAGTCCCGCTGGTTTAAAGCCCGATCGGATTCGGCCGGTCACGCAGGAAACCATTTCTATTTCATTTGTGGCCGGTCATGAGCTCGAAGAAAAAATAGCCAAAGTTCGAGGGCTACTGGCCCATTCTCATCCACAAGCTTCTTTGGCTGACCTGATGTCCTATCTTTGTGACTTAGCCATTGAGAAATTGGATCCATCGAAGAAAAAGTGCAGGGAAGCGCCGAAGGTGATGCGGCAGCTGCCGACCTTACCCGCGCCAGTCAGTGAACGGCGCATCACGGCCCGGGCGCGCCGAACTGTCTGGCAGCAGGCTAAAAGCAAATGCCAAACTTGCGGTTCCGTCCATGCCTTACAAGTGGACCATGTTTTGCCCAAATCCTTAGGGGGAAGCGACGAAGCTGAAAATCTTCGATTGCTTTGCCGATCGTGTAACCAGCGCGCCGCTATCGAGAAACTCGGGTTGCCCAAAATGCGGCGTTTTCTCGATCGCCCGATGGGCGGTTAACATTTGATTTCTAGACAGTATCGTTCACCTCTAATAGCCTACCCTTCTATAAGATCGGATATGGGGTAGGTCATGAAAATCGCATTTATATGCCTGTCATTAAGTTTATGGACAATACCTTCGAACGCCGACCAGTCTGGGCACTTTGATAGAATCTGGACCGAGTCATCAGCGCAGATCTACCCCCTGGAAAAGAGCCATCAGTTTTCGGATTCTAAACGGCAAGAATTACGATCCCTAGCGCAGAAAGCGGAAAACGCCGAAGCTTTAGCGGCAACTTTAAATCCGTTTTTGTTGTCAATGGGAGTTTCTCACACATACCTATATCAAGATCATGATCCAAATTATTACATGTTGAGGTCTCTTTTTACGACTCGAGATCTTAAATCTCCTAAGATTCACCATCTCGGAATGCAGTTAGAAAAATCGAATAGTGGATACGTCGTAAGAACGGTTCTAGAGGGATATCCAGCGGCGAGAGCTGGATTGCGACGAGGTGACAAGCTTCTCCGAGTGAATGGAAAGGTGTTCCACCCGTTCGATTCTTTCAATCCACGGCAGAAAAAAATTGAACTGGTCTATTCGCGCGATGAAAAAGAAGTCCCAGTGCGAGTAAAATCTATTTTCGAGTCACCGCATGAATCTTTTTGGAACGCGACTCAAAAGAGCGCTCGCATTCTATCCGCCGACGGAAAAAAAATTGGCTATATTCATTTATGGTCGGGAACGAATGAGAAATTTCTTAAAACGCTCAAGACAACGGTGCTCAAAAAGTTTAGAAATACGGACGGTCTGATACTTGATTTGAGAGATGGTTTCGGCGGAGCGTGGTGGGACTATCTTGATCCATTTTTCCCTGATTCGAGCACTTATTTCAAACCTACAATGATCACTCGAGCAGGAAAAGGCGAGGAGCAACAGGCTCCAGCACGAAGAAACTCGCCTTACTACGAGAAACCAATGGTGGTGATCATCAACGAGGGTGTGCGTTCCGGCAAGGAAGCGATTGCTTACCAGTTTAAAAAGACAAAAAGGGCGCAGCTAATTGGAACTCCAACTGCTGGCGCATTTGCAATGGGTAAGGGTATTTTCGCCGATGACAAAGAAAGCTATCTTCTCTATCTCTCTACGGGCGAGATTTTATTGGATGGAAATAAGATTGAAGGCCATCCCATTCAACCCGACGTCTCAGTGCCGTTCCCATTGGATGGTAAATTATCTTCGGATCCTCAGTTTGAAACAGCCTTAGAAGTATTGAAGCAGAACCTTGGGCGATATTGAGTCGTATTGATGACTGGAATGAGCCCCTTATCTTAGACAGTCCAGCCCCAAATCTTCTGCACGGGCCGATCAGCGGGTTTTAGTTTCATCACCTCTTCCTCGAATTTTGCTGGAGTTTTGTACCCCAAGCTCGAGTGAA
>JBFWON010000051.1:0-28168 GCA_050250515.1 Bdellovibrionales bacterium | reverse complement strand
CACTCGAGCTTGGGGTACAAAACTCCAGCAAAATTCGAGGAAGAGGTGATGAAACTAAAACCCGCTGATCGGCCCGTGCAGAAGATTTGGGGCTGGACTGTCTAAGATAAGGGGCTCATTCCAGTTATCGGATCAAGATTTAGCTGGGTCTACAGCTTCGTTACATCAATCAGAAACTTTTCGAGAAAAAAGACCCTTCCATTGTCGGTGAACGCGACAGCTCTACTATTCTCGAATCGACGAACGAATCCCTTCTCGAACAGCAAGGCTGTCAGAGCACTACCTAAGGCTCCGGCGAGGTGATATTTTCTCTCCGTCCAATCAAGACAGGGGCAGGCAAACACGCGACGAAGGTTCTGCAAAGATTCGAGCGACAATCCCAATTGCTCAAAAAAAGCATTACCTTCGCTGGTGATACTGTAGTCGTCGCCATTTTTTTCTAGGTATTTTTTTGTAAGAAGTCGATCCAAAAGCGCAACTCCAGCCCTTCCTGCTAAGTGGCCGTAACAGGTTCGCCCTACCCTTAGAGATTTCAGTTCGATTGAGTCCCTCGTTGTTTTTGCCGCAGGCATCGGAGATAAAATCGCGAGCTTTTCAAGAATGTCCGCCACTTGTTCTGATGCAATGGAATAGTAACGGTGCCTTCCTTGCTTAGTGAGCTTCACTAAGCCCCCAGCCACCATTTTACTTAGATGTGAGCTTGCGGTCTGCGCCGTCACACCAGCCATATGAGCCAGCTCCGAAGCTGGCAATCCATCCAAATTCATGAGTGATGCCAACATCTTACCCCTTGAGGGATCTGCGATAATAGAAGCTATTTTAGATAGATTAGGCCCTACATTCATGATTCGATCCTAATCGAAGTATTATTGGAGTACAAGTCGTCCTTCAGGAGGCTTTCAATGGAAGTAAATATTATCTCGGCGGAAAGTATAACCGCATACTTGATCGAAAATTACCTCACGCTCGATCAACTCGCCAACGAATCAAACTCTACTCCAAAAGAAATTCGTGACCTTGTCACCAGTAGGTGTGCGCCGAGTGCATCTTACACAACTTCCCCATCTATTCAGATTAGTTCTCAACTCTATGCGAGTATCGAAAATTACAAAAGTCAGGAGCAAACATTTTATTCCCCTTCCATAATTTGCTCGATTAAGAAATGCCAAAAATGGAAAGGGGGCTCGAGGCAGGCGCTTGCAGCAGCTTTATATAATGAATTTGAGGCCGAGTTTTTTTCGTCCCTGGTCGCCAGAGAAGCGCAGAATTTTGGGTTCGAAGAGGTTTTTGAAAAGATGAATTTGAACCCAGATAAAGCGCGGCCCCTGGCCAAAAGGGCGTGGGAAAGTTTCTTAAAGGGCATCTATGGTATTTGCGTGCGAGGAAATGTCACAGCGGATTCAATCGTTAGGAAAGCGATCGCGATCAATAGGGTTGCCTTGCTGACAAATAATGGTTCTCAAGCGGAAATTTCAGCATCCTTGCGCCCGTCGTTAATTGTAGCCCTTAGAGAATTTGACTCCGCTGTCTCCCGCTTTGCTCCGCACGACTGGCCCACAAGTTCTCGTAAGCGCCTATTCGATGATCTCGTTCCTAAATATAACCTTGAAACCGAATTTCCTAATTTTAGAATTCAACCTGACAGAAATTGATCCAAAATCCTAGTCAATCGGCCACCTGACGATCCGGATCACACAGCCTTTGTGTCCGTACCAATATCTAAGCGGAACCTTTTCCTGCCAGGACCGAAAAATCTTCTTTCCCTCTACCCATTTTTGACCCAGGTCGGGCCTAAACCTTAGTAAATCCTGACCTATTCGATCTGAACGCAAATGCTGATGGCATGTGCCTTGCTTAAAAGTGCTGTCGACTCAAACTCAAGACCTGGAGCCCTCCTATGAAAAGACCCCTTCTGCCCCTTTTTCTAAGTGTCTTTTTTCTCAAGGCCTTTGCGGCAGATCCGAAAAATGAAATGGTCCCGGCTCCGTCAAACCTCCCGGCGCCAAAACTCGAAATCGCCGTGGTCCCGAATGCGGATTACCTCACTCTTAAAGTCGGTGCCTACCGTGTCGTGATTGTACCAGGTGATGTTACCAAGCAGGCGTCATCGCAAGCGTTGGTGGTCTCCCATTGGCCAACTGCGATTAACGACGGCGGAGGTATCGGCGGAGCGGTGGCTGACGCGACCCAAGAAACAGCGTTTCAGGAAGCCGCCGCGCTGATGAAGGAAGCGGGCGGAGCGCTACCTCGTCGCCAGGTTTTTGCAACGAAAATCCCGAACAAAGGAAGTTTGCCTGACGCCAATGAATGGATTCTCAACGTCATTGAGCTTAAAGCCATGGGCGAGTTTGGTGTGATGACAGAGGAGGAGGTCGACAACATGGCCTTTCCGTTACCTCAGGCGGGCCGCGAAATGATGAAACAAATTATTCGTAAGCATGCGACCGCGATCGCCGAGTATCGCCAGATCGAAAAGGCCAATTGGTTGGTGGCGATTCAGAATCGCAACTTGATCCTGGGCGCCTTCGACAAAGAAATGGAAAGTATGTGGAGCGAGGCCACGAAGCGCCTCGGCGATGAATTCAAGATCATCGTCAACTGGGACAATGTAACCGAATCTTTCGCTAATGTCTTGAAGGTTGCCGATGAGAAGGGGCTGACAAACATCTCAACTGGCACCCTCGCTTACGGTATTATGGGCGACTTGAACGCGGTACAGTCGATCGGGGCCATGCTATCCGGCGTTGCTTACCACGCGGCCATGACGGGGCAGCTCGACAGTAGCCTGCCGGAAAAAGAAATTCGAATTGTTCTCTATGCTCGTGATTCGGCTGAGTCGCGCGCTTCGATTCGCAAAGCGTTCGAAAAGAATCTCGTCGGCTTGCAATGGCTTGAGGATTCGGCTCGCTACCTGGCATTCTGGCCAAAAACCAAGGGCTTTAGCTTTGCCGATCTTCTGCGCAGTGTGCGGGGGCAAAAGGAGTTGGCTTCCCCTTCTGTGGCCGTCGAAGATCAGCGCCCTGGATTCCTAAAAAGATGCATTCGGGCGTTGACTGGATCCGATAAAAATTAGACTTTTAGATCCGCTCGCCCATTTGACAATTTGTCTCGTCGGAAGAAGTCGAAATTCTGGGGTGCAAGAGGCGTATTCCCTAAAATCAAATCCGCTGATTTCTCTGCCGTCATCATGACGGGAGCGTAAATATTCCCGTTGGTCACATAGGGCATGACCGAAGCGTCGACGACTCGCAGTCCCTTCACACCATGCACGCTCATGCTCTTAGGATCGACCACCGACATCTCACCCTCGCCCATCTTGCAGGTTCCGCAGGGATGAAGCGCCGTCTCCGCATCTTTGGCCACCCATTCTAAAACTTCCTTTTCTGTCTGGACGCCAGGCCCCGGTGAAATCTCGCCACCATTAAATTCCTCAAAACCGGGCTGAGATAATATTTTGCGAGAAATCGCTATGGCCTCACGCCACTCCTGGCGATCTTCTTTGGTCGAAAGGTAATTGAATTGCACGGCCGGATGCACGCGCGGATCCTGCGATTTCAGTCGAACTTGTCCTCTTGAATTTGAGTACATAGGCCCAATATGCACTTGATAGCCATGCCCCCCTTCAGGGGAAGATCCATCATAGCGAACCGCCAACGGCAAAAAGTGATACATCAAATTGGGGTAAAGTACCTGATCGTTGCTTCTGGCAAATCCACCAGCTTCAAAATGGTTGGTGGACGCGGGTCCCTTTTTGGCAAACAACCATTGAAGGCCGATCCATGGTTGGTTGTACCATTTGAGTGAGGGATTGAACGATACGGGTCTTTTGCACTTGTGTTGAACATAAACTTCCAGGTGATCTTGCAGGTTTTCTCCGACGCCGTGTAGATGCCGAACGATCGGGATTTCGTACTGCTGAAGCAGGTCCGAATGGCCTACGCCTGAAAGTTGCAGAAGGTGAGGCGAGTTAAAGGCCCCGGCGGCGAGGATGATCTCTTTTCCGTAGTACTTCTCGGTTTGCCCCCACCGATTGGTGCTGACCACGCCGACGGCACGGTTCCTATCAAAGATAATTTTCGATGTGAACATTCGCGTGCGCACGTCGAGATTTTTTCGATCCTTAACTGGATGAAGATAGGCCCGGGCCGCGCTCAAGCGACGCCCGCTTTGAATATTTCGATCAAACAAGCCGAAACCCTCTTGCCGATAGCCGTTAACATCTTCTGTCAGAGGATATCCAGCTTGCTGAACGGCTTTTAAAAACGCTTGAAACAGCGGATTGGTACCGGGCCCTCGCTCAAGGTGAAGCGGGCCTTCTTGTCCACGAAAGGGCTCACCTGAAGCCAGGCAATTTTCCATGCGTTTAAAATAGGGCAGGCAGTGAGCATAGTCCCACGATTTCATTCCAGGATCGGCGGCCCACCTCTGATAATCGAGTGGGTTTCCTCGCTGAAAGATCATGCCGTTAATACTGCTGCAGCCACCGAGAACCTTACCCCGTGCATGGTAGATACGTCGGCCGTTCATATAGGGTTCGGGCTCTGACTGAAACTGCCAGTCATAGAACCTGTTCCCGATCGGATACATGAGCGCCGCGGGCATATGGATAAACAAGTCCCATTTGTAGTCCGGTCGGCCAGCTTCAAGAACTAAAACCGTGTTATCAGGGGCGGCGGAAAGACGATTTGCTAAGCAACAGCCCGCAGAACCACCGCCTACGATGATAAAGTCGTAGATTTTCTTGGGCATGTTTTATCGCTAACACAGGATGGCCCGCGATAAAACCCTTAAAGAAATTTTGTCGATTTACGGGCAGGCTCCGGCCATTCCCTGCGCTTTCGCGCGAGAAATCAGAGACTGCACTGCGTTCTTGATGGCTGTCGACTGTGTGCTTTCAAGTACAGCGCCGCCTCGATGCGCTTGCGCGGTGACCTCATCCATAAAAAACTTCCAGCTGGTGCCAGCCGGATCCTCCGAGTCTTTGTAATCAATCTGCGCAGACGGTGCATCTGCCAGAATCGCACCCGTGCGGTAAATTTCATATTTCAAACCACCATCCGGGAAGAATGCGGTGAGCTCACTTGCATCCACGGTGAAGGCATTTGTGCACTTCGCCGCTTGTCCAGGATCAGTGAATCGCAGATTGGCTTTTTGGTTGCCCATGTACTCCACATGATAAGAGTACGCGGCGTCAGGCGTCGTGAAGCCACTGACCGAGTCATAAACAAAAGAAGTTGTGTTCCAACGTCGAGCGTAAGAGTTACAGTAAGCACCCATGGCCTCAACAGAGGCGATGTATCCGTTCATGGCGTTGCGATAGTCCGTTGCTCCCGACGGGGGGTAAAGAGTTCCGTTAGGGATACAAGCCTTGTCCGCCAAACTCACGTGTACATCCGCAATAACGTCGCTATACAGGTGTAGGTAAGGGTCATCGCAATCCGAAATCGCAGGCACATTGGGATCCGGCACCTTGGAAGAGAGACTTGAGAGAGCCTGGCCCAACAGTCCATAGACTTGGGTGACTTGAGCTTGGTTCATTAAAACTTCTTGATAACAAACAACCGGGAGTTTCACTGGCGCACAGGCCTCACCCAAACAGTTCTTGCCGTTGATGTGCCGACAATGAGGTAGGGCTGAGTCTTTACAGTAATCCACCGACAAATCATCAGCGATAGCCTGCCCCTGAGCAGCCGTGGTCTCCACCACTTGGAAGGCGCTCGCGTGCTTGGTTGCAAGTTTGATCGATTTGAACTGCGGCACCATAAGAGCGCCACTTAAATAAAAAATAGTATCTCCGCGTGCGGTTTGAAATCCTCCGCCTCCGCCGCCGTTCCCACCCGGGTTGACGGTTCCACCGGGATCACCGCCTCCCGTCGCTTGCGCGGTACCGCCGTCGGTTTTCGCGCTCTTCGGCTTCGAACAGTTTTGAAAACCAAGGGTTAGGGCGAGAGCACCCATGATCCCGACTATCCAGGCGGCGTATGGCTTAATTTCTTTCATATAAATCATACTTTAACCCAGGCGACGTATCGTCTCGACTCAAAACCTCGGTCTGTCTCGAAATGGGACAAAAGGCTATGATAGTACTCTATTATTTAGAGGCTGAAGCGAGCCCCTATGTATAGGAAGCGCCCGGGGACCCCGTAACCCGAAACCGCTTCGTAATCGCGGTCTAATGCGTTTTCGAGGCTAGCAGAAAGTAACACGTACTGGTTCCATTCGAATTGATACTGCACGTCCACCACGTCGTAAGAGTCGACTTCAAGTGACGCCCCCGAGATAGCATCTACATCGGGCCTTCGACCCAACCCATGGTATCGAAGACCAAAGGTGGATCGCCCTGATTCAAAGCCAAGACCAGCATTCCAGCTGTGGTAAGGTCGTCGGGTCAACTGGAGCCCGGTGCTTAAGTCCCGCGCGTCCAAGTAGGTGTACCCGGCGGACCATTTAAAGTTTTGCAGTTTATCTGAGAGCTCCGTTTCCACACCTGTGTTGCGAGCCTCTTTTAAATTCTTGTACCGGGTGGAGTAATCAATCAAATCGCGAAAGTCATAGCGAAACCAGGTGACGCGAACTTTCGGCAAGTTGGCGATCTTCCAGCGAAGCTCCAGCTCGTAGCTGGTCACATACTCGGGAAGAAGGTTTTCGTCCCCACTGGTGGGGTCGTAAAGCTGGTAAAGGGATGGGGACTTAAACGAGCGGCCCACATTGAATTCTGTATCCAGACCTAAATTGAGCCAGCTGTAGCTGGCGCTGGCGGCCGGCGACCATTCGCTACCATAAACAGAATGATCGTCGTGGCGCAGCCCTGCCCCCAAATGGGCATTACCGATTTGTTGGCCGACCTCTCCAAACACACCCCAAGTACGGGCACTGTGTCCACTTCTCTCGACCCGGTACTGCGGGCCGAAGACAAAGGTGGTGGAAGGCGAAAGATTGTACACATTGATATTATTAAATTTGGTTGAGTCCGAGTACTTCTCTTCTCTCGTGTCGTTCGAGTTACCGGAGTCGGGTGAATTGACAAAGATGGCTTGCTGGTAATGATGGCCGACATTGAAGCTGGATTGCCAATGTAAGTTCCAATTGCGCTCGTAAGCTAAGGTATTGGCTGTTCCGAATCGCTCAACATAATAGTTAGGGTCATCGGCCGAAGTAAAGAGCGGCGATGGTGCTGTGGCATAGTCGAGCTCGGTGTAGGAACTTCGATTCTGGCTGGTAAAATCGATTCGGGATTTGGCATCAATGGCGCGACCGATCTTGATATATCCCGAATGAGATCTCGTGCCATCTTGTTCGGGATGGCCCTTAGCGGCCGAGATTCCATCACTCTCGAATCTTGAAAGCGAAATATTCCAATCCAGCATCCCCGAGCGGCCTACTGAAATCGACTCTTGATGGGTATTCGGTCCACCGGCCCGCACTTGAGCTGTGGCTGTACCTTCGCGCGGGGCTTTTCGTGAAACCAGATTGATCACACCACCAAGTGCACCTGGTCCAAATCGTAAGGAAGACGGCCCTTTGAATATCTCCACCTTTTCGATTCCCGTCAGATCCAGAGTCGAAAGGTCTATTCCGCTCGAAAGAAGTCCCGGATCGTTCAAGTCCATTCCATCAAACAAAATCAGTGTGTGCTGACTGCTGGCGCCACGAATGAACAGCGAAGTCAGTTGTCCGGGGCCCCCACTGCGAAGAACGACCAATCCTGGTTCTTGATCCAAGGCCTCATCCAAACCCATCGCTTGCGCTGGATTTGAATCGAGAATTTTTACGGCTTTGTCGGGCACGGTACCGAGCAATCCGAAGGGGCGCCCTACGGCGATGGGATCAATGGAAGACTCAGGGAGGTCGTCAGTTGTTGAGTTATCTGATGCCGCGTGGGCAGAGAGTCCGATAAGAAAACTAAGTAAGAAGATCATTCGTGCTCCTTATGGCGCGTAAGGCTCGTTGTTTAAGAGGGGTTCGGACTTGAGGCCTGATGGCCCACACCGTTGCGCGACAGTTCCGGATTCACACCGGATTCACCCAAATTCAGAATTCACAATTTCATATGCCCTGAGAGTTGGCAATCGATTATGGCTGGAATTTCTTGACCAACTCAAACCACTGCTCCAGCGCCCACCGCTGAAAGCCTTCGCTAAGAGAGTCTTTAATCTGAGCGTGAGTGATCCAAATCAGCTCATGGTCTTTTTCAATACGAAAGGGGGCTTTCGAAATGCTCTTTGGGTCACCAGGTAGAGTGACCTGATAAAACGAGCCCATTTTTCGAAAGTACTGTTGATAGTGGCGAGAGAATAAATACTGATTGGCCTTGGCGAATAGTGAAGCCTTGTGAACTCTCGCCCCCATCTCTTCAAAAATTTCGCGGGCTAAACCGTCCAACTCGGACTCGCCAGGATTGATTCCACCACCTGGCAAAAACACACCCCAACTGGTGCGCATCAAGGCGATGCGACCGTTTTCATCCTCGATTACGCCATAGGCGCCGGGGCGATCCACGTATTTAATATCGATTTGCTTTTCACCAAACTCAGGAATCTTCAAGCGCGAGCGGGCTCCGCTTCGCCACGGATCTGTCGACCAATGCCAAAGTATTCGACGCCCACCGCCTTCATCTTCGCCGGATCGTAGAGATTCCGACCATCAAAGACCAACGGCTGCTTCATTTTCGCTTTGACCGTTCGCCAATTCACCGAGCGAAACTCGGGCCATTCGGTCACAATTAGAAGCGCATCGGCGCCATCAATGGCTTCCATCGCCGAATCGCAGGCTTCAAAAGGCACGCGCGTGGACTCGAGCGCATTGTCCTTAGCCACAGGATCAAAAGCCCGGACCTTGGCGCCGTTCAAAAACAAGTCTTCGATAATTTTAAGTGAGGGGGCGCGGCGCACATCATCAGTTCGGGGCTTAAAGGCCAATCCCCACACGGCAATCGTTTTGCCCTTTAAAGAGCCAACCCGGTCCATCAGACGTTGGGTCAAAATTCCTTTTTGTCTCTCATTCACATCATCAGCCGCACGCAACAGCTTCAATTCGAGATCATGCTGCTTGCCGGTGTGGATCAAGGCGCGCACATCTTTCGGAAAGCACGAACCTCCATAGCCAATACCCGGACTAAAGAACGAGGGGTTGATGCGATTGTCGCTGGTGAATCCGGCCCGCACGGATTCAATGTCGGCACCGAGCTTATCGGCCAAAAGCGCAAGCTCATTGATAAACGAAATTTTGATCGCCAAAAAAGAGTTGGCCGCGTACTTCGTCATTTCGGCCGAAGTATTGTCCATAAACAAAATAGGTTTTCCACCGTTTTTGGTGACGAAGGGCTCGTAAAGCTCTTGCATCAAAGCTTTGGCTTTGTCGGACGTGCAACCAATCACCACGCGATCCGGTTTTAAAAAATCTTCGACCGCAGCGCCCTGTCGCAAGAACTCCGGGTTATTGATAATTTCGAGATCTTGAGAAGCATTTTCCTTCACGAAATTGCGGGCCTTTAAGGCGGTTCCGATCGGCACCGTGCTCTTCAAAACCACAAATTTGGGGGCCTTGGCCGCTTTGCAAATTTCACCAAGGACCTTGAATGTAGGTTCCATGTCGGCGGAACCATCGGGCTGCTCGGGAGTTCCTACAGCTATGAACACCACCTGCGCTTTATCCACGGCCTCTGCAATGCTGCGCGTGAAAGTCATGCGCTTAGCGTTGAGATTGAACAGGTCATCCAACCCGGGCTCGTAGAAGGGAACTTTGCCGTCTTTGAGAGTGGAAATCTTGTTCTCATTGGAATCAACGCAAATGACTTCGTGCCCCGCATCGGCGAAGCAAACGGCCGCAACTAGGCCTACGTAGCCGGTCCCCAAAATCGCGATATTCATAGCGAATTCACCTCACTGTCTTTTTGACCAAGGGGCCAAAGTATAGTTAATTTGGCCTCAAGAACAAAGGGAATTATGGCATCAAAAGCTAAAGGCTACCTCTCGATCGTCCTGAAAGTGGCGGTCGCAGCCGCTCTTATTACGTTTATGGTGAAGTCGGGACACCTGGATCCCAAGGAACTGTGGAGTCTGATGACCCCGTTCAATGTGGTCATGGCTCTCTTGCTCTGCGGGATGAACACGCTGATGGCCGCTTGGCGCTGGGTGCTTTTGCTGAAGGCGCGCGGCTTTGACATTGGGGTGGGCTACGGCTTTTCACTTTCGTTGATTGGGATGTTCTTCAATCACGCCTTACCAGGTGCGGTCGGTGGTGATTTGGTTCGTGGGTATTATCTAGTGGCTGATAACCGTGAGCGAAAAGTCGATTCCGTTTTGTCCATCGTGATTGATCGAGTGTTGGGACTCTATTCATTTTTCCTATTAAGCCTGATCGCCGTCGCCTTCGATTTTAATTTTGTGATGAGCCACGATAAAATTCGGTGGGTCGCCCTTCTTTGCTTTGCGATCTTCACCGGCATGACCGTGTTCTTCACGATCGCTTTTTCAGAGCGCCTGTCGCACAAAGTGGGAATTCGTCACCTAGCCTCTAAAATTCGCGCCCTCGCTCATGTGCTTGAGGCCTTTCATATGTTCGGCAAAAATCGCAAGACCATTGCGGCGTCCGTTTTGGTTAGTATCATCGGTCAGATCTTCACTATGATTTTCTTTTACCAGGTTGCGGTGATCAGCGGTGAGACCGATATCACGTGGAACGCGGTCCTCTTCGCCGTGCCCATGGGTTTTGTCGTCACAGCCGTCCCCATTGCTCCAGCGGGGATTGGCGTGGGTCAGGTGGCCTTTCACTATTTGTTTGAGACATACTTGGCCAAGCCGACGTCTTTTGGAACGACCGCGATCACGGCCTTTCAATTGGCTGTAGTCTGCTGGGCGGTGGTCGGCGCATTCTTTTATCTCCGCCGCAAACGCCCAGCTGAGCTGAATTCTATGACGTCCGCAATGGAGGCTGAGGCCTCGTCGTGACCCAAAAAGATCGAATTCTCGTCTTAAGAGCTTTTAAGCACGGGGAGTCGGATCTGATTGTGCACGGATTAAATCCCCTCGGTGCGAGGCTTAGTTTCTTTGTTCGAGGCGGGGCCAAAAGTCAAAAGCGCTTTCCTGGTGGAATTTTAGAACCCACGCACTATTTGGATGTGAGTTTTCGTCCCGGCCGTGGCGACGAAGGCGATCCTCTGCACAGTCTGCAAGAGGCCACACTGCTGCGTGAATTTCCCAAACTTCGTACCGATTACTCACGACTTGAGGCCGCTTTGCATATTTTGAAACTGGTGCATCGCTTGAGCCAGCATGGTGTGATCGATTCACCAGATCTTTTCAATCTGACCGGCAATGCTTTGGCGTCGATTGAGACCAGCTCCGATCTTGGTAAATTAAAAATTCATTTCGAAATCAAGATCCTGGCCAGCCAAGGCGTGCTGCCCTCTGAGCCTCGCTTTCAGCCCTTCTTGCACGCGGCCCTTCAACATTGCGATGATGTGAAAGTGAACTCGGACGATCGCCGCTGGCTGGAAGCCCAAGCCCATGCGCATCTTGAGCAGTACATGGGGACTTGGTAGGGGCCATTTTTGTAATTGTTCAATCTCATATTGAGAACTGATGGCCTTACTCTTGGTCGGATGCGTGCCCTGACTTAGACTGAGGATCTGGGGGTTACGATGGGCCGATATCAAATAGGTTTTGGGCTGTTCTTAGCATTGGTTCTAGTTCTGAGTTATCAAAACTGTTCCGACACACGGTTCTCGGCGGACCCTGGCGGGAGTCCTTCTGTCACCAGCTCGGGTAGCGTCGATGACGCTTATGGGGATCTGGCCCAGTATGGCTTGCCGACTTCGCAAGCGGCACCCAACCTTTGCCTTAACTACAGTGATGAGGCCACAGGTGGGGAATGCTACACCCAATTAAAACATAAACCAATTGTGTTCACCCGAACTTCCGCCTCTGGTGATATTGTCGTTCGAGTCGTTTTTCCGAGGGAGTTTGTCGACAACACATACGGTGCCAACTCCATTGGCTGGCCGGTGAACCGGGGCCACACTCTTAAAGATCTGTTGGGTTCTGACCACGTCGAACTCGCTCTGTACGACAAAGCCGATCAGTTGGTACTTCAAGCGAAGCTTGATTACATCACCGAAGACAAGAATACGGGAAAAATGGATACACTCGGCGTCGATGGTGGTGACGGTAAACTCTTAGTCGGCGACCGGTCAAATGTGGTCGCCATTAAAACTTCGCTTGCCACCAATTTCAATGAGTTTGGTTACGTGCTCACGACAGACTCACCCGCGACCGATGCGATGTACTCGGTGAATCCGTCGTATCCAAATTGGATATATCATGTCTGGTATGAGATCACCCTCAAAGCCAGCGCCTTCGCGCCTGGCGGTGGGATCGGGAAGGTCCTTATCCCCAGTATCCACGCCAGCCCCAGCAAAATCGGCATCAACACCTGCGTCGTTGAACCCGGCGTCTGCGAGTAGTTGTGGTTAGCCCACTCGAGGACTGGATTTTTGTTCGAAAATTCGTTGAAGAAAATGAATGGAAGTATGATAAAAACCCCTTATGAAGTCGCCGCGCGAGATCCAAATAGAAATCTACGGCAAAATGACCGGTGCTGAGAAAATCGAGGAGGCGTTCAAGCTCCGTGAGATGGCTTGGATAATGAAAGCAGCCGGAGTTCGAATGCAACATCCTGATTGGAATGAGGATGCCGTTCAACAAGAAGTCCGAAAGATTTTCTTACATGCTTCCACCTGATATTCTGCGCTCCATTTTAGGTCCGTTAGAAGTCAGTGGAATTAAATATTTTGTAACAGGTTCTATGGCGTCAATTTTTTATGGCGAACCTCGATTGACCCACGACATTGACCTACGTGGACGGGGGAGACGCTCTTCACCGGTGGGCCTTTGAAAAACGCCGGCAGGTCGAGATCGCTCCTGGCCTAAAGGTTTGGCTGGCACCCCCTGAATATCTAATTATTCGAAAGCTTGAATTTTATCGTAAGGGTGGCTCCCAAAAACACATCGAAGATATTGTCAAAATGTGGCCACAGATCAAAGACACTTTGAATGTGGGGTTTTTAGATAGCGAGATTCAAGCTCGAAACTTGAACGTTTATTGGGATCAGGTTCGAAAGGATCTAGACCGGTAAATTACTCGTACTCCACTTTCACGTGAACCATCTGTGGCCAAGCACCATCAGTCTGAATCACCAAAGTCTTCGGATCAGCTAGGTGATACTTGTCGGCCGCGAGCTCCACGCCGTTGACCTGCACAGACAAAATCTTTGTGGCCGGCGACGGCAGAGCTATGCTTGGCGTGCGCAGGACTTTGGTTTCTTCAATGAGATCGGGTAGGGTTGTGGCCCAATTGTTGTTCTTAGGGTGCATGGCCACGCCACCCGTCGCCTTTACAAATGGAAGGTAGGAAAAATCCCAAAGATCTTCGCCTGAAACTTTGGAGTCCGCCAATGTCGCAGGCAAATTCCCTAAATACTTAACCCCGTCCAAGTGGGAGTCCCCAACCGGTGGAAGTGGGGCTATGGCACTAAACTTAACTCCCCGAATCCCGGTATTCGTCTGCGCGATCAGCGCCGACATCTCAGCGGGTGTGGGCATGGCGGCTAGGGCCTTGGCCTTGCCGTAGTAAGCGGCGCCCGAATCATGGGTGTCGGATATAAAGATCACGTTGACCAATGAGCCAGAGCGAAAAGTTCTCTGAGCCGCCAAACTATTATATCGGACCAATTGATTTAAAGCGGTGACTCCGGCCTCAACACCGGTGCTAATCAGCGCAATTTGTGAATGCGCCACGAGACAACTGTCGCCGTTGGCATTCACGGCCCCCGGTGAAAACCAGGCCAAATCACAGCCTGATTTTTGAAACTTTGATGCGAAGCTTGCGTTGGCCGCGACAAAAGAATCGATCGACGATTTACTGACCAGTTTCAAGAATCCTGGCTGCTGCTCGACTTTCTTTCCCGTAACAAACGCCATAGTCGGGTCGATTAAATGGTTGGCCGAGTCCAAATATTGTGCCGGAGCGGTATTGGTTACCGCGATTTTAGTATCGGTCGGGTAGCTGGCAGATGACAGAGCTGCGAATCCCGCAGTCACATCGGCGAGAATGCTACCCATCGAAGAAGACTCGTCCACGACAAACAAAAAATCCGACTGGGATAACAATTCATGGGTTTGGACATCGATTTCGACGGTGGTTTTATTGCCAGAGGTCGTGATGGTGGCGCCGCCGCCTTGCCCGGTATTGCCTCCATCGGTTGACGCCGCGTCAGGTGAGGTAAAAGAAACTCCACTGCAATTTTGAAAGAGTGTGAGTCCAACCGATAATAGAACCCCCAAAACGAGCACATTCCGATGCTTCATACAGTCCTCCCCAGGACGCCCAATCTCTTCACCCCTAAAGAAAGGGTAACTGTTTTTCAGTTCGACACAAACGAAGTTTTAGACACGTCTCAAGTTGAGCCGAGCTAAGTGAGCGGGATTCGAAGTAGTGCCGCCACTTTGCCGTTCTCTTGGTTAAGGCTCAGCGAGCCTCCATGGGCTCTAGCAATTGACTCTGTTAAGCTTAGCCCTATTCCGAAGTTCCCTGCGCTCTTCTGGACGGAGGCAGAATTGACCACCTCAACTTCCGCCCGGTCAGCCTCTACTCTGACATATATTTTTATGGAACTACTTCCGGCGCGATAGGCAAAGGCGTTGTCGACTAAATTTTTGAGGGCCATCTCCATTCTTCGTCTGTCAGCGTGAATTTGAATGGACTCTTTCTCTAAGGACCTCTCAATCGGTCCTTCCGTCGATTGGTAATAGGAGCAGAGATCGTCGATCAATCCCGCCAAATCAAATTCACTTTTCACAAGTTCAGACAAGCCAGAGTTGAGCGCTTCTCGCTCCAATATGGCTCCAGTCAGTTCATCCACGCTTCGAATATTGGATTCCAAAACTCGTCTAGGCTCTCCCTCTGGAATTAACTCGGTTGCCAGACGCATGCGGGCCAAGGGCGAGCGAATTTCATGACTGACCCCGATTGCCATGTGCTTGAGAGATTCAAGTTGGGCCTGGATTCGATCTGCCATCGCGTTCATAGCCGTCGCCAAGTCGCCAATTTCGTCGCTCGTTTGAATGGGGCTTCTAGAGTTAAAGTCCCCTTTTGCAAATCGACTAGAGAGATCTTGCAATTCATTTAGTGGGCGGAGTATTCGGCGTACAAGAAGGGCGTTCGCAAACAATATAATAACACTAACTCCCAGCTGTAGAAACATTTCTGGTAAATCATCGATCTCAAACGGTCGATTCATATAGTCCCCGACCAATTGAATGATTATTAAAAAGGTGACGCCGTAAATCAGAAAAAGTTTGTAATAGAGGGACACTCGAAATTTGGTGGTCACGTCTTTGTTCCCTTAGCTTTTGGGCCGTCAACATAGCTGTATCCCGTTCCCCACAAGGTATGAATGGGGTCGGCCAAAAGAAATTTGGACAATTTCTTGCGCAAGCGGCTAACCAGATTGTCTATAGACCTGCCATAGGCTTCAAGATCCTCTCCACGGAGGTGGGATAATAGTTCATCTCGTGTAAACTTTTTGCCGGGGTTGAGGATGAACGCCTGTAGCAAGTCGAATTCTGAACTCGTCAAAATCAGCTCATGCGGTCCAATCAGAACACATCTCTTTTCTCTGTCAAAGCGAATGTCTCCACTCACGACGATATCTGGCTTTGGATTTTCAGTTCTTTTCAATACAGCCTTGATGCGTGCGACGAGTTCTCTAGGTTCGAACGGTTTACTAATATAGTCGTCGGCTCCAACTTCAAGACCCAAAATTCGATCGGTGGTTTCGCCTCGGGCGGTTAGCATTATAACTGGAGTATTTCGAATCTTTCTAAGAGATTCCATGACACTGAAACCATCCAGATGGGGCATCATGACATCTAAAATTACGAGCGCAGGAGTTTCAGTCTGAAAGAGCTCAAGTGCTTTTCGTGGGTCCTGTGTGTGTATCAAATCAAAATCGAAAGGGCGCAGGTACTGCTTAAGAAGTTCGCAGAGAACTTTGTCGTCGTCGATTTGTAGGAGCTTCGCCAAATCCAGAATCTCCCCTATGTTCAGATACTTATGCTGACACAATTTCTTACAAATTGCGACCCCCTTTAAACATATTAAAGGCCTAAGCGCAGTAATCTGTTCTCGGAGGTTCAAATGAAAATGAATCAAAGTGGAATGACATTAATCGAAATCATGATTGTCTTGGCGATTCTGGGCGGCCTTATGTTTGTTCTAGTACCAAATGTGATGGACGCCTTTACAAAAGCGAAGGTCCAGCAATCCATAATTCAACTAAACAATATCAAGCAAGCTCTGCAAAGCTACTCTGTCGACTGTGGAAAACTGCCGAGTGAGGAGTTGGGTCTGCAGGCCTTGACCCTAGACCCTGGGCAATCCCACTGTCAGCAGTGGGGTCCTAGGCCATATTTGAAGGACAAACAACTAGAAGATCGTTTTGGTCACGACTTTGTTTACGAGGTCACGTCTGAAGCGACAACGCTAACATTTTTAGGCAGGGATGGTCGTCCTGGCGGGAAGGGTTTCGACGCGGATGTGATGATAGACGATATCGACTAAAAAATGCCCGTAAACGTCGCGGTCGTCATAATGATGTAGCGGGTGTACTCGTAGGTGGAAGTGACGGTGGAGTTGTTTTTACTGTAGCTACCGGTCGTGCTCCAGGTGACCCATTCGCGAATGGGTTTGGTGAATCCAACGGTCAAGGTATTGCTGAAGTCTTTGCGTTTGTCATCGGACTTGGAGTAGTTCAACCAGTAGGCTGCAAATCCAAGACTCAGCGACGAGCCCCAGCCGATAGGCCGAGAGTAAGAAGCACCAAAGTCGATGCGGTCGAAGTATTTATTCTTACCGACCGCTTGATTGATCGTGTAGCCGAAATTCGCGGTCAGCGACTCTTTCTTCTGTTTATCCAAAGTGAAGATCTGATTGGTTTTGGCCACGTACTTCATGGCATCGTAGTTGTTGTCTCCGGTCGAACTCGATAGACTGAAAGTATCTTTTCTTACCGTCACGACGTACTGGGCAAAGTAGTTGGCATGCATCACAAAGGTGTTATCGATATCTAAGAAGTACGCGCTTAGAATTTTACCCTTAGTCCCGGTAGAGTCTGGATCCATGTAAATTAATTGATAGTCGGGCTTAAGGTTGAGGCGGTAACCCTTAGAAAGCGCGGTGCCCTTGAAAGTGTAGGGGGCGGATACATCGTAGATCCACGGGTCCGAGCTCGCCACGGTGCTTTTGCTTGAGTTGGTCAGGTTCGCATCGACCTTCAGGGCAAATTCATTCTTGGGGGTGTAGACGGCTCGGTACTCCAAACCAGCGGCCGTATGCAATCGCACATCAGCCGCATTGGTGGCCGATCCGCTGGCTGATTGATCGGCGGTCAAGGTGACGTTGGAGTCATAGCTCGTGCCGATAGACCCGGTGACGGTGAATTTCTTTTCCTGCTTCTTTTTGAAAATAAGCGCCTGAGCAATACGGTCCAAATACTCTTCGGCCTGTTGGTCCATGCGCGGGTCACTGGAAGTATCGATGACTTTTTCGAAGGGACCCTTGGCTTCCTCGTACTTTTCTTGGGTGTAGAGGACAACACCTTGATAAAATGACGAAGAGGGTCCAATGGTTTTGTCAGAGGAGACCGAGGCCGTCTTAAACTCCTTGACTGCGTTGTCCAATTCTTTCAGGCGGTAATAGGTGAGGCCCATAAAGTAATTCTTTTCGAAAGCTTGATCGGGTGGGACTTCCGACAGCTTCATCACCACTAGGGCTTCATTGAATTTTCCGTTGGTGTAAAGAGTGACGCCGTAGCGGAAGTAGGTCTCTTTATTATCTGGATCGAGCTCAACGCTTTGTCGAAATTTCTCTTCGGCTTCAATTGGCTTGCCTGCTTGGAAAAGCTTGAGCGCTTCTTCGGCAAGTATCTTGGCTTTGGCTCGGCGTTCGGCCCTTTCTCGTTCGCTGATTTTCTTGGCAGCCTCTTCGCGCTCCAAGGCCTTTTGACGCTCAATTTGCTCAAGCCGAACTCGATCCGCTTCCTGCTTAGCGGCCTCTAAGGCCAACTTATCGAGGGCGGCTTTTCGTTCGGCAGCTTTTGCGACTTCCTGTGTTTGTTTGTCAGGAGCTTTCTTAAGAAGTTCATTCTTCTTATTTTCATCTTCGAGACGTTTTTGCTCCTGGTAGGCTTTATAGGCCGACACCGCCTGCTCGCGAGTGTCGTAAACATCAATAACCGATTCCCCTTTTTCGTTGGTCTTCATGATCAACGGCTTCCGTGGGAGCTGATTCTTTTTAATCATGTCGTACATTTGCTTATAGGCTTTTTCCGTATCTCGAATTTCTTTCGGCGGGATAAAGACTTCGGGTTTGATGGCCTGGCCCTCTCCCAAATTGACATTGAATCGCCCGTCGAACTTGGCGGAATCAGGCTCGGTTTCTTCCAAAAGAATTTGAACCATTTTTCCGGTGTTCTTGTCTCGCACCATCAGATGGGCCGAGTCTATGGCCTTCGGGTCTGTGTTCCACGAGGCTGACCCGTAGGACACGTTCATATTGCCACCGACATTACGAATTTGTTTGGTTTGGGCTTCAGCGAAAGGGCCGATGAAAATGCTGAAGATCACAAGGTGGCGGATCACGTTGAAAGACTCCCCGTCGCTCGAGCTAACGCTGCATTAAGTCTTCAATTAGAATAGCGAAAATCCACCTCGGCGAGGAGAAAGAATTCGCCGAGGTCTAGGCTGGTTTAGTTACCCGTGTTCACATGAATTCGCAGCAAGGTCTTGCCGTTGGTCACGCTCGGGTCATTGCAGACCGCACAATCGACAAATCCGGGCTGAGGAGGTGGAGGTGGTGGGCTACAAATTCCGCCTGCGCATGGGTTGGGATTCTCAAAAGGCGGAGGAAGTGGGTCTGGGCCAGGACCGTCAACTTTACACATCGTGCATCCCGGGCCTGGCGATTTGTTCGGATCACTCGCTGGACCTCTGGGGCCTCCGTCGTTCGGGTCACCGTTTCCACCTTGTCCACCAGCGCTACCACCACCATTGCCAGCCGTACCGCCAGGTCCTTTGGCGCCATTGCCGTTTCCACCTTTATTTCCACCGTCGGCTTTTTTGTCGCCAGCTTTGTCGCCGCCTTTATTGTCCCCTTTGGCGTCTGGCTTTTTCTCGCCGTTCTTGTCGCCTTCTTTTTTCTCGCCTTTGTTCTTGTCGCCACCTTTATTGTCGCCAGAGGGTTGGCGGCTTTCGCCGCTAGGCTTAGGTCCATCGGCTTTGGAATCCGCGTCCATTCGCGCCAACATTCCTGGTGGAACAGGGGCGGGTGGTGAAACTTTTCCGTCCGTACCGATGTTCGCCTGCAGACCTGGATTTACAAGTACGGGATTCATAATCGCGCCACCAGGGCCGGGCACACCAAAGGCCACTTGGCCGTGGAAGGTCACGACGTTTGATAAACCTGAGGCCAAGCTGTGACCGCAAATAAAGTCTGTTCCGCGCACACCTGCGACCGCGGCCGGAGTTTTGATTTGGAATTTGCTCGTTTTACCGTCGTATTTCTGTTCGACTTTCGATCGCACTTTTCCGTAGATCACATTCAGCAAAACGTCTTTTTTGCCTGCGGCTGGATCGTACTCGTAATTTTGAATTTCGATTTGAGATTCCGGTGAAACATTGATTTCGTTGTTGTCGACCATCACTATCTTGGCGCGCGCATCTTTGGCTGTGATGATGGTATCTTTGGGGAATACCTTGGCGCCAATGCGGGCGCGTTCCGTTTGACCGGTTTTGGCCGATTTGATTTGGACATTGCCCTTCACAACGCGCAACACACCGTGCACGTTTTGTGCGTTGGCCATGCTCATGGGAACGAGCAATGCCAAGGCAATGACCCAACTGTAACAGACGTACATAAAGTTCCCCTTTGGGTTGCTTCCCTACAGTATAACTTTTCGGCAAATTGGCGTGAAAGCTGAATTTTTTAAGATTTATTGAAGACTTGCGTTTGAATCTGGGATTGAGACGTTTCAGCCTCGGGCGCGAATTCCGTGTGCGGCTTCCAGGATGTTTGTCGCGTGAATCTCGGGCGGGCGGTACTCTGAATTTTCCGGCAGGTCCGAAAAGCCAAGAAGCACCGATCTTGTGCCAGCCCTATGGCCGGCCTCCACGTCGGTCATGCGATCACCCAGCATCCAACTCTGTTTCAAATTAAGATTGTAGCGAGAAGCGGCCTCTAGCAACATGCCGGGATTAGGCTTTCGCATCGGGTGGTCCAAGTTGGTCATAAACGGAGCGCTGTGAAACGACAAAATATCCACGCCCTCACTCGCAAACTTCGCCTGAATTCGGTTGTGAATCTCATCTAAATTTTGAATGTCGACTAAACCGCGCGGAACTCCCGATTGATTGGTCGCCACGAAAAAAAGATAGCCAGCGTCCCTCAGAATTCGCAGAGCTTCAAAGACTCCGGGCAGGTACTCAATGGCTTCAGGGTCATTCAGATAAATTCGATCGACAATGAGCGTTCCGTCCCGGTCCAAAATGATGGCTTTTCGCATCCAGGGAACTTATTCGAGATCTTGTCCTTTTTTGACCTTTGACGCCGAGAGTGGATGATGTTTTTCGAGCGCCCGCGCCAGGTGATCCAGGCTCAGATGGGTGTAGCGCTGGGTGGCCGCCAAAGACCGATGGCCCAAAAGCTCTTGCAGGACCCTTAAATCGGTTCCCGATGTCAGCAGGTGAGTGGCGTAACTATGTCTAAGGGCATGAGGGTGGAGTGGCTTTAGCAGCCCGGCGCGGGCCCCGGCTTGGCGAATCCATTCATAAGCTTGGCGTGGGTTCGTCGGCTCCTCCCCTAAGACAAACTTCCCCAGCCGGGGTAGGCTCCCAAGGAATTCAGCCACCAGATCGGGAAAGGCCACCAGCCGCTCGCGGCCCCCTTTACCAAGGATTCGGGCGGTGCGTGCTTGAGCATTGAGGTCGGTCCATTTCAGGGTGCAGGCCTCTGACACTCGAAGGCCCCCTCCATATAAGAGAAGGATGAGCGCTCGAACCCTGGGCTCTTCGTTGGCTTTCAGAACACTGATCGCTTCATCCACCGAGATAAATCCGGGAATTTTCTGTGGCACCTTGACCGAGTGAATTCGACTTTCAAAGGCGGACTCAATCTCACCTTTTTCATTCAGCCACTTAAGGAAACTTCGAATCGCGGCCCACTTTCGATTGCGGCTGGCGGGCGCTAGATTCTTCCAACGACTCTGCGCCTGCTGGATCAACTGTAGGACCGTTTTTTCATCCCAAGGGTCATTGCCACCTTGTTCTTTCTTCTCAACCGTTTGGAAAAGAGGAACAGGGGTTAGCGGGGTGTATAAAATCTTTTGAACCCCCAATGGCGCCAAGAACTGACTTAAATCGTTGGCATAAGACTTGGAGGTGTATA
This sequence comes from Bdellovibrionales bacterium, assembly GCA_050250515.1. GTDB lineage: Bacteria > Bdellovibrionota > Bdellovibrionia > Bdellovibrionales > UBA1609 > JALHOQ01. Next base: position 6,670 of record JBFWON010000051.1, on the reverse strand, counting down.
CCGACGCAGTCTTTTGCTCACTTAGGTATTTCAAGTACTTAAGTGCAAAAGTGGCCAATTTTGGTCGCTTTTGGGGTGCCAAAGTGGGGCTCCTGTATGGGTTAAATTTCCTACATGGCGCCATGCAAAAAGAACTTGCGTAATTTTACAGCATTTGATAGAACGGCGTGTCGAATGCAAAGAGTTGTTTCTGCCTGGGGGGGTGCTGAGCAACAGAAAGATGGGGTTGTACGTATGTCGGGTATGGATAAATCGTCTCACTTTCCTGTGGGACCTGGTGAGAACACCAGTCTTCCATCAGCCAATCCTGTGGCTGGATCTACAGTAACTGAGAACAAGCGAATCGTCTACAAGTCGGAAGTCATGCGACAGCTGATGCGCATGGTGGATCGCGTGGCGCCCTCCAATGCCACCGTTCTGATTTTAGGCGAAAGCGGAACGGGTAAAGAGCTCGTTGCGAACGCGATTCATGAGCGCTCCAACCGTCGTCACAAGCCTTTTGTCGCCATCAACTGCGGCGCGCTTCGTGAGACTCTGTTAGAGAGCGAACTCTTCGGTCACGAGAAAGGTGCCTTCACTGGCGCTTACTCGCGCAAGATCGGTTTGGCTGAAGTCGCCAACGGCGGAACTTTGTTCCTCGATGAAATCGGCGAGTTGAGCCCCGGTATTCAAGCGAAACTTCTTCGCTTCTTGCAAGAAGGCGAGATCTATCGCGTTGGTGGTAAAGACCCCATTCGCGTGGATATCCGCTTGATCTCGGCCACTAATAAAGAACTTGATAAAGAAGTTTTGCGCGGCAACTTCCGCGAAGACTTGTTTTACCGAATCAACACCATCATGGTTCAGTCTCCGCCGCTTCGTCGTCGTAAAGAGGACATCCCGGCGTTGATCGAGCACTTCCTTTCGACGAACACGGCTGGTTTTTTAAACCGCGGTCGTCAGATGTCGGAAGACGCTCTTAAGATCATGATGAAGTACGATTGGCCGGGTAACATTCGTGAGTTGCAAAACGTTTGTGAGCGCTTGCAGATTCTCTCTGAAGGTCATGTGATCATGCCGGGCGATCTGCCTGAGCACATCAAGAATCCCGACCACAAGGTTGTGATTGATGATTATGATCCTACATTGACACTTCACGAGCTTGAGAAGCGCTACATCTTGAAAGCCCTCAATTACTTTGATGGCAACAAGACTCAGGCGGCGAATGCCCTCGGGATCACCATCAAGACGCTTTATAATAAATTGCATGAGTACGGCGAGTTCGAAAAATACGCCGTTCACAGCAAGCCGGCCCCTGCTGCGAAGTAGGAATCGGAACTACAATTTAGATTTTCGAAAGCCCGGCGATGAGCCGGGTTTTTTTTGGCGCTCTCGCCGCTCTGCCGATCGTCATGGCGCCGTCGACCATAACACGCCTTCGTGCGACGCTTCAAAGGTGCGGTTGGGACCAGGCCTTAGTGTTGGGATTTGTCCCGGAATTCTTTTGATTTCAGTGAACTTGGGTTTGGCTGCTGTCCAACGGTAAACCACCGTCTCGAATTTTGGAAAGTATCCGTTGGTGGGTGATGTCACAATGTCCACTGTGGTGGCGTCTCGCCTTACGACGTCCCACACAACCATATTTGGCGTGATGGATCTCGATTCAACTCCTCCCGGCGTGGTGATATGAATCGACCAAATTCCATCTTTAAACAAATTGAAGATCATCTGCGAACCATACGGGCTATTGGTGGGCAACGTCGCGCTTGATGGAAACAGCAAACGGTTCTGATATTGATCCGCTCGATCATTGTCATAGGCATAACTCAGAAAACGCTGTTGAATGGCATTGGTGTTGGCGTCGTAGCGAGTGACATGCCGTTCAAGAGCCGCCCATGGATCTTGCGTCCGCGTTCCGATAAGGGCGTCCCGATGGAGACTCCACATGGCGCCGCCGGCCAACAGAAAAATTTGGCCAGGTCGTTGTGGATCGTGCGTTAAAAGTCCATAAGTGCGGCCGCCGATATCGGGCCGGGCTTTGAAAGGAACGTCTGCTAACAATTGCGCCGCGTTTAGCGGAGAAAATGAATATCGCAAGGCGCGGCCGCTGGTGAACGCAACATACTCGGTCGCGCCATTCCGGTTGATCACAAGTCCGTTGAAGGGCTGAGAGTTGACCCTTGGCGCTCCCGCCGCCTGGTAGGTGGAAAAGGCCGAAGTTTGTGGTGTATATAGCGCGAAGGTGGCGGCACCGGTGGCGGTTTTATAAACCCACCACGCTGTAGAACCGTATTGCGGAGCCAGTACTAAGAGTCCCTTTGCCGCACCAAAGTGAAGAGTGCCACTTCCTAGTGAGATCACCGGGTAAAGATTTGGAAAACAATGATCGGCCACCGGCCCGAGCCTTGTGAGAATCGCATGCGTGGCACCGGAGCGGATTGTGACTGTGCGGTTAAACACACTTCGCCCCGCGCAAGTTTGACCGGAGTCGGAAGCTCCGTACTCGGCGATGTCGTCGATGCCGTCGCTGTCAAAATCGAAACCCGCGTGAGCTAGAGTGGCGACTGAGGCAGCAAAACCTAAAAGCGAGATTTTCCAACTCATATCTGTTCATTCCCCCTCGGGATGCGCCAATGTGATCTCCAATTTAAATGGGGGTCCACAATTTGTAAAATGACGGCGTCGGAGCGGGTGTCTCAAAGTGGGGCGATTGATTCGGTTTTGTCATAAGAATTTCTCAATTCGGCATCTGATAATGGATACTAATCAGAGGGAAGCGGGGAAAGTATGTCCTATCGGGTTTTGGTGTTGGCACTTGGGCTCACGGCTTGTACGGAAAACATTAAACAACAAGTGGACGGCGCTTCGCAAAAGGAGCGGAACTCTTCATCCGCGGAAGTCATGCTTTCCGGCAATGGTAGTGGTTACAACGGTAAAATCAGTTACCAGCAAACGAATTCAGGCGGCAGTTGCCCGGGTGAAGAATCCAATGTCTTGACCCAAGTCGATGTAGAAGTGGTGAGCGGCGTGGCCATGCGAGCGGATCTGGTGCGGACGGATTGTCAGGCAGTCAAAGCTCAACCGCTCACTATTGGTCGCGAGATTACCATCGAAGAGGATCTTTCGTCCGCCATTTATCAAGGCGCTACGCTTATGCCGGCGGGCAGTCCGAGTGCCGCGTGCTCAGGCATTTCGAACAACGGCCGCGAGGTCACTATTGTTACGACGGCCCACACCGCCGGGGGATATGATATCTCCGTCACCGTAAACGGTAACATAGACGCTCCTTACTACGCGGGCAATACGCAGCTCACCGGTCAATATAGCGATCCTTATATTGTCGGTAAGCCGTCGATGGGAAAATTTTGGCTGACGCCCTCCAACGGGCAATTTGAATTTGAGTTAATGATGGAAAGCCCCGTTTACGGAAGTATTCTGATGTCGGAAAGTGGCATTTGCCAGTGAATCTAGAGCTGTTTATCTCGGACTGTGATCAGGATTTGCGCGCTGGGCGCGGCGTGGAAGTGAGATCCCGACTCCTAGCGCTTCCGGTCGCTAGCGTTCCCGATAAGTTTCGATTGCCATTGAGTATTCTTTGCCGCCGATGTGGCGAGGTGAACACCGGTTTACGTTTGCTCACGCCTCGCGTGCGCCCGGCTCGGCCTGGGTTGACGTTGCCGTCGGGCCCGGAGTGGGCGGAATATGCGGCACTCTTGAATATGAGCGGCGCCACCAAAGAGGCCATCTCGATTTTGGCCAATGTCGATCCCACTCATGCGCCTCAAGTTTTTTTGTTTCGCGCTTTTTGCCACATGGCCCACTGGGATTACGCGGCCGCGCGTGAAAGCTTGGGTTCCTATTTGGCGGCTCCATTGGACGATTATTCGCGTTTTGTCGGTCGGGTCAATTTGGCTTCGGCACTGCTGTTTTCGGGTGATCCTCAGGTTCGGGAATTTCTCGGCTCTTTGATCGAGGAAGCAAAAAGACTTGGGCATCTACGTTTGATGAGCAATTTATTGGAGATGCGCTCGCAACTCCATTTGCGTGAGGATCGGTGGGATGAAATGGAACTGGATCTTAACGCCGCGGCCGAAATTCTCGCGCAAGACGGACTGGATTCCTTTCGCGTTACCAAATGGCAAGCCGTGCTTGAAGCGTTAAAGACGCGCGACCTTAAGCCCTTGCGTGAGCTTTCGGTAGCGGCTGCACTAAGAGGTGAATATGAAACCATGCGCGAGGCCGATCTCTATTCCTTAAAAATTTCTTTCGATCAGGAGTTATTTCACAAAATTTATTATGGCACGGCGGCGGCCCCTTACCGGGCGCGCATTGAGCGCGAACTTGGTCAAAGTCCAAAGGTCGGGGCTTACGTGTACGGCGACCAGGACGGCCCAGTGGTTAGCCTTCGAACCGGCCAGATCGTGAATGGCGACAAAACGGTCGCGGTGAGCCGCCTTCCCCTGCGTGTTTTGTCGATCTTGACCAGGGATCTATACCGGCCGATGAGTACCGGCGGTCTGCACGCCGAATTGTTTCCCGGAGAGTATTTCAATATTTATTCCTCACCCAATCGCGTTCATCAAACCATCAGCCGCGCCCGGCGGTGGTTGGAGAAAAATGAGTTGCCGGCAACAATTGAAGTCCGGCACTCGACGTTCTCGGTGAAAGTGCACCGGGGCGTCGGAATCGAGCTGGATTCCGGAGCCGCGGTGGCGACGGATCCGCGCCTACTAAAGCTCAAGCAGGCGTTTGGTCTCGATTATTTTTCTGCGACTGAAGCGCGCGCGAAGTTGCAGTTGAGCCGTTCTTCTTTTCAGCGCCTAGCGTCCGCTGCCGCTGAACGCGGCTTAATGAAACGGTATGGACATGGTTCCGCGGTCACCTATCAAATCGTGATTGACGATCAGGCCGCTTAACGCCATCTCGATCCTCAATTAGTCGGCAAAAAATTTATTTCGTCCAACAGACCTTGGCTCGTTTCAATCTAAGACAAGTGCTCCGCAATGGTCATTTTATTGTGGCCCCACAAAAGCCTAGATTGAAGTTAACGGAGGGAATATGAAAAAGTTAATTTTGACAGTCGTTCTAACAACGACTTGTGCGGCCTGCAACAAAGCCAATTTTAAATCTGCCAAGGCTGGCGTAATTGCCAAATCCTCTGTTTTTGGAGGTGGAGGAGGCTCAATTAGCGGCACTGGCGAGACTTATTCACCAGGGGTTTCGCAGGGAGGAGATAAGGACGCCTACGGTGCCATTGATCAAATGGGGGAGAATCAGGCGATCGATGTGCCCGTGATTCAAGGAGGCCTCACACCCCTGTGGCGAATTTGCTCAGACGGCTATGCTGAGGCGGTTGCACCGGCCATGGTCACCACATCCATTCACCTCACTATCACCAAATCTAATGGCGAGATCGCTTGCCAATCATCTGATACAGAAGTCCTTCGGAACATGATTGCGAGCGGAGGCTTAGATTTGCCCAATTTATGCCCTGGAATAACGGTTCTTGGCATTCCGCTCAGTAACGTTACATTGAAGAACGCACAAGGGCTCAGTTTGTTATTGAATGGATGGGGCTCGGTAATATTTGCCGACAATCCCTCTGTTGCAAACAACACGACCTCGCTGTTTCCTGATAATGATCCCATATACGAGAAATGTGACCAAAAATCGTCGCCCTTGTTTGTCGATCTTCGCGCTGGCCATGAACCGTTTGAGCTCACCTCACTAGCAGATGGAATTCTTTTCGACATACAGGGCGAAAACGCCAAGCCAGTGCCGCACACTAAAAAGCATATTGGATGGTTTAAAAATTCGGCCATGGCCATGCTGGTCCTTCCCAATTTGAGAGAACAAGTGAATGGCGTTAATGAATTGTTCGGCAATAACACTCGGGGTCCCGATGGTGAGTTTGCACCTCACGGTTTCGCGGCGCTGGCCAAATATGACGACAATGCGGATGGCTCCATTGGCCGGGTGGACAAAGTCTTCGAGCGTTTAAGCCTTTGGATGGATCACGATCTGAACGGCATCGCGGGTCCAGGGGAGCTCATATCTCTTACCCATTTGGGTATTGAATCGATCGATCTCGATTTCGATCCCAACTTCAGTGAAGTCGATCGCTACGGCAACGAGGTGAAGTACAAGTCGGTGGTGAAATTTGAAAATGGTGAGATGAAGTTGATCTATGACCTCTGGTTTCTCACCCGCAATTAGGATTAAGGCAGATGAAGCGACTGACAATTTTAACATTCTTGATTCTCACGGCGGGTTGCGGCTCCTCCGAGCTCGCCGGCCGTAGACATTTCGCGCCGTCAAGTGGAAACCGGAACGTAGTGGTCTCGGCACCCGCACCAATGTCCCAACCTGCACCCGCACAAGATCAGTGGGACGACGATATGAGGAACTACTTTCCGCAGAGTTACCGCCGCAATGTTTCGCGCAAGCAAGACGGCTCGCTCTATTCAGACTACCGCTTTTATCCTGCCACTGTGGATTTCGACAAACTGTACCGAGCGCGCTTTGACCTCCTCAAACCCGGTCGGCTTCTGGTTTGGGAGAAAAGGTACGCGCCCAACAACGAAACCTGCATCCCTACTTACGCCCAGCTATTTCTCGGCGAAGACAAGAGCGTCACGGAAGTAGGCGACTGGTATGCCAACAACGGGTGCAATCCAGATGTGGCCTTCGG
>JBFWON010000050.1:0-28403 GCA_050250515.1 Bdellovibrionales bacterium | reverse complement strand
CTCCAGGGCGGGCTCCTCGACTCGCGGATTTTTGCACGTAGACGTTCCGGTTAGCCAACGCCTGAGCCTCTCTTAGGCCCGCATTGCGCGCGACAATGCAATCGGTGGAATGACCATTCAAGTCCATCTTCAATCCCTCAATAAAAGTGGTGCCCGCCTGCTCAACGCGCAAGGCGATTCCCCCGGGAACCTTTAAATAGCCTCCATTGTCGCATCCCGGTTGTACTTGTAGGGCCATTTCCAAACCGATAACTCTTACGTTGCGGCCACCGTTGATCCAAACCGGTTTATCTAGAGGCGCGGTACCGGATTGGGTGATAATTGCATCTTCGTTATTGGCGAGATCGACTTGATAAATCTTTCCCGCACAGTGACCATTGTACGCGCTGAGATCCGACAAAGGCACATCGGCGGGAATGCGGATGATACGCGGTTGTGAAAGTGCTGGAGGTTGGAACACCACGGACCACTCGCCCGATGGCTCGATCGTGGGTTGTGGAGTTGTCATGGAGTCAGACCCATTGCTGACAGAAAATACCAAAACTCGTTCGACATGGGAGAGGACCCCGAACAGCTCAACGCTGATTTCAGCACGAATAGCGTGCACTCCATCACTAAGTCCTGCTGTATCTAAGACAGCCGAAAATGGGGCGGCCATCCGATGGGCATACGGTGTGGAGTTCATGTCCAGATAAAGTTTCATTTCGGTGACCGCATCGCTGGTAGTGGAAATCTCAAAGCGATTGGGGGACACGAATTCTTGTTTCAAGAAGGTCTCTGCTGTGCTTGTCGAGCCGAACGATGGCCCCACTACACCACCTATTTTTTCAGCCTCCATTGGTGTGCAGGCGGACAACGTAATCAAGAGCGGTAGGATCAGTAAGGAATAATTCAAACAAAATTTGTCCATTTTCCACTCACATCAAGGGTGGCGCCAAAGGCTGCAGTGGTGTGCCACCGCCGCCTATTGAGGTCGCACTGTTATTGTCCACTACGGACAAGCTTTTAATCAGTTTTTCCATGTCTCTTGACCAAGGGGTGCCGGCGCCCGCGTTCACGACAAAATCAAAGCCGAAGTCGGCACGAAATTGGTCACGGAAAGAGCCTTCGGGTCCGCTTTCGGCCGCAATGCCGAAACCGTCACCGTAGCTATCGTCCACAATATACCCTCCATAGTTTTGAAAGGTGAAGGCCAATTGGCGCGCGGGCTCAGTTTCAAAATTCAAAGATTGAATGCTGACCGAACGGGGCAGCGCCAGCAAAGCTCCCATTCTCATTGCATACGATTGGCCCGGATTGTCCTTACCGTAATAGCCAACGGAGTAACCATCTGAAGTAGAGGCCGGCCAACGGTAACAGTTGGCGCGCGTTGCACATTTGTAGAGCGAGTTTGCAGCCTGAACTATAACCTTCAAGGCATGGCGCGGCCCCTGCTGGCCAGGGCGAAGTTCACCGAGTCGAATTGAACCACCAAGCGCGGATAAATTAGAACCTCCATGCGCGCCCGGAATGCCGTCGCCATAGATATCCACCGGTCCCCATACCACTAAGCTTGTGGCATGACTGCCGTTCGAACAACGCGCGAGTGGCTGCATTTGAATGATTGACCTTCCATCAGCCGCAAGAATGGCTGCCGATTCATTTTCGCCCGAATTTGCAATCACGTAATTCGACGGAATCGGCACCTGGGTTAACTTGGCACCTTGAATAGAGCAACGGTCTCCACCGTTCCAGCCCACGCCATTGTAGTATACATCCACGAGAGGTGCCGAAGGTCGCAAAATGATTCGCTCCAGATCAAGCTTACTTACCTTGTACCCAGACATGACCGGAATATTCGCTGGAACGTAGATCGCGCCTGACCCAATGGGCATGTTCCAAATGCTCGTGCTAGAAAACGGTTGTTTTAGAACATCACGGCTGGCTGGTGCTGGTGCTGGTGCCGGCGCTGGTGCTGGTGCTGGTGCTGGCGCTGGTGCTGGCGCTGGTGCTGGCGCTGGTGCTGGCGCTGGTGCTGGCGCTGGTGCTGGCGCTGGCGCTGGTGCTGGTGCTGGTTCTTGAACAGCTTCGCTTACGGTCACATCGTCAAGATGCGCATAGCTGGTTCCATTTTCTTTCCAAATGTAAACCCAGGCCATGTCCGCCCCAGACGGCATGGTAAAATCAATAATGATCTCCTGGTAAGATGTATTGGTGACGGTCACTGGCTTTTCTAATAGCACTTGCTTTGCAGCAGTTTCTATCTTGACTCCGACGCCGACGTAGACTGAGGGTTGCAGATTTTTTGCAAAGGCGTGAATGCGATACTGACGACCGGGCACAAGCAGTGAGTGGATGTCACGGCCCGCTCCCCCGATGGCGGTGCCCACTTTTAGTGCGTTAATTCCCGAGCGCGCATCTGAGGGGACGACACTCGCTCCACCCCAGTTTTGCCACAGCCCCATGCCGGTCTCGAAGTTGTCACTGACAAGAATGAGGTCTGCGGGTTGCGGCGGGACTGTGGGAGTGGAACCGCTATTGTTGACCGCGAACTGTAATACGCGCTCAACCCGCGATTCAGATCCCAATAAGGTGACCAGAAGTTCGGCCCGGATAATATGTGACCCATTCGCGAGGTTCGAGGTGTCCAACTGAGCGCGAAATGGTGGGCTGGTCAACCTCGTGAATGGCACGGATTCTGAGTCCAGATAAAGTGCCATGGATCTGATCAAATCGCTGGTGATTGAAACCTCAAAAAGTTGAGGCCCCACGAACTCTTGTTTCATCGAGAGCGCCATGCTCCCTTGCGAGCTTGGCGATGTAGAGATTCGCGTATCTGGTAAATTCTCGGTGCAGGCGACAAGCCCCAGCACCAGACAAATTGCATTCAATAAATGAATTGGGCGTAGACCGTTTTTCACTCAACACCTCCCCACCCAGTCAGTTTCTTGCATGGAGGTCGATTCCCACAGTTATAACGATGCAAACATTTGTATCAATTCGATATAGGTGGGCGGCTAGCCGGCTTTAGGTAGGATCTTATAACGAACGTACTTGCCAGAGCCTGAGCGCTCTAGGCGACCCCGATCCACAAGGGCCCTGGCATACCGAGTAAATTGCGGTCGGCTTATGCCAAGGGCTTCAGCCGCCTCAGTCGAGGAGAACTCGAGCCGAGGAATTTTCGTGGTGAGACGTTGAAGGTGAGCGTCCACCTCATCCTTTATCCAAGATGTGTTGGGCACGTAGACTGACATGGGGCCACTGACGGTAAGATGGTAGGTGCCTTCGCTGAACCAAATATCAAAGCCGGTGCCTTGGTCCTGCATCCACTTACGCGCCCGACTAATGATCTGGCGGACTCTCCCCGGAGAAGAGTTGATATCGAAGTGCTCACCAGGATACAAATGGGCAAATATTTCGCCAAGTCGTGTTCCAGCATAAAAGTCACGAGTTAAAATCTGGATGAGCCGGCTCAATTTCATTCCCGGATTGGTAATCGTAGGGCTATCGCCGGTGTCTGCGTGTAAGGCGGGATTATTGCGGCCGCCCAAATAAAAACCTTCGGGTGGTGAAATGCTGAATTCGATGCACATGCGACGTCGATACGACAAGTGGGGTGTACCAATGTAGAGATGATCAAACCGATTTCGATCGAATGCGACCTTGAGCCAATAGAAATCTGCATCGCGCACACTTTCCACTTGTCTAGAAGAGACCGCCGTAGAGCGAAATTCCACAATAGGATCTGGATTTTGCGTCTCCATTGCGCGTGCGATGGATCGCCATTTCTGAATAAACGAAGTATCCCAGGTGGACCCACTTAAAACCTGCGCGGCCGCATCTAAGTCCGCATGACATCGCTCAAATGATTGCAGGCGCAGCCAAATTTGGCTGCGCACCTCGAGACTGTTGCCAAGCAGCCTTTGCGCCTTCAGCTCGCGTGCCAGATCGACATTCGCCGTTGCGAGTTCTTCTGCCTTCTCAATATCACCATTATTCAAGTACGCAGAGGCCAAGTTGACTCTGGCAACGAGTCGCTTGTAGTCATCCGTTTCAGTGGTGACGACGAAGGTCAATTCCTCGGCGGCCATACCATAATTCCACTGTAAGATGTGGCAAAACGCGCGGTGAAGGCGAATTTCCGGCACTTCATCTGGGTTGATAGAAGTTAGAATTTGCAAGGCTTCGGAGTGAGATCCATTCCACGCCAGCAAGACGGCATATTCCGCGGCCTCTTGATTCGTCGGCTTTTCGAGACCCCCCCGCACCGTTTGCCCTAAAATCTTTAATCCGTCTTCAAACAATCGGGCTCGCCGGCACAATCGGGCGAGCCGTAGCCGGTTGGGGCGGGAAATGGATCTAGGCTGCAAGGAGCGGATAATTAGAGTGGCGCCGCTGACGTCGCCCGCCTTCAATAGGTAGTCGCATTTGTCCAGTTCCGACTTCATCATTGCACCTGCAAGATTCCAATTTGAAAGTTGCCTGGACCGCCATCGACTAGAACTCCGAGACCACCCAAAAGCGCCTGATTTTCGTATTGTCCTGTAATCGCATTGAATTCGTAAACGCCCGCCACGATTTTGTAAGTCCCTGGGGCGATACCTGCCGGGATATTAACTGTGCGGCTATAAGTCAGAGGTCCCGACCACACCGAGGTCGGCGTTGGCGGTTGATGATTGTCGAAGAAGGTGGAAATCCCGGCTGAATTCACAAAGTTTACAAACACTGTGAAGTCGCGAGCCATGGGCTGTGCTGTAAAGACGTGAGAAAATACAATGCTGCCGCCCCGTGCGCCGGTGAGATTCGAGGGTGTGGCCAGATGGATAATCGGAACCATCGGCAATACGGGCTGCTCCGCATAGAGAGTCCGCTGCTGATAAAGCAGAATATCACTGCTTTTCGGGTCGAGAAGGAACTCAGATTGCACCAACATCTGTGGGGTCGGCAAGTCCACGCAGTTTGAGGTGACAAGTTCGGCCTGTGTACTGCTGAAATATCGAATCTTTGTCTTAACGCCTGTTTCTGCACAATTGGGGTCCACGTCGGCGTACAATTTGCCGTCATAGGGATAACCATTGTCCGAGGTTGAGCTCACAATTGGCTGCCCATTGTTCGAGAATTCCGACTTCGTGCAGTTTTGGAAAAAGACCGCGGTTCCACTCACGACCAGAATGGCCCAAAAGGTTCTGGTGAATTTTGTCCCCATTAGCCCCTCACACTAGATTTAATTTTATTTCATGTTGGACCTTAGACCAAAACAATTGCCCGTACGTTTCAATTTGATACACATTAGGCGTCGTCGCCTGTTCGATTGCTTACTTTAAAGTCAGAGAAATAATTTGCGAACAGACCTGACCGAACCTCTCGATGTACTCCATCGGAAGACGCGACTCAGCCGAGTTAAGCCTTAAACTGACAACCCCAAAGAAATCGCGATTTTGAAAGAGCGGAAAAACCGCCATCGAATTGAAAGGCAAATCCTGAATGTTCGCATAGGCCGACTGTAAAATGGGCGAGCGTTGAATGTCTTTGATAATTAAGGGCTCACCCGTCTTTCGAACCTCTAACACTTCGGGATAGAGGCTTAACTGAAGCGGCAGGTGTTGCACCTGCGCGTCGTCGTGGGAAGCCAATACCAATCCAGTTTCTGGGTTCAAAAACTGAATGGACGAGCATCGCCACGCACTGACCTTCATCGCCATCATGCGCATCAGATTGAACAGAGTCTTATGGGAATTCGTTCCCATGCGAGTTTGCTTTAAGAAAAGATTCATCAAATGCATCTCTTTAACCATCGTGGCAGAACTGATCTCAGCCACTGGTGGGAATGGTAGAGGCGGAGCTGACCGCCTTAGATCCGCCAACTTGAGTCCTGGTGGCGGAGGCACGACGGCCGGTTGCACTGCTGGCACGACCAACGCTGAGGCAGGCGTTATAATCTCCGTCGATTTCTTAACGGCTGACGCCGCCTCTGCAGGTGCAGGCTTCGGACCAAACGCTTTATCGGCTTTAGCGGAGTCCACCGCGCGAAGGGCATCTTCCATCGAAAAAGGTTTGACCAATAAGTTGGTCGCACCCGCCCTCAGCATGGCCTCGATGCCCTCGGAGCTGGCCTGCTTCGACATCACCACGACGTTTTTCATTTTTCGGTTCAAGTTGCGTTGGCGCATGTACTTGAACAACGACATGGCACTGGTTTCAGGAAGTAAAAAATCGACAAACATGGATTCGGGCTGCCAGTACTGCAGAAGCTCTTTGGCCTGTGAAACCGTATTGGTGGTGCGACATTCAAAGCCAAAGTCCCAAAAGAAATTGGACATCGAGCGGGCAAAGGGCGTGTCACCGTCAGCGACTAAAAGACGAGGCCGTGGCCGCGGGCGCCGCTGCGGCTTAGGTGAAGGAACCGAAGATTTTGAAATCACAAAACTCGGCTTTGTGGCCGGAGGACTTGCTCTCATAATGATACTCCCTAGCGCAAACGTACGACTTGATAATAGGACTTATCGGTCGGGCTTATGTCGGGGGTGAGCTTATTGTGCAGTTTCTTAAATTGAGAAATCAGAAAGAATCATCTGTGTGATTCTGAAACGAATGGGGCTCAGGATCGAACAAGCCTGAACCCCACCCCTCTTTTACTTCTTGCCTTTGACTTTAGCCACCGCTGGCTTTTGCATGGCTGTGACCGCGGCGTACATGGACCGGATGCCCACCCGAATGGTCGGACCATAATCAGGTGCGTAGCGGGACGTGTGCGAACCTGGCCAAGGCTCGGGAGTTTGCGGATTTTGCGATCCCAACAGAAACATCGCCCCCGGGACGCCACCATCACGGTGATAACGGGCATAGTCCTCAGCTGTCATCACCATGGGCTTAGTGACCAAATGAACTCCATCCAGCTGACCAATCTCTCGATTGAGCATTTCAACCAAAGATGGATCGTTCGCCAGCGACGGAGTGCTGCTCACATGGGTGACCGTAGGTCCATCGGCTCGATGGGCCCGTGACAATTCTGTGGCGGTCTCTTGCACTCGACGAACAAGGAAATCGCGCGTGTCAGGATCAAAAGTTCGCATATTTAGATGAAGCTTGGCAGAGTCCGGAATGATGTTATGTTTCGTCCCCGCATGAAATGATCCCACATTGAGGACTGTGGGCTGTAATGGATCGACCTCATCTGAGGTCAGACTACGAAGCTTCAACACGTATTCGGCACCTAGAACGACCGGGTCCACAGTCAAATGTGGCTTGGCAGCGTGGCCGCCTTTGCCATGAAATTCCACGTCTAACATATCCGCACTTGCCATCATCGGCCCGGATCGAGTGGCGACGGTCCCCGTCGGGTATCCAGGGTCCACATGAAGTGCCAGAGAATATTCAGGCCGTGGAAATCGGTCGAACAATCCATCTTCAAGCATGGCCTTAGCGCCTGCGCCGACCTCTTCGGCGGGTTGGGCAATGAACACCATAGTACCACTCCAAGCATTACGATGGGCTTGAAGCGCTTCAATCAAACCGACTTGAATACTCATATGAAGATCATGACCGCAGGCGTGCATGACACCCGCGTTCTCACTGGCGTAGGGCAATCCGGTTTCTTCTTGAACCGGTAGGCCATCCATATCAGCTCGGACCATGCCGATGGGACCAGGTCCGTTCGTGAGAACTCCGACCACTCCTGTTCCCCCGACCTTTTCTGTGGTCGTCAAACCGAGCCGGCGATACTCCGCCGCCATCTTTTGACTTGTTCTTGTCTCTTTTAGTGAGAGTTCGGGATGTTTATGAAGATCCTGATAAAAGGCTCCGAGCCGGTTAAGAAGGTTATCCAAAAAACCGCTGTTCAGCTCAGCGGCCCCGACGGTGCTGCTAAGCAGGGCCAGCCCGGCCATGGTAAAAAAAGTACGTAGTTGAGAAATCATAGAGGTCCTTTCTGTTTTGAAGTGCCTCTACTAAGCGCCGTACTGCCTTGCGACGCAATTTCATCAGGAATTTGTTACGAAAGTTCAGATTGATTTGTAGCGTTATGGACTATGACGCTTAAAATTTTTACAATTCTAACGTAGAAATTACCAACATTTGACCAAATCCCGACAGACCCAACAGAGTCTGTCTCACAACACCAAGGGGGTAAAATCATGAAAAAAATCATCTTGAGTGCGGCGCTCCTCGTCATGTCGGCAGGCGCACACGCATTTTCGAGTGAGGAGTTCTTCCAGGAACTTCAGGATCGCGCACCAGGCTTTACAGCTGAAGAGTTCTTCCAAGAGCTCAGTGATCGCGCTCCGGGTTGGGAAGAGGATTTCTGGCAAGATCTGCAAGATCATGCTCCAGGCTGGGAAGAAGATTTCTGGCAAGATCTTCAGGACAGCGCTCCGGGCTTCACGGCGGAAGAGTTCTTCAAAGAGCTCAACGACCAAGCTCCAGGCTGGGCTGAGGATTTCTGGCAAGATCTCCAAGATCGCGCGCCGGGCTGGGAAGAGGATTTCTGGCAAGATTTGCAAGATAGCGCTCCGTAATTCCATTCCATAGGGAATATTGCTGAAATAGCCAGCCTCAGGGCTGGCTATTTTTTTATCAACTCCGATGGAGGAACCCTATGCGAATTCACCAATGGATCGTTTCTGCTCTCTTACTGATTCCTTCTCTTTCCCTGGCGGATGTGTGCTCCACGCTCCAAAGCCATGGACCCAATGCTGAACTCACGGAGTCTGTTCGCGCCCGTATTCTTTGTGATTTACGTGAAGTGGTGGGGCGAAAGTATGCTTCTCTCGAAATCAAAAAGACTCGCCTTGGGGTCGACTTACTCGCTCATCTTACCTCATGCGTAGAACGAGAACTTAAGATCTCAGACATTTCGCAAATCACATTTCAAGATCGGGCCCTCGAATGCATGGCGGCCTTTCAAGACACACACATCATCACCAGCTCGCAAACGGCAAACCCATTTGTCGTTTCTGGAGTTTCATTACGTAAGGTGGGCGATCAAATCGTCATCGCCGGTTACGATCAAAAATTAATCAAAATCACCAACGAAGCCGAACGCCTATCGGGCGGGTCCGGTGGACTTGAAGGACGCCTAAAGCCTGGGACTGTGGTCGAAAAAATTGATGGGCAAGATCCATATCAGGTCGTTGCACAACTCGCTAAATACATCAATGGATCCTCCCCAGCCTTTGTTGAAGCGCAAGCCGTAAAGGCCATCACTCGCCGTGAGTTTGCCTATCCCTCCCAACTATTTTTACAGCTGAAGCTGGCCGGACAAGATCAGCCGATCCATTTGCGTTGGTACGTCTTTCCAGTCGCTCTACGCCAAGATCTGCGGGATCTGCTGCTCACCCAGCTGGGAATGAAGATTCTGGCGCCCTTTGGATTTTCTCGTACCCGCGATCCCGATGGATTCGGCGATGGCTACGTTGGCTATGATGAAAGGCAGCCTTTAACCGACCAAATCACAACTGAGTACGCTCTTGCCAGTGGTAAGCCCGCCATGCGCTTTGGCGACCTCGATTCCGCTTGTTACGCCCAAATCCTAGATTCGGATTCGGACAAAGTGATGCAAGTCCCTGTGTCATCTCATGGAGAGGTTAAGAACCACACCGTGGTCTTAGGTCAGTTTCTCAAGCAGTGCCAAACCGAAGGCAAAAAATTAGTCCTCGACTTACGTTACAACGGGGGTGGCGATTTTGACATTCCGATTGCCGACTTTCGCCTCCTGATTCCTGATCGAAGTACGATTTTGGGATCGGCCTTTACTTCGGGACGGTACACTCGCCACCTGTTTCAATTGTTTGAGATTTTCAATTTGGGGCCTCAGGTTCCGTTCAAAGATTGGAGTCGATTTTCCAGTGATCGCTTTTATCGGGCGGTCGATGAGGCCAGGGTCCAAGGTCTTACTCATATTTCAGCTATCCCCGAGCCCAATGTGAGAATTCCCATTACGGGCGTGGTGTTTTCCGGCCCGGTGACCGTCGTGACCTCGGAATACTGTATCAGTGGCTGTGAGATCATGGCGGGACTTCTGAAGAACAGACCCAACACCACGATTGTGGGGCGACCCACCAATGGCACCGGCGGCATGGTCTTCAAAAACAAACTCTATCCTTTGGCCGCAGGATTTCGAGATGATCTCTATAGCTCCATCCAAGTCCGCTTGCCAAACAACCTCTTTGGCGTACTGAGCGCCCCTGTGCAAGACGGATCGCTGATTCCGTTTGGGCAAGTCGAGAATCTGATTCGCGAAAACCTCCCCCTACCCGTGACATCTGGCTTCGAACACGATCTCACGGTTGAGGACATTGAGTCGCAAAACCAAGCGTTGAAGACTCTTATTAAAAAAACGCTCTAGGGCTTAAGGCCTCACGTTGGATTAAGGATCAAACCAATCAATGCAGAGGCACGCGACGTCCTCGTCCCGCGAGGGCTCGACCAACTTGCCGGTGGCCGAAATCAGACTGAGGACGCGATCTTCGATCTCTTCGCGCACCTTTCGGCTCAAAGAGTAAACGCCGGTAAAATGCACATCGCTTGTGCGGCGTCGGCGCATATTTTCATTGGCCTTTGAACGCCAACTGGCATGGTGCAAGCTGGAATAAATGGAGCCCGAAGTGGCGTGAAGGTGACGCTTGGTCGGGACCCACTCCCCTTTTGATTTCTCCACCAATCCCATTTCACGCAACGCCGAGAGTGCCTCACGCATCATCGCCACCGGCATTTGAAGTCGATCCGCCAAAGCGCGCTCATTGCGAAATTCGTCCGTGTTGACCAACATATGAATCGCACTCCAATACCAATGCGAGTAGTAAATCGCCTGATGCTCAAGACTTTCGAGCTCGGGATGGCGAATTCGAACTTCGGCATCACGTCGAGCCTCTTTAAGAGCCTTTAGCCGAGTCTCCAAATGACGCTTCAAGGTCGGCGTGGCGGCCCGGGCATGATCCACCAGAGCTAAAAAATATTCGGTTGCTTGCGCATCCAACTTCCAAAACTGCGCCAGACCCAAAGCGTGGTCAGGAGTCAAATGAACGTGCGTGTTCAAGATCTGCGACAAGAAGGAACGCTGGCAACCGGCGGCTTCGGCCAATTGAGATTTATAGCCACGCTCCGCCGCATGCACCTGAATCTGGTGAAAGAGAAACTTCTTGTAATCGAAAAATGAAAACACAGCGGGAAGGGGCATAACACAGGAGTTTTAGCACGTCTGCTTATTTAATAAAACATTAATTTATAGTTAATAAATTAATATCATTCAAATTGTAGCGAACCGGCCTCCGGACTAAACCGGGTTCCGTGATGCGAAAGGCATCCACCAACAACCCAACGGAGGAAGAAGATGAAAAAGTTCCTATTAACCGCCATGTTCACAAGTCTGTGGATGGCTTCCGCGCATGCCAGACACCTGGACTGTGAGATCACTCGCACAGAGCAAGGCCGCGCCCATTCCCACAGTGACATGATCACGATTGAATTGGATCGAAGCCATCCTCGTGATTGGCCCCGCCAAAAGGGCGAAATCTCGTCGCGCCTAATCCCCATGGGGACCATCGTGACCTATGAATTTGAGGAGCGAGGTCGACACGATCGCCGCATGCGGCTGAGCTTATGGACCCAGGCCGAAGACAATCGCGAAGTTGTGGCTCAAGATCATACCTATAGCCGCGGTTACGATTATCCAGACCCTGTCCTTAACCAATTCGTCGTCGGTCGCTTTGACTTCGACGTTCAATGTTCAATTTGGGAGTAATCAATGAAATCGCTTTTACTTTTGGTTTTACTGTGGAATGGGGTTGCGCAAGCCGCCCGTTCGAATGACGAACTCAATTGCTTTTATCGGGCCTACTCGGATCAACAAGGATACTCAGATGTCATTCTGACGTTCTGGCAAGACGCAAGTTACCGACCACTCGGGGGAAGAATTCAGATTCGCTACGATTACGGTGGTTCCGTCCAACGAGATATCCGCGGCTCGGATATCGCATTTCTTGCCTATTCAACAACAGAAGGGGCAGAGATGGGCGCCAACGTGCACGTTCGGTCGCAGGACATCGACTTGGTCTTGAACTATTTCGGCAATGACTTTTCCAACGATGCCGCCAACTGGCTCAGAGTCCGCAATCCAAGCCTTAATGACATGGTCTACGCCTACCGTGAAATGCTTGAGCAAGATGCCATTCACCACCGCACACGCGCAGGGACTACGGCGACTTCGCAACTCTCGGGAACGGTCAATGACTATGGTCAGTACCGCAAGCTGGCTTCAACTCTTATTGTTTGCACCTACTAAGCGCGCGGGACAGTTTTGCAGAGGGGAGACAAAACTGTCCCATTTTTTCCTTGAACCCAATGTGCAAATCGCGTTACTTGCCCATCTAACCGTAAGGAATGAACTATGAAATTTTTCCCTAAAATCTCTGCACTTAAAAATCTGACTCTGGCGGGCCTTATGGTCTTGTCCGTTACAGCCTGGAGCCAAAAATCAGCGGACACGAGCCAAGAGGCCATTGAGAAGTTTGAAGAGCTTCGACAGGGTCAAAACATCAATGCCCAGCTTCTCAATGCCCTCATCGAGGAGTTAGAGCAAGAAAACTACCGGCTTTTGTACAATACGGGTGCGGGATTTTTTGAACCTAAAATATTCACTCAGTTTTCGAAGCTCGAGCCCTCCTGCAAGATCAATGACCAAAGCGTCGTTTGTGAAATTGAGACTTTTTCTTTGTCACTGACCTACTCACCAAAAGATCTCGATCAGCTAAAATTTGAGGAATTGATTTCTGTCGGTATACACGGCCGATTGATGCGCGACCCGATCAGCAAGAAGTTGCTACTACAAACCATCGATAAGGTGACCTACCTACCATTTGATGGTTTTGGCATGGGTGGCTCCAGCACTTCAGGTGGACGCTGACCGGGGACCCAACTACTGGAAGTGCACATAGTTCATCACGACGGGCCAGACCGCGGTGCTGGTCCCTTCTTTGCGCATTCGAAGTGCGATTCTGGATCCCGCTGGGATGTAAAGCGGATGAGAAAGCGCCAACATCTGCTGCCCGCCTCCGTTTTGAACAATTCCCGACAAAGTGGTTTGCACAGTTTCAAAGCCCGCAGCCCCGGTGGCGATGTCCAGTTCAAATTCGGCATTGGCTGGCGGATCGTAACCAACACTAGTAAGCAAAATGTCGTCCGTGAGGCCCGCTGAAAACTGTAAATAGGAGGAGTTGGCCCAGGCTGTCCCACTTGGAGTGAGGTTCAGGGCCGTGGCTCCGTCAGGCAGGCCACGATGGTAGGCGCTCGCCTTATTGGCTGAAGTTGAATCTTCGTAATACGCCACAGCCACCCGCCAAGCTGTCGTGCTGGTGCTTGCCTTGCGCAATCGAACAGCCAGCCGAGATCCGGTCGGTATCGAGTTCACCATGGGAACAAAGTAGGGAGTGAAATCGACCAGATTCGCGTTACTAGGCGCTCCTTTGAAAAACGCGATCGGATATTCGAACCCGGCCTGCCCGACCCCGAACTCCAATTCATAGTTGGCGGCCGCCCCAATGAAGACAATAAATCCCGCCAGTTGTAGATCGGTCGGTGCCACCGAAATCAATTCGGTCCAGGCCGAATCAGCCCAAGCGGTCGCCACCGGTGTAATGGTGGCACCCACCGCTGCGGCGGGCGCCCACTTTAAGGGGCGATTGTGAAGAGTCAGACCCACCGGTGAGTCGTAGTAAATGAGCTTCACAGGATGGGCCGTTGTCGTCGTGGTACTCGCGCGAATTCTCAGAGCGACACGAGTTCCAGACGCAATGTTATCGAGGGGAGGTTTTAAAACTTTATAGTAAGGGCCGCCATTGGCATTGCCAGTGATGTCGCGGAAAGTAGCCACCACGGTTTCAAAGCCTGCGGCACCGGTGCCCACGTCGATTTCATATTCCGCTGCGGCGGGAGGTTGTACCGAAATTCCTCCTAATACGATCGCGTTCGCCGTGGAAGCCGTCACTTGGGCCCAGGCCCCACTGACCCACGCCGTTCCAGACGGAGTCACACTTGTCCCAGCCGAAGCCGACGGCATCACTTTGCTGGCCTGGGAGGTCGTCGCAATTGTACCGCCTAAAAGGGGCTTCTCATAGTAAGTCAGCCGAAAATTCCAGGCTGTGGTCGTAGTGGTTCCCCGTCGAAAACGAATGGCAACTCGTTGGCCCGCGCCAATATTGTCGATGGCAATTGGAAACTGTAACCACCACGGCCCACCGGCCGCACTTTTTCGAGTGCCCGACAGGGTACCCACAACGACCTCAGATCCAGCCGTGCCTCGCCCCACATCAATCTCAAACTCGGCACTGACCTGCGCATCCACCACCACACCAGTGATCACAATCGCGGCTGATGTCGATGCAATCACTTGGACCCAGCCTGAATTGCCCCATGCCGTACCACTACCAGCCACTCCCACCATGGCAGAGGCACTGGGCGCCGTTTTTTGAGGGGACAATGTGTATTCGGCAAGTATGGGACAAATGGCTTTACCCAGTCCAGGTGGGGTCAATGAAATAAAGGACCACCACTCTGGCTGCGTGCGTGTGGCGATAAAATGATCGCGCCCAGAAGTGTTCGTGACGTCACGACACTTCCCCCAGGTATCAATCCGCACATTACCTGCACTGTTCAATCGATAGCCGGTCGAAACGGTATCAATGGCAAGGGCGGACCACGCGGTCACAAAGGCAAATGAAATCAAGAGGGCAGAGAAAAATCTCACTTGGTTAGTTTATCGAAGTGCCACTCGGTAACAATCGAGGACCGATTACCAAGGCCTCAGTCTGGGGAGGTACCCCTTAGCGGCCGATTAAACTCGCCGTGATTCCAGTCCCAATGCATCCGTTCTAACTGGGCCCGGGCCCAGTTAGCTTAGCCTGGTAGGTTGGTTAACAGGCTTTAGCGCGAAAACGCTTCGGCCGAGTCTTCCGCTTGATCGATGGTAACGGACACCATTTTAGAGACACCCTTTTCTTCCATCGTCACACCGTAGAGCACGTTGTTCACGCGCATCGTGTGCTTATTGTGGGTGACCACGATGATTTGCGAGCGCTTGGCCATCTCTTTGACCAAGTCATTGAATCGAAAAACGTTAGCGTCATCAAGGGGCGCATCGACCTCATCCAGTAAGCAAAAGGGCGAGGGTTTCACCAGGAAAATAGAGAAAATCAGCGACACTGCGGTCAGAGCTTTTTCACCACCGGAGAGAAGCGTCACATTCTGCATCTTCTTGCCCGGAGGCTTGGAGATAATGTCGATTCCCATCTCACCATTTTCGGGGTCTTCCACCAAAATGAGGCGGGCTTCACCACCACCGAAAAGAACAGGGAACACCTTGGTAAAGCGGTCATTCACTTGTTCAAATGTGTCTTTGAATCGGCGCGAACAAATACGGTTGATTCGATCAATCACTTTTTTCAGCTGCTCTTTCGCCTCAATCAGGTCGTCGTACTGTTTGCTCAAAAAGTCATGGCGCCCTTTTAGGTCGTCGTACTCTTCGATCGACGACAGGTTCACGTCGCCAATGCGATTCAGCTTGGACTTGAGCTCGCCCACCTCTTTTTCCAAAGCGGCCAGATCGGCTTCGGTTTCAGCGTATTGTGGAGCCACTTCGGCGATGTTGAGCATATAACGCTCACTCATCTGATCCAAAATATACTGCTCCTTCATACGAAGCTGCTCCATCCGAAGGCTAGCTTCATTCAGGCGAGTCTGCATCTTGAGACGATTCTGATGCATTTCGCTCATCGCCGTCTCGCGAGAGCGGGCATTACCGGCGATTTGCTCGTGAGCATCTCGGGCCGTAGACACCTTACTGGTGACTTCTTTTGCCCGATCAATGGCGACCTCTAAATCAAGCTTTCGTTGCTCGACTAACACTTGATTTACATTTAAAGACTCGACGCTTTTATCTGATTCCGTCGCCATTTTATCGACTTGCTCTTGGATTTCGCGAAGCGACTTATCTAAAAACTCAAAACGTTGACGAGTGGATTCGAGATCTTTGCGACTGGAAGCCGCCTCGACCTGAAGATCCGTCACTTCCTTTTGCAGGCCATCCACACCTTGGCGAGACGACTGATATTCCGCATCCAAACGTTTGACAGATTCTTCTAACTGCAGGCGACGATCCCGCATTTCAATCAGGCGAGCGCTGACCTCTTCGATCTCAGTGCCGAGCTTGGCATGATTGGCATCTTCACGATTCACTTCATTCTGATGGCGCTGAAGCGCGACCTGAGCGTTGTTCAGCTCGTTCTCGGCCCGCTCAAGATCTTTCTTGAGCTCCGCCACAAGAACTTCTTTTTCAACGTGGCGTTTTCGCGAGGCCTCGAGCTCTTCACCCACCTGCTGAAGCTTTCCTTCCAACTTTTCAAGTGAGAGCTTGGCCAATGCCAGTTTTCCACTCCACTCTTCCCGCTGGCCAGAGAGCTCTTTGATTTCACGGCGACGTTTCAACAAGCCCGAATCCGCGCTCTCCGCCGACCCTCCGGTCAAAACACCTTCAGGGTTTAAGCAGTCACCTTCGAGAGTGACAAAAGTGAATCCCCCAAACCGAGGACGAAGAGCCAAGGCCGATCGAATGGAATCCACCACCGCCACTTTTGCAAAGAATGGGGTTAAAACCGACTTTTGATCTTCTGGTAACCGAACCACATCACTCAATAAAGCAGTGACTCCGGCCTCTTGGCGAATGGCGTTCTCATCTGAGCCCGCACCGTCCACCCAGTGGCCAGTAACGAAACTCGAGCGGCCCTTGGCGCCAGATTTTAGATAATCGATGGCGCCCAATGCGGTTTGCTCAGAGTCTGAAACCAATAGCTGCAAACGACTTCCCAGAGCGGATTCCATGGCCAATTCATATTGCTCAGGAGCTTCGACCAATTCTGCGACAGGACGCAAAGCGGACATAGCTCCACTCACCGAACCATCGGCATGGGTTTCGCCCCGTGTTTTTTGCCACAGCATCACTTGGCGAACGCCCTCTTCAAAACCCTCAAAGTTAGATTGCAAGTTTTCAAGGCCGTAAAGGCGAGACGCGACCTCATTCAATTTGTCTTTGAATTCGCTGACTTCTTCCCGCTTTTCTTCCACTTGGCGAACTAGAATTTGATGATTGGCTTCGAAGTTCTCAACATCTTTCATGATATCGAGCTGCATCTGCCGCTCACCTTCGAGCTTGTTGAAGGTGGCGTTGCGCCGTTCTTCAAACTGTTGTCGTTGGGTTTTTAGCTCAGCTTCGATTTCGCGAAGTGAGGTCAGGCGTTCGCTCACTTCCTTGGCTTTGTCATTGAGGCTTTGTAGCTTTACGTCTAGGTGAGTCTCGGACTGTGAAACTGTCAGCATTTCACGTCGCTCAGTCGTCAACTGTTGATCGACTTCGGTGATGCGAACTTGGATCTTTGAAAGCTCCGCCGCTTTTTCCTGATAATTGCGGCCCACAAGTTCGGCTTTTTCTTCCAACCCCTGCAAATTAGCCTGAATTTGACCCAGTTCATTTTCTAGGGCGACTTTGCGCGCCTGAGATTGCTCCAGCATGCTGCCGGTGAGCTCTTTGCTGCGCCGAGCCTGTTCAATTTCAAAGTTCAATTCGCGAATTTGGTACTCAAGGGTTTGCGTCTCGCTTTGCGCCTTTTGCTGATCGCTAAGAAGTGTTTCCAGGGCTTTTTCGCTCTCCAAAACCTGCAGGCGCAAGGCGGACAATTCACTTTCGGCCGCTGAGACCTGGCCACTCCAACCCGCTTCTTGTTCACGGGCTGCGTCCACTTCTGTACGTAAAGCCTCGGATTCCTGATGCATTTGCAGATAGGTTTTCGAGGCGTGCAGTATTTCTTTTTCTTGAAGATCACGTTTCAAAGCGCGATAGCGATCGGCGCGTTGCGCTTGCCGCTCCAGGGATTCCAATTGGCGCTTTTGCTCGCCCAAAATATCTTGAAGGCGAACAAGATTCTGCTCAGTCGAAACCAGCTTTCGTTGGGATTCGCGCTTACGCACTTTAAATTTAGTGATCCCGGCGGCTTCTTCAATCAGCGAGCGCCGATCTTCCGGCTTGGCCGTGACGATTTTTCCGATAGCTCCTTGTTCGATGATCGAGAACCCTTTGGCACCGGCACCGGTGTCCATAAATATCTCTTGGATATCGCGCAAACGGGCCGATTCTTTGTTGATCAAATACTCGGATTCGCCGTCCCGATGTAAACGTCGGGTGACCATCAGCTCTGTGTGCTTCAAATATTTGACGGGAAAGGGGCCCCCATCATTTTCAAGGGTCAAAGAAACTTCGGCCAAACCCATGGGGGCATAGCCATCCGCACCCGCAAAAATCACATCGGACATAGAGGCGCCGCGCAAATGTTTGGCGGACATCTCTCCCATCACCCAAATAAGAGCGTCCACAATATTTGACTTGCCGCATCCGTTGGGGCCGACGATCCCTGTGATGCCCTGGTCAAAATGAATGACCGTACGATCTTTAAAAGACTTAAAACCAATCAGTTCGAGTTTTTTAATGCGCAATTCAATATCCCCGTTTTGCCAAATTGAACCGCCAAATCGGCCCTTTGTCTATAAGATTGGAAAAAGTTAGCAGGCACCTAAGCGTAGCGTTTGATGAGGTGATAGCCAAACTGTGTACGAACCGGGGGAGAAATTTGATCGACTTCAAGGGCGAAGGCCGCCTCTTCAAATGAAGGCACCATTCGACCCTTACCAAACTCCCCCAGATCTCCACCTTTGGCTTTTGAGGGGCAGCTCGAAAACTTCTGGGCCAAGTCCTCAAAACTTGAACCATCAGCCAATTTTTTAAGCAGATCCTGCGCTTGAAATTCTTGTTCCACTAAAATGTGCTTGGCTTTGATTTTCATAAGGATCTCCCCTTAATTCATTTTCATTTTTGATGTGTCTTGAATCGAGGCCTGCGCGGCCGCCAGTCGAGCGATAGGGACTCGATAGGGCGAACAACTGACATAGTGGAGCCCCACCTTATGAAAGAACTGAATACTGGCTGGATCCCCACCATGCTCGCCACAAACCCCCAACTTCAAGGAGGGACGAGTTCGCCGACCCATATCCGCCGCCATTTCCACGAGCATGCCAACGCCTTCTTGATCCACCGACATAAACGGATCGGCGGAAAAAATACCCTCGTTCACATAGGTGGCTAAGAATCGACCCGCATCATCGCGCGAAATACCCAAGGTCGTCTGGGTCAGATCATTCGTTCCAAAACTAAAAAACTCCGCGTGCTCAGCAATCTTGTCGGCCAGCAGAGCGGCGCGCGGCAGTTCGATCATGGTGCCGATCAAATAGTCGAAACGACAATCGCACTCAGTTTGAACGCGCTTGATTTCATCTTCCACTTGCGCGCGCAAAATTCGAAGCTCGGCTTCCGATCCAACCAGCGGAATCATAATCTCAGGCGTCAACTTTTGACCGGTCAGCATGACCGCAATAGTGGCCTCGGCAATGGCCCGTGCCTGCATCATATAGATTTCTGGATAAGTTATGGCCAGACGACAACCTCGATGGCCAAGCATCGGATTGAATTCGTGCAGAGTTCTCACTTTGACCCGCAATTTTTCAACCGAAACCTGCAAGCGTCCGGCCAGCTCGCGCAGTTCTTCTTCTCCATGGGGTAAAAACTCGTGCAGCGGTGGATCCAAAAGTCGAATGGTGACCGGCAGGCCCTTCATCACTTCGAATAGACCTTTAAAATCCTGTCGCTGAATCGGCAAAAGATCGTTCAGCGCTTGCACCCGCTCTTCTTTGGTCTCGGCCATGATCATTCGTCGCATGATATCGATTCGATCCGCACCAAAGAACATATGCTCTGTCCGACAAAGTCCAATTCCTTCGGCACCAAAACGACGGGCCACTTGCGCGTCGGCCGGCGTGTCCGCATTGGTGCGAACGCCGAGCTTTCGCTTACCATCGGCCATTTTCATAACTCGCAAAAAGTAATCATCCAGTGTGGGCTCAATCGTCTTGACCTCGCCCAAGAAAACTTCGCCCGTGCTTCCATCCAGGGTGATTTGATCGCCTTCTTTTAAAACATAGCCCTTCACTCGTAGCTCGAGTTTTTGGTAGTCCACATCGATGTCACCACAACCGGCCACACAGCACTTACCCATTCCGCGAGCCACCACGGCCGCGTGGGACGTCATTCCCCCGCGGGTCGTCAGCACAGCCTGCGCCTTCACCATGCCCTCGATATCTTCCGGGCTGGTTTCAATTCTCACCAAGATGGTCTTCTTGCCTTTTTCAGCCCAGGCCACGGCGGACTCACTGGAAAAAACAATCTGACCGGTGGCGCCGCCAGGACTGGCCGGCAATCCTTGGCAGAGTTTGGTTTTCTTGGCGTTGCTGTCCAAGGTCGGATGCAGCAACTGATCCAAACTAGCCGGTGAAATGCGAAGCAGAGCTTCGTCTTCGGTAATTAGCTTTTCATCAATCATATCGCAGGCAATGCGAAGTGCCGCCTTGGCCGTGCGCTTGCCATTTCGCGTTTGCAACATCCACAACTTATTTTTTTCGATGGTGAACTCAATGTCTTGCATGTCGCGATAATGCGATTCTAATTTTTGATAAATTTGAACCAGCTCGGCATAGGCTTTGGGCATTAGCTCCTCAAGCGACTTCGTTACGCCGTTGGCTGATTCCTTCGTCAAGGGGTTGGGGGTTCGAATTCCTGCCACGACGTCCTCACCCTGGGCGTTGACTAAGAATTCACCAAAAAACTTTCTCTCGCCCGTCGATGGGTTTCGTGTAAAAGCCACACCGGTGGCACAGTCATCGCCCATATTGCCAAAAACCATCGATTGAATGTTCACGGCGGTCCCCCAGTGACTGGGGTAGGCGTGGAGATTTCGATAAGTGATGGCTCGCGGGGAATTCCAGCTCTTAAACACAGCCGCAATCGCGCCCCAAAGCTGATCCCACGGATCGCTCGGAAAGGGCTTGCCCGTGCCCTCGATAATTTGCTTTTTGTATTTTTCAACCAACGCCTTCAAGTCCGCGGTGGTGAGTTCGGTGTCGAGCTTGTATCCTTTGGCTTCTTTGATGTCCTCAAGCACGACTTCGAGCAAAGATGTGTTCATTCCCATCACGACGTTCGAATACATGGTCAAGAATCGTCGATAGGAGTCCCATGCGAAGCGCTCATTGCCGGTTTTCTTCGTAAGACCTTCGACCGTCTGATCATTGAGACCCAGATTCAAAATGGTATCCATCATTCCAGGCATGCTTACGCGGGCACCAGACCTGACACTGACCAACAGTGGATTGGCGACGTCGCCAAACCGTTTGCCAATCAATCGCTCCACCTGGGCCATCGCTAGCTTGACGTCGGACCTGAGAGTTTCGGGCAATTTTTCGTCATGACCGTAAAATTCCTGACAGACCGATGTGGCGATCGTGAACCCGGGGGGAACCGGCAGACCAAGCGAAGTCATCTCCGCCAGATTGGCACCTTTGCCGCCGAGCACGTTTTTCATTCCGGCATTTCCCTCGGTGCTCTCGGCCGAAAAGAAATACACGGTCTTTGCTGGTTGAGACGCGGATGTCGGATTCATACTCTCCATCACTTTCACCTTATCTCCCGATCAAAAGTGCAAAAGCTTGTCTTGCACATATTTATGTAACTGATCTACGCCCACACGATCCTGAGTCATTTTATCGCGGTGACGAACGGTCACCTTCTTATCTTCCAAACTGTCAAAATCCACTGTGATACAAAGTGGCGTTCCGATCTCATCCTGGCGACGATATCGTTTACCGATGCTGGCGGTCTCATCGTATTCCACGTCATATCGGCGGCCAAAGTCATCACGAATTAAGCCCGCCATTTCTTGTAACGGCGGCTTTTTCGACAAAGGTAAAATCGCCATGTCGACCGGCGCCACCGAAGGATGAAAGCCCATCACGACGCGCGTGTCGGTCTCTCCACTTTCGGAGGTCACTTGCTCTTCGCGATACGCATCACACATCACGGCCAAGACCAGGCGATCACAACCCACCGCGGTCTCAATCACGTAGGGAATGTATTTCTCTTTCGCGGCCTCGTCGAAATACTCCAAACGCTTGTTCGAAAACTTTTGATGCTGAGAAAGATCAAAGTCGGAGCGATTGTGAATGCCCTCAAGCTCACTCCAGCCATGCGGAAACTCGTAGAACACATCGAACGCCGCCTTGGCGTAGTGGGCGAGCTCGTCTGGGCCATGCTCTTTGAATTTAAGCTTTTCGGCCTTCACGCCAATCGTGGAATAGTATTCCATACGAGTTTTCTTCCAGGTCTCGAACCATTCCATATCGGTGCCGGGCTTGACGAAGTACTGCATCTCCATCTGTTCGAATTCGCGCGTGCGGAAGGTAAAGTTGCCGGGAGTGATCTCGTTACGAAATGATTTGCCGATTTGTGCGATTCCAAAAGGAATCTTCTTGCGCATGCTGGTGGCGACATTTTCAAAATTGACGAAAATCCCTTGCGCGGTCTCAGGCCGCAGATACACCACGGCACCCTCGTTCTCAACCGGGCCCATATGGGTTTTGAACATCAAATTGAAATTGCGAGGCTCGGTCACATCCGTTGAGCCGCAACTGGGACAAGTCACTTTGCCGGCCACAATGGCCGTGTCTTGGCGAAATCGGTTCTTACACTTTTTGCAATCCACCAGCGGGTCAGAAAAACCATCCACATGACCAGACGCCTTCCACACCATCGGATGCATCAAAATGGCGGCGTCAAGGCCCACGATATCCGGCCTGCGAGTCATGGCCCGCCACCAGGAGAGCTTCACCTTCAATTTCAACTGAGCTCCTAGGGGTCCGTAATCCCAGCAGGAATTAAGCCCGCCGTAAATTTCAGAACTTTGAAAGACAAAACCGCGCCGTTTGCTGAGGGACACCAGCGTCGACAAATCGTCGAGGAACTTTACCTGCATCGGGTGATTCTCCGGGTTCAAGGAAACTGCGCCACAATTTAGCGATATGTCGGGGGGATTCGCAATGTTAGCAGTGAAATGGCGGGGCGTGACAAAGCGGAGGCGTCACTAACCAGAAGCGCGGGAACCGTTTTGGTCCAAAATGGCTTGGTAAGCGGCTTCGACAAAATTTTTCGAAGTGGCTTCGACCCGGCTCAAACTTTCACGGTAGGCGGCTTCGACGTTTTCGAGCGAGGAACCTGCAGGCAGTCCCAAAACTTCATAGGCATCCCACGAATGCCCATTGTAATTGAACACGCAGTTTATGGAGCGCTCTCCCCGTTCCGCAGCCTGAGCACTAACCGGCTGAAAGCCTTCAATTTCCATTTTCTTGTAATTGGTTTTTCGACCCCCGGTCAGCTTAAGGCGCATGCCACGCCGAGGACGACGCCAGAACAGGAGGACTATCAATAGCAGTAGGCCCCCGGCGTAATAGAACCAGATTTCCCGTGGATCCATCGATCCCAAGTCAAACCTCATTTCTATTAGGTTAACAGCATCAATCCCTTGAGCCTAGCCGGGCGAAGGTCTAAAAGAGTCCACATGAATCCATTTGAAAAACAAGCTCCCCTCCCAGGCGTTCGTCACATCATTGCTGTCGGTTCCGGTAAAGGCGGTGTAGGTAAAAGTACAGTCGCCGTCAATCTGGCTGCCTCCTTGGCGAAAGCCGGGCGCCGCGTGGGTCTCCTAGACGCTGATATCTACGGCCCCAGCGTGCCGCGCATGCTGGGGGCGCAAGAGGCGAGACCTGAACTCGACGCCAATCAAAAGATCATTCCGATCACCCGCTTTGGAATTAAGACGATGAGCCTCGGCTATCTGGTCGACGAAGCTCAGGCCGCCGTATGGCGAGGCCCTATGCTGTTCAAGGCCATGGACCAATTTCTACGAGATGTTTTGTGGGGTGACCTAGATTACCTAATTGTCGATCTTCCGCCTGGGACCGGCGATGTGGGTCTGACTTTGGCACAAAAGGTCCCAGTCAGCGGCGCCATCGTCGTGCTGACGCCGCAAAATATAGCTTTGGCGGATGCCAAAAAAGCCATCGATATGTTCACCCGCACTAATGTTCCGGTCTTGGGTGTCGTAGAAAACATGTCTTATTTAGTTCGAGACGGAGAAAAAATTCAGCTCTTCCCGCGGGGAGATTTGGAAACCTATCTGTCGGTGAAGAAGCTCACCAAGCTTGGGGAAATTCCTTTTTATCCTGAAGTGGGTGTGGCCGGTGAAGCCGGGGTGCCGTTTGTCGAGTCGCCTTCCGGTGCTGAAGAAGCCCAGGCTTTTCAGAATTTGGCAAAATCGGTGGAGTCCCATCTCTCGAATTGAAACGAAATTCCTGCGCCTGCCTGCCTAATCCGTCGACCTAAAATGAAATTTTGATCGAATCTTAATTTCTGTGTTTCCCTTTGTGACACTCACAAGATTTGTGATTTCAGGAGCTTATGGTCTGAAATTTTCGTCATGAGATGCCTTGCAAAAAATCCTTGGGTCGATCGACGCCTTGCATTATTCTTAGGGATAACGGCGACTATGAAGGGTCGGCCGATTTAAAGGGGGCCGAATGGCTAGGATGCCTAAGGACTGGCGTCTCGATCCACCTCCGAAGTAGCGGGGCGTCCGAGACGTTAGAAATTCTAAAACCGTTCTCTCAAGGAAGGTATCGAGAGACACTCATCAAACGGTTGTTACTTCCTTTGCTAAGGGCAAACCATCTGAAAGGGTGGGACGCAAAGCCGACGGGGCTAACATTTTTTAAGGAGATTAGGCCGGCCGGGCTGCCAGAGGATCTGGGCCTGATGCGAAAACAGGGAGTCAGCAACAGGCCCGCGTAAGGGACGACGCGGGTTTTCTTTTTTCTGGGCCTATTGGCGCTAGCCCTTCCGTAGACTCAGTCTTAGTTTTGTATTTCGGGGCGAGGTCATAAGCTCGACCTGAGTTCACTACACGCTTCCAATCGTTTAGATCAAAACGACAAGTGCAATTTTGTCAGGAAGTTAAATCGCCAGGCACTTTCGCAATGGCTTACGTAAGAACAAATCCAAAAAAGTACCCTTTCCTTTTCACCTTGTTCTTTTACCGCCTTTTCATCCCAACTTTTCGAGCTCAATACTAAATAGTATTTGACTACAAAACCACATGCGCAGTTGCTGACAGGGCCGACAAACTTAATGTGCGTGTAGGGGGCCTCATGCTTCGCGCGCGAGTACTAGGGCAAGGCCATGGGCGTGAATTGCCACTGCCAGAGCGACATTCTTTAAATCCATTCGAATTCTAGAAATCCAGGAAATGTCCGATTTTAAAACCTGTGGTAGGTTGCACATCAACAGCTGCAAAGGAGCCAGTCTGGCAATACCCAAGCAATTGAATATGTTTGAAATGAAGAATCTCAAATCTCTGTTTATTCCTGAACGAGGCAGGCGCAAGACGCAGCGACCACTTTCGCGCCGGCATCCCTTGCACTTGATTCTAAAATCCAAACGGCATGATCTACAAAAAAACGAGCGTGCCATTCACCAGAAATGGCATCGACTCGGCAAAAGATTAGGCCTAAAAACCTACCGTTTGGTGGTGGTCTCCGATCACGTTCACGCCGTTGTGGTGATTCAGGCTATCGAAAATTCATAAGTGGTTTCACCGGCTGCTTGGCACGGCGACTTCAGATCCGATTTAAGACCTCGCCCGCCTCCCGCATCGTCGAATGGGGCCGGGCTTTCAAGACCTTGTTGAAGTACGTTCAATTGAATGAATGGGAGGCCTTGGGCTACATTGACTACCAACCCGAGAGAACCCGAAATCTGCCGGATTGGTTAAGGCCATGAACATCTAAAACATGTGACCGTCACGATTGCAGACAGCCTCATTTGGGCGAGGGGTTTGAAAGTTTCTTTCCTCATAAACAAAACGCCAAGTCTGTTCAACTTGGCGCGCTCAATAAAAACTTAACTTTCGAGCTTCAGATCCGCGCCATCGAAGCGCGGACCCCATCCAAATCACTTCGGATTATTAGTGTTGTTACCTGTTGGTCCCGGGCCGTTCGGATGCTCTTGCAAGTACTTATCGACTAATTCTTGCATGCGCTCGTCGCTGATGTGTTTTACGTGATGATTGTTCGAATCCGTTTTGCACCAGCCGCGTTTTTCAGCCCGCGCATCTGGGAAGGCAAGTCCACCAATCTCTTCGCAGGCTTTCTTCGTCATACAAAGAAATTTAGGTCCTTCGTGAAGCGGACTGATCTCATCATCACCGCAGGCCAATCGGGTCGAGCTTCCAGGTCCCATGACCGTACAGACATACTCGCGCGCACCCTCTTCGCGACCATTATGATCACGGCAGTCGTCGCCCGAGTTGTCATCGCTCGAGTTATCTCCACCGTTGTGATTCTGCTTCTGTTGTTTATCATGGCTGCTGTCATCCGAACTCGAATCATTATCAGAGCTACTGTCATGGCTCTTGTCATCAGAGCTATTGTCGTCATCACCGTTGTCGGAAGGACAGCTGTCTGGATTGGGATTCGGTGCCGGCGTTGGTGTAGGCGTCGGGTTGGGATTGGGATTCGGATTGGGGTTAGGAGATGGACTAGGTCCTGGATCCGGCGAGGGCGATGGTGCAGGATTTGGATCCGGGCTCGGCGCCGGGCCTGGGTTAGGCGGCTGATTGTCATTAGTCTCCTGAACTGTGGTCAAAGACCCGAAGTCCTCGCCACCGACAGATGTCAGTTTGGCCTTTTGACAGTTCTGGAAAAAAAGAACGGTCAAAACAGATGTTGC
This sequence comes from Bdellovibrionales bacterium, assembly GCA_050250515.1. Lineage (GTDB taxonomy): Bacteria > Bdellovibrionota > Bdellovibrionia > Bdellovibrionales > UBA1609 > JALHOQ01. Next base: position 1,666 of record JBFWON010000050.1, on the reverse strand, counting down.
GAGCGGAAGTACTAATTTCTTCATATGTGACCCTCGGAGTGAAATTCCGAAGCTAGCAAAGTGCAAACCCACGTCCGACTGAGACCTCACCCAGTTGGATCTGAGCTCGAATCACCGTAAAGTTCCGCAACAGTTTCAAAAAGTTATCCGCCTCAGGATTGAACGTTAAGCAATGAGATTCGGGTCAACTGACCTTCACATTCTCAGTTTGAGACGCCGAATTCCTATTTGGAGGCTTAGGTCTAGCCCCGATTTAGCCGATCTATATATCGCAAAGACGCAAACTTGGTAGTCAGGACGACAGCACGAACTTCAAATCTACCAAAGCGGATTTTAGGGGACGTTGGTGGAAAAGCGTTTGCACAATTTGAAGCTGGTGATTGGCCTTGTGGCCATGGGCCTAGCTTTGCAAATCACCCAAGCGCTCGCCCAGTCCCCGCCCATCCGATTCAACCTTAGCGGTGCTCTTTACCAACCAAACGGTCAACCCGTTTTGCAAAACGGTGTTCACTTCAAGGTCGAGATCTTGGATGCGGCCGAGTCTTGTGTGCTGTACGTCGAAGATCACATGAACCAGGATCTCTCAGTCACCAAGGGTGGATTCTCGTTTGAGGTCGGTGGTGGTACTTCCATTCAAAACAACATCGACAACGGCACAAGCCCCACGGCGTTGTCGGTCAAGGTCTTTCAAAACGATGGTGCGACGGGCGCCTTCCCCGGTTGCGGAGGCGTGACCAATAACTCCGGTGACAACCGGGTGATTCGGGTTTCCTACGATCTCGGCGGTGGCTTTGTTGCCATGACCCCGAACGTGCCCATGTCTTCGGCCGCGTACGCGATGATCGCCGAAAGTGTTCAAGGCAAAAAGGCGGCTGATCTTATACAAGTCAAAGACGATGTCGGCACTGACTTAAACCAAACCAATGTGGAGACTGTCTTTAGCGCCACCAACTACGTGAAGCTCACACATCTATTGAACAACAGCTTCACGTCCAGTTACTCGTTCAACGGCCAAGTGGTGTCGAACGTCGGTACACCGACCGCCGGTGGCGATGCGGTTAATAAAACTTATTCCGACGGTTACGTCGGTGGTAAGACTGCGGTCACAACGGGAGTCGGCCCTGCGGCGGGTGACAAATTCACTATGGTTTGGGACCAGGCGGGCAACCAGTGGACCGCGCGCGCATACACATACGCGGACATTAGCAATGCAGCGTCGGCTTACATGACCTACCAGCCAAACAATGTGGCTTGCGTGAACGGTGAGATCTTGAAATGGAACGCCACCCCCGGTCGTTGGGAGTGTGGTGTCGACGGCTCAAGTGGTGGTACCGTTACGTCGGTCACCGCCGGCACCGGAATGGTGGCAGGAACAATCACCACCACCGGCACCCTATCTGTGGACGTCGGCACCACAGCGGGCAAGATTGTGCAACTGGATGGTTCGGCCCGTTTGGGCGTGATCGATGGTTCGCAGCTGTTCAATGTGAACGCGATCTCTTTACAAGGCAACTACGTTGCGCCAGGCGCCCCCGGACTCAACCAAGTTCTTAAATGGAATGGCTCTCAGTGGATGGCCCAGGACGACACCGACACCGGGATCACCGCCCTCACCGGGGATGTGGTGGCCTCTGGTTCAGGCTCTGTCGGCGCCACGATTCAACCC